>NZ_QUGO01000005.1:143851-245604 GCF_003479105.1 Blautia sp. AF19-13LB
TGCTAATAGAAGAAAAATCGCATCGATTCAATAGAAATTCCCCTTTCGTAGTTAAGATTAAGTATATCTATCATAACACGAACATATATTCGATTCAAGAAAATGCGGATATTTTTAAATTGATTGTGTCAATTTACAATCAATTTCTATTCAATGTGGTTTTCCGGCAGGTTCTGTAAAATAAGCTCAGATCAAAACAATGACGGGAGGAGCTTATGCAACAGAATATTGAATTTGAGCGGTGCATTGATTTTCTGGTACGGATGCTTGATAAGTACGGCGATGAAGTCCTCCGGGAGTTGGAGGAAGAAAAACAGAATAAAGAAGAAAAAACAGCATAGAATACTTCTGAGCGGGTATGGCTAAGAATGTTTTGGCGTATTGACAGGACATTTAAAATGACGTATACTAAGCTCAGTGATCGTTCTGTAGAAACTTGCGAAGCCTACAGGCGGGGGAGAGCCTGCGGGTCTCTCCCTCTTTTGTTTTAAGGAGAAATGATATGCAGACACCGAAAAAATTCTCTTCTTTTAGTGATCAGGTTTCCTGGATCAGTGACGAAAAGGGAATAAAAATAAACGACAGAGAATATGCAGAAGAGATGTTACGCCAAATAGGATATTTTCCTCTTATGGGAGGATATAAACATCTTTTTAGAATATCGAATACAAAGAAATATAAAGCAGGAACAAGTTTTGAAGAAATAGTCAGTCTGTATAAGTTTGATGCAGAGCTTAGAGAGTTGTTCTTTAAATATTTACTGCAGGTTGAGCGACAGATGCGTTCTTTGATGTCATACTATTTTACTGAAATGTATGGAGCAGAGCAGAAGCAGTACCTGGATACTAATAATTATAATCATACAAAAAGAAATCATGCAACAATCGTAAAGTTGATAGCGACCTTGAAACGGGCAACAACGACCACAGATTATACATATATCAATTATTATCGCAAGACATATGGTGAAATTCCATTATGGGTTTTGGCGAATGTACTTACGTTTGGAAATTTATCAAAAATGTTCCGAGTATTTCCCCAATCCTTAAAATCAAAAGTGTCAAAAAACTTTGAACCTTTGAATCAGCATCAGATGGAGCAGTTTCTATCGGTTCTCACGAAGTATAGAAACGTATGTGCACATGGAGAACGACTGTTCACATACAGAACGGTAGATGCTATTGCGGATACACCGCTTCATAAAAAACTTTCATTGCCACAGAGTGGGAATCAGTATGAAAAAGGAAAACAGGATTTGTTTGCTGTGGTGATTGCTTTTAGATATCTATTACCTGGAAAAGATTTTCTGGAATTTAAAAGAAAGCTTATAAAAGAGATTGACCGAGTAAACAGAGAGGTAGAGCATATAAGCGAAACGGAATTATTGAATAAAATGGGTTTCCCGGAAAACTGGAAAAATATTACCAGATACCATTTAAAGTAAAGAAAAATCCTCTAAGAGATAGTGAAATACCTATTGTCCTAGAGGATTTTTTTGTATTAATTATAGGATTGACAAAGAAATGAGTCAATAAGAAAATAAGTATTGAAAATAGTTGGAACAAGTACTAAAATAAAGTTGGGACAATAAAACGGAGTTATACTGCGAGGAAGATTATGAAGAATAAAAAGATTAAATGCGATATATATACCAGAGTATCCACAACCATGCAGGTGGATGGCTACAGTCTGGATGCTCAGAAAGAAAAACTCAAGAGATATGCAGAATTTCAGAATATGGAAATCGTAAATGAGTATTCCGATGAAGGTAAGTCTGGAAAGAGCGTAGAGGGCAGACCGGAATTTCAGAGAATGTTAGATAATATTGAGAATGGAACAGATGAGGTACAGTTTGTACTGGTGTTCAAGCTTTCCAGATTCGGTCGTAATGCGGCAGATGTATTAAACTCTTTGCAGAGGATGCAGGATTTTGGAGTGAATCTGATCTGTGTTGAAGATGGGATTGACAGCTCAAAAGATAGTGGAAAGCTGATGATTTCTGTTCTGTCTGCGGTGGCAGAGATCGAACGAGAGAATATCCTTGTTCAGACAATGGAAGGACGTAAGCAGAAAGCAAGGGAAGGAAAATGGAACGGCGGGTTTGCTCCATATGGCTATGAATTGGTAAATGGAGAATTGCAGATCGCAGAGGACGAAGCAGAGATTATTCGTCTGATCTATGATAAATTTATTCATACAAATATGGGAATTTCTGCGATTGCTGCATGGCTGAACCAGCATGGATATAAAAAGAAAAAACGACAGAATAATACACTGGACGCATTTGCCGCTTCATTTATAAAAGGCGTTCTGGATAATCCGGTATACTGTGGAAAGCTGGCTTATGGACGAAGGAAGAACGAGAAAGTATCTGGTACAAGAAATAAATACCGTATTGTAAAGCAGGAAAATTATATGCTACACGATGGTATCCATGAAGGAATCATTTCAGAAACAGACTGGGAGCTGGCACATCAAAAACGGGAAAAAACAGGTGTGAAATATGAAAAGACACATAGTCTCGAGCATGAGCATATTTTATCCGGAATATTGAGATGCCCGTTATGTGGAAGCGGTATGTATGGGAATGTGAACCGAAAGAAAAAGAAAGACGGAACCTTATATAAGGATTATTTCTATTATGCCTGCAAACATCGTCGCCTGGTAGACGGTCATAAATGTGGATATCGTAAACAATGGAGCGAGGAGAAGATTAATAATGCAGTGGAAGAAGTTATTCGGAAGCTGGTGAAGAATCCTAAATTCGAAGAAGCAATTCTGAATAAAATCGGTTCAAGAATAGATACAGAAGAAATAGAAAAAGAGATTGAAGGATTAGAAAAGCAGCATAAGCAGCTGACAGGAGCAAAAGCAAGACTCGGACAGCAGATGGATAGTCTGGATATCATGGATAAATTTTATGAGAAGAAATATCAGGATATGGAGACAAGGTTATACCGTTTGTATGATGAGATTGAAGGCGTGGAGAACAGTATAGAAGAAGTCAAGAATCGCCTGCTGAATATTCAGCAACAGAAAATATCAGAAGAAAACGTCTATCAATTTCTTTTATATTTTGATAAACTATATGATAAGTTCACCGACCTGGAGAAGAAAGAATTTCTTAACAGCTTTGTAGAACAGGTGGACATTTATGAGCAGGAGCAGCCGGATGGCAGATTCCTGAAGCACATAAAGTTCCGCTTCCCGGTGTATTTTGGAGACAGGGAAATACAGGAACTTTGTTGGAACAACGAAAGTACCGTTGAGACGGTAGTCTTGATGTCAAAACAAAGAAATAAGGACCAGCTTCCAGGTCGAGACGGTGAAATCCGGCAACTCAACTCCCTGCGAGTGTATGGCCAATCAGAGGTCAGAGCGGATGGATTGTGTAGGAGTTGAGCGTTCTTCACTGTCTCAACTGTCGAGACAGTAGCAGAGAGCAGCAATGTAAAAGTGCCTTACATTATTTGGATGCTGAGAAGACAGAAATTTCGTAAAACAGACGAAGAGGCTTGTCTGAAAAAAGAAGGAATGAAAAAACAGGAGAGGAAAAAAGAAACATGGCAGTAAATAAAAATGGAATCGTAGTATTAGGAGCAGTTTTTGTGGATATCAAAGGTTTTCCAGAGGACATCTACGTCCCGGACGGCAGAAACGCCGGCCATGTCGAATACATCCACGGCGGTGTGAGCCGAAACGTGGTGGAGGATATCGCAAACCTGGAACTGCGCCCGACCTTCCTTGGAATCGCGGATAATACCGCACTCGGCGAGGATGTTGTGCGCAAACTGCAGCGCCACAAAGTCAATACCGAATACATGAAAGAAATCCCGAACGGCATGGGAACATGGCTTGCTGTCTTCGATCACAACGGTGACCTGGCGGGCTCCATTTCCCAGCGCCCGAACCTGATGCCGATTCTCGATATTCTGGAAGAAAACGGAGATGAAATTATCGAAAACTGCGATTCCATTGTGGCAGAGATCGATATGGACAAAGAGATCATCAAAAAGCTGGTACAGCTCTGTGAAAAATACGATAAAAAACTGTACGGCGTTGTCAGCAACATGAACATCGCGGTCAGCAGAAGAGATCTTCTGCAGAAATTTGACTGCCTGATCTGCAACCAGCTCGAGGCAGGCGTTCTCTTCTCCGATGATTACAGCGAAAAAACACCGGCCGAGATGGAAAAGATTCTCGCCGAGCGTCTGAAAGCGGCAAATGTTCCGGCCATGGTCGTAACAATGGGTGGCGACGGAGCGGTTTATGCGGAAGCAGACGGAGAGAGCGGCTTCTGCCCGGCGCAGAAAGTACAGGTAAAAGATACAACAGGAGCCGGTGATGCGTTCTGCGCAGGTGTTTCCGCCGGTCTGACCTATGGAAAAACGATTGGCAAGGCAGTTGAAATCGGTACGCGTCTTGCTGCATCCGTCATCACATCGTCGGAAAATGTCTGCCCGCGCTTCCGCCCGGAAGAGTTCGGCATCGAGGCATAGAAGGGGGCAGAAATGAAGTTACTGTACGGAACCGGCAACCCGGCAAAACTCGACGCGATGCGTCACCGCCTTGCCGGTCTTGGGATTGAGCTGATCGGGCTGAAAGATCTTGGCGGTGTTAAGCAGCCAGAGATTATCGAGGATGGAAAAACGCCGCTGGAAAATGCCAGGAAAAAGGCGGAGGCGTATTTCAACGCGCTTCATATGCCGGTGTTCTCCTGTGATTCCGGTCTGTATTTTGACAACGTGGCAGAGGACGACCAGCCCGGCGTCCATGTGCGGACCGTGAACGGAAAGTATCTGTCCGATGAAGAAATGACCGCGCATTACGCCGCCCTTGCAGAAAAGTACGGCGGCCTGACGGGACGCTACAAAAACGCAGTTTCGCTGATTCTTGATGCGGACCACCGCTATGACGCGATGGACCCGTCAATGGAGAGCGCTCCTTTCCGCATGGTCAGCACACCCCATCCGATGAGCAAAAAAGGCTTTCCGCTCGACCGTCTGTCGATCGATCTGCGGACCGGAAAATATTATTACGATCTGAATGAGCAAGAAGCCGCGCTCGATCAGCTTGCCGTGGAAGACGGTTTTCTGCAGTTTTTTGAGCGGGCAATGGAGGAATACCATAAAATGGAACGATATGAACTTCGAACCATCCGCCAGGATGAAATGGAACAGGGCGTTGCCATTGAGCTGGCGTGCTTTCCGCCGAATGAGGCGTGCTCCGAAAAGAGCATGCGCGAGCGGGTGCAGTACGCGCCGGAGCTGTTTCTGGCGGCAGTAGACAAAGAAACCGGAAAAATCGCCGGAACGCTGAACGGACTTGCAACAAACGAGACAAAATTCCGTGATGCCTTTTTCGATGAAATCAGTCTGTACGACCCGAAGGGAGAAAACGTCATGCTGCTGGGTCTCAGTGTCCTGCCGGAATACCGCGGCCAGGGAATCGCCCGCGCGCTGATGGAAGAGTACAGCCGCCGGGAACAGAAAAACGGAAGAAAACAGCTCATTCTGACCTGCCTGCAGGATAAGGTGGAGATGTACAAAAAGATGAATTTCCGCGACGAGGGAATCTCCACATCCACCTGGGGCGGCGAGGAATGGCATGATATGACGAGAAAATTAAACGATTAAGAAAATTTGCAGAGAAAATCTCTTGTGTTAAAGTTTGCTGTAAGCGTTATAATAAAGAAAATCAAGCAAAACAGGAGGAACAACCATGAGCAGAGTAAATTTTGGAGCAAAACCAAACATGTATCCACTTCCGGTTCTGATTATTGCAACATATGACAAAGATGGCAACCCGGATGCCATGAATGCTGCATGGGGTGTAGTCACAGATTTCAATGAGATCTCCATCAGCATGGGCGACCACAAGACAACAGACAACCTTGCCGCAACCGGTGCCTTCACCGTCAGCATGGCAACCGAGGATACTGTTGTTGGCTGCGATTACGTCGGCATCGAGTCCGGCAGAAAAGTTCCGGATAAATTTGCACGCGCCGGTTTCCATGCAACGAAGAGCGAATTCGTCAACGCGCCGCTGATCGACGAGCTTCCGATGGCACTGGAGTGCAAAGTGAAAAGCTTTGACAACGGCATTCTGGTCGGCGAGATCGTGAACGTCTGCGCAGACGAGAGCGTTCTGACCGACGGAAAGATCGACCCGAAAAAACTGAAACCAATCGCCTTCGACCCGGTCAACAACACCTATCTCGCCATGGGCGACAAAGTCGGCGACGCATTCGGTTCCGGAAAATCCCTGAAATAAACACAGATGATGACATGACAGCGAATATGTAAAAATTTTATATATTCCCCTTGACAAACCGCCTCCATAGTCTTATGATATGTATAAATTATATATATATAAATATTTTACATATCAGAAACTAACGGAGGTGGTTTTTTATGTATTTTCCGGTATCAGCACTGCTGATCGAATTTATGATCCTGTCGATTGTGAATCGGGAAGATTCTTATGGATATGAAATCAGCCAGACGATCAAACTGGTTGCAGACATCAAAGAGTCGACACTGTACCCGATCCTGAAAAAACTGGAAAAGGCGGGCTACGTGACGACGTATTCCGCAGAGTACCAGGGCAGAAAACGGAAGTATTATTCGATCACAGAAGCAGGAAAAACACAGATGGCGTACCTGCAGGGCGAATGGAAGTCCTATCGTGACACCATTGACAACATCATCGAGTGGAGGAAAAAAGAATGACGAGTGGGGAATATCTGAAACAATTGGAAAAGTATCTGAGGAAGCTTCCGCAGAGCGACTATGAAGATGCGATGGAATACTTCACCGAGTATTTTGCAGATGCCGGTCCGGAAAATGAGCAGGCCGTGATCAAAGAACTCGGAACACCGAAACAGGCAGCCGCCGAGCTGATGCGGAATCTTCTGGACAAAAAAGTAGATGAACGCGAGGCAATGGAAAAGGAAGAAAAACGGAAAGAGAAGAAAAAAACGACAGGCGCCAACATCGTCTGGATCGCGATTCTCGCCCTGTTTGCAGCCCCGATCGGAGCCCCGATTCTGATCAGCATTCTCATCGTTCTGCTCTGCGCGGCCCTCTGTGCGGCACTGCTTGATATGAGCGTCTTTCTGATTGCAGTTGTCGGCGTGGCCGCCGGAATTAAGATGCTGCTGCGCGGCATTCTGGCAGTCTCGGTTTCCTTCGGCGGATTCTGCTTTATTACCGGAATGGGCGTTTTCATGCTGGGAATCAGTATTCTGTGCGCGGTGTTCGGCGTATACTTTGCAAAATGGATGGGACGGCTGTTCGTGTGGTGTACACGTAAGGTAACGAAAAAAGGAGGAAGCAGATCATGAAAAAATGGACAAAAACAGCATTACTGACAGGATGTGCCTGCTGTATTGCCGGTGCAGTGCTGATGTTCAGCGGATGGGCAAGCGGCGGAAAAGCATACGCGGAAACGTATGATCTGAATGCGATGAGCGGTTCTGCGAAGAAGGAAGACGGCATTTCCACACAGGAAAAGATAAAACTTGATGATTTTGATGAACTGCAGGCAGACCTTACGATCGGCGACCTGAACATCCTTCCGTCCGGTGACGATTCCTGTTATCTCGCCTGGCGGATTCCGTCGAAAAAAGGAGAGACTGCAGTGGAATATCGCGTGCGGGACGGTGTTCTGAGCATCGAAGAGACAAGCGCAGTGTCCGATACGATTTACATTAATATTGACTTTACGGAAGAAATCTTAAGTGGCGGTAAACAGTCGGAAACAGGAGTGATTCTGTATGTACCGGAAAAGAAGGTACTGAAAAAAATAGAGGTAACGATGGGATTCGGTGATGTGCAGATGAATGGCATCCAGGCGGAAAGCGGAAGACTGCAAAATGCGGATGGAGATATCACACTTTTCGGATGTGACATGCAGAATATCAAATGCAAAGCAGATTACGGTGATGTGGAACTGAAGAGTGGAACGTGGGAGAATGGGTCGATCACGCTGGAGGATGGCGATGCGAAAATCCAAAATACGAAGCTTTCCGGAGACGTGTCGGTGGAAAACTCCTACGGCGATATTGAACTTGAACTGGGTAAAAAAGATCTGGAACGGCTGGAAATTACGGCAAAGACAGATTTTGGGGAGATCGATGTACCGGATACCATGGAGAATCTGATGCAGAAAGAGGAGGACGAGCAGAGCTTTTCTTATGTACCGGATCAGCCAGCGGGCAGAATCACACTGATGACAAAGGATGGTGATATCTCGTTGGAAAACGATTAAGCGTTTCTGAATGTTCAGGGACATATGAAATTCCAGAAAAATCGCAAAGCATGCCCGCATGAATGAGCGTTTTTGGAAAATAAGACAAAAGTGACAAAAACACAGGAGGCTGTTTGGATGGTTTCACCAGAAAAAGGGAAATGATCCAAACAGTCGCTTGTTTTTTGTACTTAAATTTTCAGCTTTTAACTTGATTTGTAGATTGCGGTGCTTTAAAATAAAAGTAATCAAGCATTGTGGAACGGGCTCCACAGACTGGCAGCGGGGGAAAAGCCGGAACGAGTCAGAGAAAACAGCCCAGTGTCAGAATAGGAGTTAGGAGAAACTATGGCAAGTATTAGAGATGTCGCGATCAAAGCGGGAGTAGGAATCGGAACGGTATCCCGTGCACTCAATGGGAGCGGGTATATTTCCGATGAAACAAAACAGAAGATCATGCAGGCAGTGGAGGAACTGAACTATAAACCAAATGAGCTTGCCCAGAACCTGTTCCGCAACAAGTCCGGTTTTATCGGAATTGTTGTTAAGAATCTTTCACATCCGTTTATGGCATCTCTGGTGAAACATGTCGAGAATAATCTGTACACCAATGGCTACAAGTGCATGCTCTGCGAGGTTGGGGACAATCCGAACCGCATCGAGGAATTTGTGGAAATGCTGCAGCGAAATGTCATGGACGGCATTATCTGCTGTGCGGATATCCCGTCTTCTGTCAGCCTGGCGGAAATTCACCGTCCGATTGTCATGATTGACCGCTACGTCACCGAAGGGATTCCGTGTATACATTCCGACCATAAGCGCGGCGGTGAGCTTGCGGCGCAGGCGCTTTTGAGCGCAGGATGTAAGAATGTGCTCTATTTTGCATCGAGTGCAACAGAGCGTGGTTGCTCCATGGATCGTTACCGACGGTTTGCGGAAGTCTGCAAACAGCATAAATGTAAAATTACAGCGATTGATGCCGGAAGCAAGATTCTGAATTTTCAGAGCGGCCCGACGATCTGGAAAAAATACATCAGCCATTTTGATGGAATTGATGGACTCTTTACAGCCGATGTCACAGCGGCAGCGTGCATGAAGATGCTGCAGAAAAAAGGGATTAAGATTCCGAAAAAACTGAAGGTGGTTGGCTACGACGGCCTGGATTTTACCCGCTTTTTGACACCGGAGCTGACGACGGTCTGTCAGAATGTGCCGGAAATCGCAAAGCGGAGCGTGGACACAATCATCCGCATGATTGACGGAAAGAAGATTGAGGAGATGGAGCAGATTGTGGATGTGACCTTCCGAAAAGGAGAAAGTACCTGAAGATAACAAAACAGGGAATTACCGAATTTTGCATCATTTTCCGGGATTGCGATAGAACAGAAGAAGAACAGATATCAGAGACACTCGATCTGAAAAGAAAGGGTGTCTCTTTTTCATGTATAAAATAAAAATGAAATAAAACCAACTTATATACGGCAAAAGGGCAGAAAGACTGAGCAAAAGGATATGAAATCGCTGCTGAAACAGTTGCAATTGTCGAAAAAATAGTGAAAAACGGAAAAGTGGAACATATGGAACAGGAAAAGCATGGAACAGCGGAACATGTGGAACAGGAGAATGGGAGAAGAAAGAAGATAAGTGTGAATTTTATGAAAAACAGGATGCATATTGCACAAAAACACAAAATAAAAATTGTGAAAATATTGAAAATGACGAAAAAATATTGATGATTTGTTGACATTGGGCGAACTGCGTACTATGATACAGGTATGGAACAGGTTCCACAAGGCAAAGTGCCAAAACGGAAACGATGCAAATGTGGAACGAAAAGCGGTTGGTAAAGCTTTTAGAGAAATAAGGAGGGAACTATGAAGAAAAAAACGTCATCGCCGAAAACGGCAGAAAGTGGAAAATTGAAAAAAGCGCTCTCGTGCTGGCAGCTGTACATCCTGCTGATTCCTGCACTGATCTGGCTGATCGTTTTTGCTTACTATCCAATGTACGGCCTGATCATCGCCTTTAAAGATTTTAAAGGCCGCATGGGAATCATGGGAAGTCCGTGGGCAGATCCGATCTTCAAGTATTTCAAGATGTTCTTCAGTACCAGTATTGCCATGACGGCAATCAAGAACACGATCGTCATCAGTCTGGAGAGCCTGATCATCGGATTCCCGATTCCGGTTATCTTCGCACTCTTACTGAACCAGGTACAGAGAAGCGGACCGAGACGAATCATCCAGACCATCTCCTACGCACCGTACTTTATGTCAAACGTAGTTGTAGTCAGCCTGATTTCCGTACTGTTTTCCGCAAACGGTCTTGTAAACCACGCAGTTATGGGAGCCGGCGGAAAAGCAATCATGTTCACCAGCCTTCCGGAGTACTTCCGCAAACTCTTCATCGGAAGTAACATCTGGCAGACGATGGGATTCAACGCCATCATCTTCATCGCAGCACTGACCGCAATCAGCCCGGAATATTACGAAGCAGCAACGATGGATGGTGCTTCCAGATTTCAGAAGATCCTTTACATTGATTTACCTCTGATTATGCCGACCATCATCCTGATGCTGATCCTTCAGGTAGGTAACATTATGAACGTGGGATATGAGAAAGCTTATCTGATGCAGAACGGTACCAACACAACCGTCAGTGAGATCATTTCGACATACGTATACAAAGTAGGTCTCCAGACCGCACAGTACAGTTTTGCGACAGCCGTTGGCTTATTTAACTCCGTTGTAAACTTCATTATTCTGGTTATCACAAACGCAGTTGCAAAGAAGACCAGCGATATCAGTATTTTCTAAGAGTCAGGGGGCTTGAAAAATGGCAAATAATAACACTGTGAAAAAGAAAAAAGTAAAAATGAGTACGGGAGACAAGGTCTTTACCGTGATCAATACCGTCATCATGATCCTTGTCTGTATTGCAATTGTATATCCTCTGTATTACGTGCTTCTGGCATCTGTTACAGACCCGGTTGTTGTAAGCTCCGGTAAAATTCTTCTCTATCCGGAAGCGTGGTACACCAACGGATATGAAACCACACTGAAATACCAGCCGCTCTGGACCGGCTATGCAAACACCATCAAATATACCGTATTAGGAACGCTGATTTCCCTGGTCTGCACCATTCCGGCCGGCTATGCACTTTCCAGATACGATATGGTAGGAAGAAAACCGATTATGTTCCTGTTCACCTTCACGATGTTCTTCAGCGGCGGTATGATTCCGATGTACTTAACCGTACAGCAGCTGCACATCTACAACACAACATGGGCTATGGTCCTTCCGGTAGCAGTGTCCGCTTACAACCTGATCGTATGCCGCTCCTTCTTTGAAAGTGGTATTCCGGTCGAGCTTCTCGAAGCAGCAAAAATCGACGGCTGCAGCGATTTTGGATTCTTCTTCAAAATTGCAATTCCGCTGTCGAAAACGATCATCGCAGTTATGTGTCTGTTCTATGCAACCGCAATGTGGAACCAGTTCTTCAACGCACTGATGTTCCTGCAGGATGACAGCAAGATGCCTCTTCAGGTCGTTCTTCGAAACTTGGTACTGATGAACCAGTCCAACCAGATGGGAAGTAGTGCTTCTGAGATGGTAACAAAACAGAAACTGGCTGAGCAGTTAAAATACTGTGTCGTAGTTGTTTCCGCATTCCCGCTTCTGTGCGTATATCCTTTCCTGCAGAAATACTTCGCAAAAGGTGTTACGATCGGTGCAGTCAAGGGCTGATGCAGAACAGAAAATTTATTGTTGCAGAATTCATGGATATAGCAGACATGGTTTATGTGTAGGAATACAAAAATACTAACGTATTTCACTGCCGGAAAAGGCAGCAAAATAAAGGAGGAACAATATGAAGAAAAAAATCGTATCCGTATTACTGGCAAGCCTTATGGTAACCAGCATGCTCGCAGGCTGTGGAAACAGCTCCGGCAGCTCAAGCAGCTCCGGTGCAGGAAGCACAGGAGGAGACACCACCTCTGCATCCGGTACAGAAGCAGGTGACACAGGTCTCACAGCAGAAGAGCAGGAAGCAGTAGATGAGGGAATCATCCAGCTCGACGGTACCCTTCCGATCATCAAAGATCCGGCAAAATTCGAAGAGAAATACGGAAAAATTTCCGCTCTGATCGTAAACTCTGCAGACAGAACTGTAGAAGTAGGCGACCTGGCTATGTGCCAGAAATGGTTCGAGGACACAGGAGTAGAGTTTGACTGGCAGCCGATCCCGCAGGAGAGCGCAACAGAGAAAATCAATCTGATGCTTTCTTCCGGACAGGATCTTCCGGATGTATTCTGGAACTTCGGCGATGGTAAATCCGGAAACACCGTAGTTCAGTACGCAGACCAGGATGTATTCCTTCCGACCGAAGGCCTGATCGAAGAGTATATGCCGAACCTGAAAGCATTCCTCGATGACAATGAGCAGTATCAGCTTGAGATCACCGCTCCGAACGGCCATAAATATGGATTCCCGTACGTAGAGGAAATGAAAGGTCTTGTATTAACACCTGGACCATTCGTGATCAACAAAACATGGCTGGATAAAGTAGGCAAAGAAGTGCCGACAACCGTAGACGAGTGGGTAGACTGCCTGAAAGCAATCCGCGACGGCGGCGATCTGAACGGAAACGGCGAAGACGATGAAATCCCGATGGCAACCTGGTTCGGCGCAACCGATACCTTTGGTTCCTACAACCTGTTCTATCGTTTCACAGGTGCATTCGGATGCGCTGACTCCTACTGCGGAGGAAACTCCTATGCGGATCACTTAAGAATGGTTGACGGAAAAGTTACGTTCACTGCAACAGACGAAGCATTCAAGAAAACAGCAGAATTTTTCAACATGCTGTATGAAGAAGGACTGATCTGGAACGGTTCCTTCGAGGCAGATGAAAGTATGTCATTCAAATCTTCTCTGATCAAAGAGAATGTTGCAAAGATCGGTTCCTTCGGTGTTTGGGGCGATCAGGAAATTACAAACCAGGAAGTACATGATCAGTACGTAGCAGTTCCGAGACTGCAGGGCGAAGACGGTATGACCGGTTTCGAGTGTAACTACTCTGAGCTGCAGGATTCTTCCGACACAGCAATCACAACGACCTGCAAATTCCCGCACGTTGTTGCAAGATTTGTAGATTACATGGTAGGCGATCCGGAAATCTCTGTTACATCTAACTGGGGCGCAATCGGATACAACTATGAGAAAGACGAAGACGGCATTCTTCGTACACCGCTCGATGAAAACGGAAACTACAAACCTCTGAATCCGGAATATAAGAACTTTGGTGAGGCTCGTGTAAACTCCACAACCTGCCGTGGTTCTATGATCGTTCAGAACGAGTACTATGACACCGTTTGCGGCTACACCTTCGATGCTGTAAAACTTCTCGAGATGCAGAAAGAAAACGGTAAAGATGACATCATGGAAGAGTATGACACTATTCCGCGTGTTCTGATGACCCAGGAAGAGATTCAGCGTCTGGCACAGATTCAGCCGACCATCTCCGATATTGTTGATCGTTACATCACCACATGGGTAACCGGCGGCGTTGATGATGCAAGCTGGGATTCCTATAAAACAGAGCTGGAAGGCGCTGGCTTGAATGAACTGGTTGAGACTTACCAGGGCGCAGTAGACAGAGCAGCTTCTGCAGCAAACTAAAAATCGTGCGAAAAGCGATTACGAAAAAACAGTAACGTAAACGATTTGCAATTGATATTCTATAACTAAAGAAATTCTAAATGTGGCCATGTTGTATCCCATATAACATGGTCATATTTAAAAAGAAGACTATTTCGTTCGTATTTCTTTTTTGTTGAAGTTCCAAATGGAAAACGATAAAATAGGAAAAGAGAGAACAGGAAAAGATGGATCATATGAGTAAACAGGGAAAAAGAGATTTTAGACCGAACATTCATTTTACACCGGAGAAAAACTGGAACAACGATCCGAACGGACTGATTTACATCGATGGTATCTGGCATCTGTATTATCAGAATAACCCAAATGACGTTGTATGGGGACCGATGCACTGGGGTCATGCAATATCGAAAGACCTGATTCACTGGGAGCATCTGCCGGTCGCCCTGTACCCGGATGAGATCGGAACGATGTACTCCGGAAGTATGGCATACGATGAAAATAACACCAGCGGATTTGCGAAATACGGTGAGAAGCCGATGGTGGCTGTCTACACGGCGCACAATATGGAAACGGGTCTGGAGCAGCAGTGTATTGCATACAGCCTGGATCAGGGAAAGCATTTTGAAAAATATTATGGCAATCCGGTCATCAAAAACCCGGGCGTACCGGATTTCCGCGATCCGCGCGTCTTCTGGAATGATAAAAAGGACTGCTGGAGCCTTGTTCTGGCATCCGGCGACCACGCAGAGTTTTATGCATCCCAGGATCTGAAAAACTGGAAGAAAACAGGCGAGTTCGGTGTCGGTGTCAATAAAGTGCCGACCGTATGGGAATGCACCGATCTGATCCGTGTTAAAACAGGAAATGAATTTGACGGGTTCAAATGGATTCTGATAGTCAGTATGATACATCCGGGAACCGAAGGCCGTGCCAATATACAGTATTTCGTCGGTGATTTTGACGGAGATACCTTCCAGTGCACTGAGATCACAGACGAGCCGCTGTGGATTGATTTCGGATTCGACAACTATGCGGGCGTAACGTATGGAAACTACGACCGTCCGGTTTACCTTGGATGGGGCGTTAATCCGCTCTACGCGAACTTTGTTCCGACTGGTGAGTATTCCGGCCTGATGACACTGCCGAGAGAACTTTCTCTCTGTGAGACCGAGGAGGGCTACCGCCTGAAAACAAAACCGTTCGGTATCGACGAGTACCGTGCGGGCGCATTCCCGATCGGAAATCAGAAACCGCTGCTGACCGAGAGCTTTGGACTTCTCGTGCAGGGTAATTTTGGAAGAATTGCACTGAAAAACAGCAGAGGTGAGGAAGTAGTCATCGAAGTAACGGTGGACAGCATCACGGTGGACCGCTCCAAGAGCGGCGACCTTAGTTACTTTGATGATGTAGATCCGAAGCTCTTCAAAAAAGAGGATCTGCTGGTATCCACAACAAAACGTCACATGCGTGGAAATGTCAACATGGAGATTATTTTTGACGTTTCCTATCTGGAGATTTATGCAGATGGTGGTCTGGAGACCGCTTCCGTATGCGTTTATCCGGATGCACCGTATCAGGTGGTTTCCACAGACGGAGATCTGGAAGTGAAAATGTACACCATTAAAAAATAGGGGATAGAAACATTTATAAACGGTAACGATGCAGCATGACAGAATTGAGATGAGACTCAGAAGTGTTACCATGTATAAAAAATTAATAAAAACGACGGATGTCTGCAAAGCCGATGGAAGTGGTTTTGCAGACCGTTGTTTATTCTGGGAGGTTTTACAAAAATGATGAAAAAAAGAGATTACAGACCGAAAATTCACTTTTCACCGGAAGAAGGCTGGATGAACGACCCGAATGGCATGGTTTATGTGGATGGCGTGTACCACTTCTTTTATCAGAAGTACCCGTATGATACCAGCTGGGGACCGATGCACTGGGGCCATGCAACATCCCGCGACCTGATTCACTGGGAGCATCAGCCGATCGCACTTTATCCGGATGAACTGGGATTTATCTTCTCGGGAAGTGCTGTGTATGATACGCAGAATTCTTCTGAGTATGGTACCAATGAAAATCCGCCGATCATTGCTATTTATACCAGCCATCACAAGGACGGTTTGGAACAGCAGAGTATTGCATACAGCAATGATAAGGGCCGGCACTTTGAAAAGTCCTATCTGAATCCGGTCATCAAAAACCCGGGAATTTCCGATTTCCGTGACCCGAAAGCGTTCTGGAATCCGGTCAGAAGATGCTGGAGCCTTGTTCTTGCAGCGCAGGACCGTGTCTTCTTCTACGCATCCCAGGATATGAAAAACTGGGAGAAAACAGGAGAATTCGGACCGGAAGGAAATCATGTGAAGGGGGTGTGGGAATGCCCGGATCTGTTCCCGATTGAGTATAAGGGAAAAAATGTATGGGTTCTTGTTGTCAGCATGACAAAAGCCTCCGAGGACGACCACTGCAAAATGCAGTATTTCCTGGGTGATTTCGATGGAGAAAAATTCCTCTGCACCTGTCCGTCCGATGAGCCAAGATGGCTGGATGAAGGCTTCGACAACTATGCAGCCGTTACATTCCAGAATGCGAAAGATGTTCTGCTGATGGGATGGGGTATGAACTGGCAGTATGCAGCACAGACTCCGACAGAAGAGTACTGTGGTCAGGCAACTCTGGCAAGAAAACTGTCCCTGACAGAAGTAGATGGTGCTCTGACCCTTGCGGCAGCTCCGGCCGGACTGGAAAAATTCCGCCACAGCAGTTACCCGATCGAGAACCACACAACGATTCGCACAGAGACCTTCGGACTGAAAATTTCCGGAAAGGGAGATGCGAAAATCTGCCTGAAAAACTCAGTGGGACAGAAACTGAAGATTTATGTAAGCGACACCAAAATCACGGTTGACCGTACCATGGCGGGCTACAAAGAATTCAGTGAGCATTTCATGACAGAGAAATATTCCATCAGCACCGCAGCGAGAAAGAAAGACGGAGCATGGAATCTGGAGCTTGTTTTTGATGTTTCCATTCTGGAACTGTTTGCTGAGGATGGCGTAGATGCTATCTCTACAGTGGTTTATCCGGAGACACCGTACGACCGCGTAAGCTGGAAGGGCGATCTTTCCGTTGAACTTTACGAAATTGATGCATAAGGGCTGAGAGAAAGGGGAAAAGCAAAATGGGATACTTTAAAGATGTGACACCGGAATCAGCTGGAATCAGCTCCAAAGGAATTTTGAATTTTCTCGACCGAATCGAAGAGAACCAGATTGAGCTGCACAGCTTTATGGTGATCCGCCATGGACAGTGTGCAGCGAAGGGCTGGTGGAAGCCGTATGATGAAAAATTCCGTCATCCACTGTATTCGTTCAGTAAATCGTTGACAGCAACGGCGATTGGTTTTGCAGAGCAGGAGGGAATCTTATCGCTGGATGAGAAAATTGTCGATATCTTTCCGGACCTGCTGCCGGAAAATCCATCCGAAAATCTCAAAAAAATCACGCTGCATCACCTGCTGATTATGGGGTGTGGTCACGAGACGGAGATTATGGACAATTCCGAAAACTGGATGTCCACCTTTCTTCATCATCCGGTGCTCCATGAACCGGGAACATTTTATAAATACAATACAGCCGGAACCAACATGCTGGCTGCCGTTCTGAGAAAAAAAACGGGACAGAACGTCACAGAGTTTCTGAAATCCCGTCTGCTGGAGCCGCTTGGCATCACATCCCTTACCTGTGCGCTGCTCGGAGACGGAACGGAGCTCGGTGGAGGCGGTATGAAGATGGTGACGGAGGATATGGCAAAATTCACGTATTTTCTGTCCAGACAGGGCGAGTGGGAAGGAAAACAGCTGCTTCGAAAAGACTGGTTTGAACGCGCCTGCCGCAAGCAGATTGAGACGGAGGGCGATTCGGAAGGCCACGTAAAAGACTGGGCGCAGGGCTACGGCTATCAGTGCTGGATGTGCCGTTATCCGGGTTCCTTCCGCGCAGATGGTGCGTACGGTCAGTTCGGCGTTGTGTTCCCGGATCTTGATCTGATTGTGATCCTGACAACAGCAACAGAACAGACGCAGGAGGAGCTGAGTGCACTGCAGGAGGAACTGATCCCGTATGTGAAGAAAGAGGCAGGAGAGCTGCCGCCGTCCCCACTTGCCGATGCAGTAAAAGCGCGTACCGCAGATCTGGCTCTGCCGCCGCGCAGAGGAACGAGAAATCCGTTTATGGAAGAGAAGGTAAGCAAGCATGTTTATGTATCTGCTCCGCTGATGGGGAACCAGCAGCTGCCGGATTCCGCAGAAATTCTGATCGGCGGAAGCGGCCTGTTTTCGCTGGAGACAAGTCCGATTCAGGAGATGCGATTCGCTTTTGGCTGCGATAAGATGTACTGGAAAGTACAAGAAGGCGGGAAAGAAAAGGAATTTGTCCTCTCCATGCGCCGGAATTTTGCCTATAGTGAAGCGGATGGCCATATTTATGCTGGTTCTGCTGCATGGCGTACGCTAAATACGCTCGAGATGGAGATTCGGCGGATGGACGGTTTGAGTGGTGGCCGCATGATCGTCAGATTCCAGAAGGAAAATCTTCTGCTGGAGGCAGAGGATACGCTGATTAGTGTCGGTGGACTCGGTATTTCACCACGTCAGGCATTGACTGTATTTGGGATAAAAAAAGATTAAACAGATCGAAAGAGAGAAAAACCGGCGGAATTTTCCGTCGGTTTTTCCATAACAGTGTGAAAATCCTGTAAAAAAAAGAAAAACGATATGCAAAGCCGAACGGAAGAATTGCCAAGTCTCTCTGAACATGGTAAACTTTTACCTATATTGGAAAAGAATCGACGCAAAATATCGAGATACAGGAGGCTCTATGTCAGTTTTTTCAGATTTATTATCCGAATATATCACCATGAAAGATGTCGGGGTTTACCCGCTTTCACAGTTCTGCGGACTCGATCGTTCTTTCATGTATAAGATCATCAATGGAAAACGAAATCCGTCCGGAGAGGATGTTGTGCGGAAGATGGCGCAGTTCATGCAGCTGACGCCGCAGGAAAAAATAGATTTCATGGATGCGTTTTACATTGCCCAGATGGGTGCGGAAGTTTATTACCGACGCAAATCAGTCGGAGAACTGATTGAAACGTTCAGCCGCCGCGAGGGGAAAAAGGAATATATCTTCCATGAGGCGGAGATTGCAAAACTGGAATTGAACGGGGGGGTAGCGGAGAGATTCCCTTTCGGGGCACAGTGCATGTGCGGCATGCAATTTTACAGTTGTTTTCCGGCGAAGCTGTAAAAGAAGACGGAAAAATTTCCGTTCTGGTCCAGCCGGACTTCGATTTTGCCATGGAACTTCTGCAGGTATTCGGGGAACAGAACCCGAATTTGACGATTCAACATCTGTTCTGCATGAACAACAACGAGAAGCTGGTTTCGATGCGGAAAAATTACAATCTGAGCTGTCTGCAGAAAATTCTGCCGATCTGTGCCTGTGGATGCGATTACCGTGCGCGGTACTATTACGACAATGTGGCGGCGCGGCTGAATGAGTTCCGCCTTTTCCCGTACCTCATCCTGACGGAGCACTGTGCGCTTGCTTTTAGTGCCGATTACCAGAATGCAATTCTGTTCCGGGAGGAGACGACACTGCGGATGATGCGCGAGATGTTTGAAGGCTATTTAAAACAGTCGGAGCCGTTGTTTGAACGTCTTGACACGGTACAGTCCCAGCTTGGCTATACGGAAACACTGATTCGTCGCTTTATCGCATCAGATTCCCCGCGGTATTTCTTCCAGAGAATGCCGTGTCTTTCCGGACTTCTGACACCGGAAATGCTGAAACACCATCTTGTAAAAGAAATGCCGGAGCGAGATCAGATGATACAGGCGGTTGCGCAGTACGCAAAGGTGATGCAGACACAGGTACTGGATAAAAAAACGACGATGTTTTTCTCAGAGGATGGCATCAAAAGTTTCCTGGAAACGGGGCGCGTGGATGAGTATCCAAAAGAATGCTATTCTCCGCTGGACTTTGACGAGCGTATCGCCCTGATCCGCCGCTTTCTGGCGCTGCGGGATCGCGCAAATCTTCGTATGATCCGGGAAACGAAAGAGAGAGCAGAGCATGCGCTGAATATTTCGGTCAATGCAAACGAGGGCTATCTTCTGTTCCAGACGCGGACAGAGCGGCTGATTTACCTCAGCATCCGGGAACCGAGCATTCTTATGGCATTCTACGATTACCTGGAATCCATGAAACCGGAAGAACTCTGCACGGAAGAGGAGATGCTGGAACGTGTCGAAGCCATTCTGCATGAATTTGTGGCTTGTCATTCCAGAGAAGGTTCGATATAATAGAAAAAAGGATATTTCCAAACCGGTCATCTCGGGTGAGTTCCGGTGTGTGTCTGCTGAAAAGAAGGCTGGACACACACCGGGCGGAAACCTGTGGATGACCGGTTTTGACTGTACGAAAAAGAAATGGGGGTTTTTACGAATGAGTGCAGAAAGTAAGACAAGAATGACGGAGGGCAGCATTTCGAAAAAGATGATTCTGTTTGCGATTCCGCTGTTTCTTGGCAATCTGTTCCAGCAGTTGTACAACACGGCCGACTCGCTGATCGTAGGAAATTTTCTGGGAAGCAATGCGCTGGCAGCGGTCAGCTCTTCGGGCAATCTGATCTTTCTGATGGTTGGTTTTATTAACGGTATCGCAATGGGCGCCGGTGTCGTGATTGCAAGGTATTACGGAGCGAAAAACCGGGAAGATCTGCAGAAAGCGATCCATACGACCGTGGCGTTCGGCCTGGCGGCCGGTGCAGCGCTGACTGTGCTTGGCATGTATCTGGCGCCGAAAATCCTTGTGCTGATGGGAACACCGTCCGATGTCCTGCCGCAGTCCGTCGAATATTTCCGTACCTATTTTGCAGGATCTCTTGGTTTTATCATGTATAACATTTTCGTCGGCATCCTGCAGTCCGTCGGCGACAGCCGTCACCCGCTGATCTATCTGATCGTGTCATCGTGCATCAATGTTGCGCTCGATCTGCTTTTTATCGGCGGCCTTGGCCTTGGGGTCGGTGCGGCGGCGCTTGCAACGGTCATTTCCCAGTTCACAAGCGCGATTCTCTGCATGATCCATCTGCTGCGGACGAAGGAAGAGTATCGTCTTCATATCCGCAAAATCCGTTTCGACGGCCGGGCGCTTGGCGAGATTATCCGCAACGGTGTGCCGTCCGGTTTCCAGAACTCGGTTATTTCGATCGCAAACGTTTTCGTGCAGACGAACATCAATGCATTCGGGAAAATGGCGATGGCAGGCTGCGGTTCATATGCAAAAATCGAGGGTTTTGCATTCCTTCCGGTTACATGCTTTACGATGGCATTAACGACGTTTGTCAGCCAGAATCTCGGTGCAAAACAGTATGACCGGGCGAAAAAAGGAGCGCGGTTTGGCATTCTCTGTTCCATTACCATCGCCGAGCTGATCGGGTTTGTGATCTATGCAGCCGCACCGACTTTGATTGCGGCGTTTAACAGCGATCCGGCCGTTGTCCATTGCGGCGTGATGCAGGCGAGAACGATTGCACTGTTTTATTTTCTGCTGGCATTTTCTCATTGCATCGCGGCTGTGCTCCGCGGTTCCGGGCACGCTTCGGTTCCCATGGTTGTCATGCTCTGCGTCTGGTGCCTGTTCCGCGTCAGCTACATTACCGTGACGGTCCGGCTGATCCCGGATATCCGCGTGATTTTCTGGGCTTACCCGCTGACCTGGAGTATCAGTTCTGTCATTTTCCTGTATCTGTTTTTGAAAGGAAAATGGGTATACGGCTTTGAAAAAGGAGGAAAACAAGGATGAACGCAGAATCGACGAGAGAAGCGCTTGATGTGGCATCGCTGGCGGGAGACATCCTGCTGGCGAGCGGCGCGGAAATCTTCCGTGTGGAGGAGACGATCGACCGCATTGCGCGGGCGTATGGCGTCAACTCCAGCGATGCGTTTGTGTTGAGCAGTGGTATTTTCCTGACTGCTGAGAGTGGAAAAAAGCAGGAATTTGCCCGCGTGCGTCACATTCCGCTGTCGGCGGCGCGGCTCGACAAGGTAACGGCAGTCAACCAGCTCTCCCGCGAAATCGAGGAGGGGCTGCACGCGCCGAAAGAGGCGAAGGCCTGGCTGCTCGACATTCAGCGGATGCCGGACAAACCAAGATGGCACCAGGTGCTTGCATCCGGTGTCGGAAGCGCGTGCTTCTGTTTTCTGTTCGGCGGCGATGTGGTGGACAGCATGGTAGCGTTTCTGTCGGGCTTTGTTCTGTACTTCTATCTGCTGTACCTGCTGCGCGGCAGAATGTCAAAGATTGCGACGAATATTTCCGGCGGCGCGCTTGTCACACTGATTGCCGTTTTTCTGTATCAGGCGGGGATCGGCCATCATCTGGACAAGGTCATCATCGGTTCGATTATTCCGCTGGTGCCCGGTGTCAATTTCACGAACGCCATCCGTGATATTGCGGATCAGGACTACATCGCTGGTTCCGTGCGGATGCTCGATGCGCTGCTTGTGACATTCTGTATTGCGCTTGGCGTCGGACTGATTATCACAGGATATCATCAACTGGCGGGAGGGCTGCAGCTATGAGTGATACCATTCGTTTAATTGCGGAATTTTTTGCAGCCTGCGTCGGAACGATTGCGTTTGCGCTGCTGTTCCAGGTGCCGCGGAAATACTACCTGTACTGCGGACTGGCAGGTGCCTGCGGCTGGATCTGCTACAAACTGTTCCTCCCGCATACGACAGAGCCGGTATCCATCTTTTTTGCAACGGTGCTCGTCATCCTTCTGTCGCGCAGCTTTGCGGTGTACAAGCGCTGCCCGGTAACGGTATTTCTGATTGCGGGTATTTTCCCGCTGGTGCCGGGAAGCGGCATCTACTGGACTGCTTTTTACGTGGTAACCAATGATCTGGAGCGCGCCGGTGCAAGAGGATTTCTGACACTGAAGGATGCAGTTGCGATTGTGCTTGGCATTCTCCTTGTTTTTGAGTTTCCGCAGAGCTGGTTCCGTAAGGTGTTGACAGACAAAAGCAAATAACCTATTATTGTAGTAGAGATTATAAACAAGGAGGAAGGAAAACAAATGGCATTGAATCAGTTTTCCAGAACACAGCTTCTGCTCGGACAGGAGAGCATGGATCTTCTGGCGAATGCAACCGTTGCCGTTTTCGGTATCGGCGGCGTAGGCGGATATACCGTAGAGGCGCTGGCAAGAAGCGGTGTCGGCCATTTTGTGCTGGTAGACGATGATAAGGTCTGCCTCACCAACATCAACCGTCAGATTATTGCGACGAGAAGCAGTGTCGGAAAATATAAAGTAGACGTAATGAAAGAACGCATTCTGGATATCAATCCGAAAGCGGAGGTAGAGGTATACAAATGCTTTTATCTGCCGGAAAATGCGGACGATTTTGATTTTTCGAAGTATTCATACGTGGTGGATGCTGTTGATACCGTGACAGCGAAGATTGAGATTATCATGCGCGCCAAAGCGTGCAATGTGCCGGTCATCAGCTGCATGGGAGCTGGAAACAAGCTGGACCCGACGAAGTTCCGCGTGGCGGATATCTATAAAACGAACATGTGTCCGCTGGCAAAGGTCATGCGGCGTGAGATGAAAAAACGCGGCGTGAAGAAACTGAAAGTGGTCTATTCAGAGGAAAAATCCCTCCGTCCGCTTGAGGATATGAGCATCAGCTGCCGGACAAATTGCATTTGTCCTCCGGGAGCTGCAAGAAAATGCACGGAGCGGCGTGATATCCCGGGCAGCGTAGCGTTTGTGCCGTCCGTAGCAGGACTGATTCTGGCGGGAGAGGTCATCAAAGATCTTTCCGGTGTCAGAGAGAGACGGCAGTTACCGTAAGAAAACATAAGAATAAAAGGGACGAGCCCCGGAAAAGCAGTTGTGCTTTCCGGGGCTCGCCTTATGTTTATGGAGATTTGAAATTTGAAAAATTACATTACGGCAACAACATCATATTCGGTGCAGCCTTCGGTGAGCGGAATCAGATTTCCTTCTACTGCGGTTCCGTTTACCGTGAGGGAAGAAATACCTTTCTCCCTGTGCTCCGGATTCTGGAAGGTGATGTTATACCATGCACCGCGGAAGTATCTGCGGATCTTGAACTCTTCCATATCGGACGGAATACACGGATTTAAGGAAAGTCCGTCGTAATCCGGCTGAATGCCGAGGATGTACTGGGAAACATTGACAAAAGTCCATGCGGCAGTACCGGTCAGCCAGGAGTTCTTTGCCTCACCGAAGTGGGCAGCGTCTTTTCCGGCGATCATCTGAGAGTAGACGTACGGCTCGGTGCGGTGGATCTCGCTGATGTCCTCAATGTAAGCCGGGCAGATCTTGCGGTACAGATCAAATGCGCGGTTTCCGTGGCCGACAACGGTCTCAGCGATGGAGATCCATGGGTTGTTGTGGCAGAAGATACCAGCATTCTCTTTGTATCCCGGCGGATAGGAGGAAACCTCACCAAGATTCAGGTAATACTTGGTGTAAGCCGGCTGCAGAAGAACAACGCCATATTTGGTTTCCAGAATATTTTTGACAGAAGTCAGTGCTTTTTCAGCCAGTCCCTCTTTGACGCCGATTTCAGCAAGAACACAGAAGCCCTGCGGCTCGATATAGATCTTGCCTTCCTCACATTCCTTGGAGCCGACTTTTTCACCTGCAGCGTCATACGCACGCAGGAACCACTCGCCGTCCCAGCCTGCATCGAGCACTGCCTGGTAAACTTTTTCGACTTCTTTTTCTGCGTAAACAGCTTCTTCCTCATTGCCTCTGCGGCGGCAGATGGCTGCGTACTCTTTGCCGTATTTTACGAACATAGCGGCGATGAAAATGGACTCAGCAACCGGTCCCTCGGAAGGTCCTGTCGTCTGGAACGGTTCGCCCGGCTCTGCAGAGAAGCAGTTCAGGTTCAGACAGTCATTCCAGTCTGCACGGCCGATGAGCGGCAGTTTGTGCGGTCCGAGATGGGTTACGGTAAAGTCGAAGGAACGTTTCAGGTGCTCCATCAGAGGCTGAGCCTTGGTGGAATCGTTGTCGAAATCAACCTGCTCGTCGAGAATAGAGAAATCTCCGGTCTCTTTGATATAGGCGGCACATCCGGCGATCAGCCAGAGCGGGTCATCGTTGAAGCCGCTTCCGATATCCATGTTTCCTTTTTTCGTCAGTGGCTGGTACTGATGGTATGCGCTTCCGTCTTCAAACTGGGTAGCGGCAATATCGAGCAGACGCTCTCTTGCGCGGTCCGGGATCAGATGAACGAAGCCGAGCAGATCCTGGCAGGAGTCACGGAAGCCCATGCCACGGCCGGTGCCGGACTCAAAGTAGGATGCGGAACGGGACATGTTGAAGGTAACCATACACTGATACTGGTTCCAGATGTTGACCATGCGTCCCAGTTTTTCATCTGCACAGGAGAGCGCATATTTTGCCAGCAGGCCTTCCCAGTAGGAAGCAAGCTCTGCAAGTGCTGCGTCAACCTGCTCGTCGGTCTGATAGTGGGAGAGCATCTCTTTTGCCGGTTTTTTGTTGATCACGCCAGGAGCTTCCCATTTGTCATCCGCTGCATTCTCACAGTAGCCGAGAACGAAGATAAAGGAGCGGGACTCGCCTGGTTTTAAGGTAACGTCGATGTGGTGGGAACCGATCACACCCCATCCGCTGGCAACGGTGTTGCCTGCAGTGCCGCGCAGAACGGTCTCCGGGCGGTCATTTCCGCGGTAAGCGCCAAGGAAAGCGTCGCGGTCGGTATCGTATCCGTCGATCGGGCAGTTGACTGCATAAACAGCGTAATGTCTGCGGCGCTCGCGGTACTCAGTTTTGTGGTAAATCTCAGAACCCTGGATCTCAACTTCGCCGATGCTGAAGTTTCTCTGGAAGTTGGTCATATCGTCCACGGCGTTCCAGAAGCAGAACTCTACAAAAGAAGTCAGAGCCAGTGTTTTTTCTTCGGTGCCGTTGTTGGTCAGCATGAGACGGTTTACTTCGCAGGAATCTGCCAGCGGAACAAAAGCGGTCAGTTCAGCGGCAACTAAGTTTTTGGAAGAAACAAAGCGGCTGTAGCCAAGGCCATGATGGCACTCGTAGGAATCGAGCGGCGTCTGGGTCGGCTGCCAGCCCGGGTTCCAGACGGTATCGCCGTCCTTGATGTAGTAGTAGCGTCCGTTCTGATCGAGCGGCGTATCGTTATAACGGTAACGGGTCAGACGCAGAAGTTTTGCGTCCTTGTAGAAGCTGTATCCGCCGCAGGTATTGGAAATCAGAGAAAAGAAGTTCTCAGATCCCAGATAGTTGATCCACGGAAGCGGAGTCTTCGGGCTTGTGATGACATACTCTTTTTTCGCATCATCAAAATGTCCAAATTGCATGTGTGATACCTCCTTCGTCGTACAATGTAATTTCATTATACAGCCGAAAAAAGAAAAAACTAGCAAGAATTTGCTAAAAATATAAAAAAACGCCGAAACCGTTTTCGTGACAGTTTCGGCGTTTGTGGATATTCACGAATTGTTCCGCGATTCTGCAAATATTCGGAATCCGCTGGCGCTACTTCCTCATGTTTGGCGGGTTCCAAATTCGAACCCTGGAATATCAGATCTTCTCGTGATTCTTAAATTTCTTAATAACTTTCTGAATACGATCCGCCGGATCCAGCAGTCCGCTGATGGAGGCGTCGTGATTCAGCTTGTCGATGATGAGAGCGATATATTTGCTCAGGTCGCAGCTGATGTAATATTCGCGGGAGAGAAGCTCCGGTGTCTGGTATACGACGTTGGTGGTCAGAACTTTTGTGAAGAGTCCTTCCTCATAAGCCTTGTCGAATTTCTCCAGTCCACTGGTGAACAGTCCGAAGGTCGAGCACATGTAGATGTTGCGTGCCTCACGATCCTTTAAGAGTTTGGCAACTTCCAGCATACTCTCGCCGGAGGAGATCATATCGTCGATGATGATCATATCCTTACCTTTGACATCAGCACCGAGAAACTCATGGGCAACGATCGGGTTGCGTCCGTCAATGATGGTAGAGTAGTCGCGGCGTTTGTAGAACATACCCATGTCAACACCGAGGTTGTTTGCCATGTAGATCGCACGGCCCATACCGCCCTCATCCGGGCTGATGACCATCAGATGATCCTTGTCGAGCTTCATATCCGGTGCATTGCGCAGGATGTTTTTGATGAACTGGTAAGCCGGCTGGATGGTTTCAAATCCATGCAGCGGAATCGCGTTCTGGACACGCGGGTCGTGAGCGTCGAAGGTGATGATGTTTTCTACGCCCATAGCAGTCAGCTCCTGCAGACCAAGTGCGCAGTCGAGAGACTCTCTTCCAGATCTCTTGTGCTGGCGGCTCTCATACAGGAATGGCATAATGACATTGATTCTGCGGGCTTTTCCACCGATGGCTGCGATGACACGCTTCAGATCCTGGAAGTGGTCGTCCGGAGACATGTGGTTGGTGTAGCCGCACAGAGAATAGGTCAGGCTGTAGTTGCAGACATCGAGCAGAATGTAGATATCGTCACCGCGGACAGATTCGTTGATGATACCCTTTGCCTCGCCTGAACCGAAACGCGGAACCTGAGACTGGATAATGTAGCTGTCACGCTCATATCCTTCATAGGCAGCGACATATTTTTCCGCAAATTCATTGCCGCGTCCTTTTCTCCAGCTGACCAGATAATCGTCGACCTTTTTTCCAAGTGCGGCGCTGCTGTTCAGCGGGATCAGTCCCAGTCTTCCTATTGGCAGTGTGTCAAAATGTCCTTCAGTTCCCTTACTCATGCTTTGGTTCCTCCCAAAAGTTTTTTCTGGATCCGAATATCGTTTCCAAAAAGTTTAATGATGGTGTAGTTACTTGAAATTCGTGAAAAGGTACGTTCCGAGTACGTCTCCATGAAGCGGTCAAGGGGCAGGTTCGTGGAGATGATCGTCGATTTCTTCCGCAGGATGCGTTCGTTGATGCAGAGAAAGAGCTGGGAAGAGACGAAGCTGTTGGTCAGTTCCGTACCTAAATCATCGATGATCAGAAGATCGCAGTCAAAGATATTGGCGTGAGCGTCTTTTGCTTCTTCTGAACTGGAAAAGGTGTAGCGTGCAAACAGGTCAAACAGATCAAATGCAGTAAAATAAATCACACAGAACGACTGCTCGATCAGCTCGCGGGCAATACAGTGCGAAAGAAACGTTTTTCCGACACCGGTGTCGCCGTAAAAGAAGAGATTTTCAAACGACGAGCCGAAATTGCGGACGAACGCCTGGCTTTTTTCGAGCGCGGCAGCAGCGGCCTCGCGGGAAGTGAGCGGTGTTCCGGTACTGGTCAGGCTGTCCGAGTAGTAATCCAGAGAGAACTGGCTGAAATTTTCGGCTTTCAGAAGCTCCTCCACGTTGGACTGCCGGTACAGAAGATCGACGGCAGCTTTTTTGAAGCAGGCGCATTTCTGCGTGCCGTTGATGTAGCCGGTGTCGCGGCAGAGCGGGCAGTCATACGTCAGCTCGAGATAGTCTGCCGGGTAGCCGTGCATGGAAAGGAGCGCCGCGCGTTCCTGGGAACGGTCACGGATGGCAGCATTCAGGTCGAGATCCATGGAAGCGTCTCCGTTCAGCATCGCTTTTGCTTTCCGGACCGAGAGGGATGCAATCTCGGCGTCGATTTCCGCAAGGCGCGGAATCTTTTCATAAGCAATGCGGATGTGCTCCTGCTGTTCTCTCTGGTGGCGGAGCTGCCGTTCGTTGTACATGCGCATAATCGCATCGTATTGCGGGTTTGTCAGTGCCATAGTTGTTTCGTCCTCCGGGCGTTATTTCAGAAGCTGTTCTTCTAACTTCTGGTAGTCGTATTCTCTCTGATGGAAATTGTTGAAGCGGTTACTTGAAGCAGCAGGAGCGGTTTTTCGTGCCGCATTCTGATCAGAAGCGGTTTTCTTCCTTTTCTGGTGCTCCGCATCGCGCTGTTCGACGTCTGCCATGGAGCGGACGCCCTGTTCCTTCCATTTGGAGAGAATGCCTTCCGCGTACTGGAAGCTCGGCTGGCCGATCTTGGAAACGGTGCGCTGACAGGCTTCGGTGATAAGATCAATCGTAAAACCGTAGGTATTCAGCCAGCGGTCCATCATCTCGGCTTCTTTTTCCACCGGTGCGCGGTTGCGGATGCCGAATGCTTTCAAAATTGTGTAGTAATGTTTGTTGAATGTCGTGGTCTCCTGTTTGGCAGAGGCAACATCGCGGATTCCGCTTTCCTGCCAGGCGAGTCCTACCTTTTTCAGGTAGTGGATGCTGGTGCTTCCCTTCGAAACACAGTATTCCACCAGGTATTCCAGAAGATCCGCGGAAAAGTGGAGATCATCATAGAAAAACATGATGCATTCGATTTCCGTCGGCGACAGAAGATGACCGAAATACGTCTGCGCAACGTAAAGAACGTGCTGCAGTTCTTCGCGGCTGCCGGGAGCGTGTTTTTTTTCTACTGACTGTCCGGAAATACCGGAACTGGAAAGATCATCTGCCGGAGAAGAGGCAGATGGGGCAGAAACGGCCGGCTGTGGTGATGGAGCCGGGGTCTGTTCCGTCTGCGGGATTTCAACGGATACAGCAGAAACAGCCGGTGCAGCCGCAATCGGGCCGGAAATCGAGGATTCCGGTGTTGGAAGGATTCCGCTTTCTTCCTTCCGGACAAGCGGCAGAAAGGCGATTCCGGTCGGAACGCTTTCCCCGGCGGTGTAGGAGAGCGAGAGGAGTCCCTGCTTCTCCCAGTATTTCAGCGCCCGGACGATATCGTTTTCCGTGCAGGAAAAAAAATCTGCCATCGATGACAGAGTGGAATCCTGCTGATGGTCTTTGACCAGCTTCAGCAGATAAAGGTACACTTTTACAAATTCTCCGTTGGCTGCGGGCATATATTGTTCCAGAAAAAGATCCGGCACAGCAGTCACACTGGCCAGGCAGTCATTGTTTAATGTCAGCATACTCAAAATTACACCATCCTGTTCTTATCGTGCGGCAGATTTTTACTTTTAGCGATCTGTTTTTTATTATACGTCTTGCCTTCTCATACACAATCAAGTATAACACAGTATTTTCGACAAGTGAATAGGTGTTTTGCGGAAAAAACATTCCAGGAAAAAGGCACGGTGGATGAAAAAGGACTGTGGACAATGTGGATAATGTGGAGAAATCCGTTTTGTGAAATATTATCATCTACCAAAAATGTTGAAAAATGGAGGAAAACAGGGAAGTATAGGACTTTCTGGTGATATCGTTATGTAAACAAAGTTATACACAGGAAATCCACATTGTGTGGATCGTAAAAATGTGTATAAAATTGTGGATAATGTGGATAACTCTGAAAACAGGCGAAAATACAGGAAAATAGCTGTGAATAAAAATGTGCGTAACTATTTGGCGAAAAGACAGATTGTGTGGATTCGGAGCAAAAAAAGACCCTGTGGAAAAAAGGAAAACTCCATTTTCCACAGGGAGCAGGTAAAGCGAAAGAATGATTTTATTTTTCGGAAGCAAGAAGCTCCTCACCGATTTTTACAACGTCTCCGGCACCCATGGTGATCAGCATGTCGCCCTCGGCAAGATTTTCGTTCAGATAGTTTTCGATTTCCGCAAAGGATGGGAAATATTCGCAGGCAGTGCCGAGTTTTACAATGCGCTCCTGGATATCTTTGGAGGAGATGCCGAGCGTATCGGTTTCTCTGGCTGCGTAAATATCGGCGAGAACCACATGGTCTGCCAGGGAAAGAGCGGCGGCGAAATCATCGAGCAGCGCTTTCGTTCTGGTGTAGGTATGCGGCTGGAAGACGCACCACAGTGTTCTGTGCGCACAGTTTTCAGCGGCTTCCATCGTTGCACGGATTTCGGTTGGATGATGCGCATAATCGTCGATCACCTTTGCTCCGTGGTATGTACCTTTATACTGGAAACGGCGGTCGGTTCCGCGGAAGGTGGCAAAGCCTTCGTGGATAGCGTTTTCCGGCAGCTGCAGTTCATCGGCCAGTGCAATGGCAGCCAGGGCGTTGGAAACGTTGTGAAGTCCCGGAACCATCAGCGTATAGCGACCGCGCAGCTCGCCACGGCAGATGCAGTCGAAGGATGGGTGATCCAGCTCATCGTAGGTAATATTGGCAGCGGTATAGTCAGCAGCAGCCTGGTTCTCCAGTGCGTAGGTGACAACCTTACAGCCAAGACCTTCGGTCACGTAATCGTATTTCGGCGTATCGGCATTGATAATCAGCATGCCGTCGGTCGGGAGCAGACGGGCAAACGCACGGAAGGAGTGGCGGATGTCATCGATATCCTTGAAGAAATCGAGATGGTCTGCATCCATGTTGAGGATAATGCCGATTTTCGGGAAGAAGCTTAAGAAACTGTTGGTATACTCGCATGCCTCGGTCAGGAAGGTTTCGGAATGGCCGACACGGATATTTCCGCCGATGGACGGAAGAATACCGCCGACAGAAATAGTCGGATCGCAGTCAGCGGCCATCAGAATGTGGGAGAGCATAGAAGTTGTTGTCGTCTTTCCGTGTGTACCGGAAACGGCGATCGGTGTATCGTAGTTGCGCATGATCTGTCCGAGCAGCTCGGCACGGGTCAGCATCGGAACACCGGCAGCTTTGGCGGCGGCAAATTCCGGATTGTCCGGGTGGATCGCTGCGGTGTAAACGACAAGGTCGATGCCAGGAATGATATTTTCCGCCTTCTGGCCGTAGAAAACCTGCGCGCCAAGAGAAGTCAGGTGGCGGGTCAGGTCACTTTCCTTTGCATCGGAACCGGAAATCGTAAAATTTTCTTTTAAAAGAATTTCAGCAAGGCCGCTCATGCTGATGCCGCCGATGCCGATAAAATGTATATGGATTGGTTTACTGAAATCTACTTCGTACATAGTATCTCCTTCAATGTGTCTTTTCACTGAATTGGGGAAATTTTTTCAATTAATCATAGGAAAGAACAGAGTAAAATCCAAAGCCGTTTCCCCGGAATCCGGCCGGAACTGTTCTGGCTAATAGTATACACGTATTTGCCGGAAAAGTAAAAGAAAAAAAGCAAAGGAAAATGAAAATGAAATAAAAAATAATAAATAAACATTATGGAGCAGACTATGTGCAAAATGAAAACGACGGGAAATGACAAAAAACTGGTAAAAAAAATAGACGGATTGTCGAAAATTGTTGAAAATCATGAAGCGATTCTGACAAGCTGAAAAATGTATAGTCAAAAGTAATAAAATATAAGAAAAAAATAAAGAAAAATTATAAAAAACGTTCACAATGTGACGGAAGTGTGGTATAATTTACCTTGTAGTTATCAAAGAAGTGCGTGGATATGAAAAGCCAGGACCGACAGGGGATCATTTCTGAAGGCAGACAGGAAGTATGCCGTACATTCTTACAGTTACTGCAAATCTTTAGATACGACAAGAGGTGATTGCATGATTAAGAAAGAGATGATAGCAATGCTGCTGGCAGGCGGTCAGGGAAGCCGTCTCGGTGTGCTCACGGAGAAAGTGGCAAAACCGGCAGTAGCATTTGGCGGAAAGTATCGAATCATCGACTTCCCGCTCAGTAATTGTATCAATTCAGGAATTGATACGGTAGGCGTACTGACCCAGTATCAGCCGCTGCGGCTGAATACCCATATCGGAATCGGTATTCCGTGGGATCTCGATAAAAACGAGGGCGGCGTAACCGTTCTGCCGCCATACGAAAAAAGTACAAACAGCGAATGGTATACAGGAACTGCAAATGCAATTTACCAGAACATGGCTTATATGGAAACATACAATCCAGAATATGTTCTGATTCTTTCCGGCGACCACATTTACAAAATGGATTACGAGGTGATGCTTGACTATCACAAAGCAAACCACGCAGATGTGACCATCGCATGTATGCCGGTACCGATCGAAGAAGCAAGCCGTTTCGGTGTCATGATCACAGACGGAAACGGAAGAATTACCGAATTTGAAGAAAAACCGGAGCACCCGAGAAGCAACCTCGCTTCTATGGGTATCTATATTTTCAGCTGGAAAGCATTAAAGGAATCTCTGACAGCCCTGAAGGATCAGCCGAGCTGTGACTTCGGAAAACACATTCTGCCGTACTGCCGCGACAATGGAAAACGTCTGTTTGCGTATGAGTTCAACGGCTACTGGAAAGATGTCGGAACGCTTGGCTCATACTGGGAAGCAAATATGGAGCTGATCGATATTATTCCGGAATTCAATTTATATGAGGAGTTCTGGAAGATCTATACCAAAGGTGATATCATCCGTCCGCAGTATGTTTCCGGGGACGCTGTCATCGACCGCTGTATTATCGGCGAGGGCGCTGAAATCTACGGAGAGGTACATAATTCCGTCATCGGTGCGGATGTGCGCATTGAAAAGGGTGTTGTTGTAAGAGATTCTATTATTATGCGCCACAGCACAATCGGCGAGGGAACCCAGGTCAATAAGGCCATTATTGCAGAAAACGTACATGTCGGCAAACATGTTGTGATGGGCGTTGGCGAGGAAGCGCCGAACGTCTTAAAACCGAATATTTACGGATTCGGACTTGTGACCGTTGGAGAAAAGGCAGTCATTCCGGATGGCGTAACCATTGGAAAGAATGTCTGCATTTCCGGCGAAACTTCCCTTGAGGATTACCCGGATGGCACACTTCCGTCCGGCGGAGCAATTGTAGAAAAGGACGGTGAGTAATATGAGAGCATTGGGAATTATTCTTGCAGGCGGTAACAACAACAAAATGAGAGAGCTGTCCAATAAAAGAGCCGTTGCAGCTATGCCGGTCGCAGGCAGCTTCCGCAGCATCGATTTTGCGCTGTCAAGCATGGCAAACTCTCATATTCAGAAGGTGGCTGTCCTGACACAGTACAACGCCAGATCCTTAAATGAACATTTGAGCTCTTCCAAATGGTGGGATTTCGGAAGAAAACATGGCGGTCTGTTTGTATTTTCTCCAACCGTTACATCAGATAACAGCTGGTGGTACCGTGGAACGGCAGACGCGATCAGTCAGAACCTGAGCTGGCTGAAAAACAGCCATGAACCGTACGTAGTCATCGCATCGGGAGATGGCGTATACAAACTGGATTTCAATAAGGTACTGGAATATCATATTGCAAAACGTGCGGATGTTACCGTGGTATGCACGGATTCAAAGGAAGCAGATACCAGCCGCTTCGGCGTCCTGAAGATGAATGAGGACTGCCGCATCGAGGAGTTCGAGGAAAAACCGATGGTTTCGAGCTCCAACGTGATCTCTACCGGTATCTATGTCATCCGCCGTCGCCAGCTGATCGAAATGATTGAGCGCAGCGCACAGGAAGACCGCTACGACTTTGTAAAGGATATTTTAATCCGTTACAAAAACCTGAAACGGATTTACGGATACAAGATCAATACCTACTGGAGCAACATTGCTACCGTAGATTCCTATTACAGAACCAACATGGATTTCCTCAAACCGGAGGTAAGAGATTACTTCTTCGGACAGTATCCGGGCATCTACTCCAAGATCGACGATCTTCCGCCGGCAAAATACAATCCTGGCTGCACAGTGAAAAATTCTCTTGTATCCAGCGGCTGTATCATCAACGGACAGGTTGAGAACTCTGTTTTGTTCAAGAAGGTATATGTTGGAAACAACTGTGTGATTAAAAATTCTATCATCTTAAATGATGTATATCTCGGAGACAACACTCACATTGAAAACTGTATTGTGGAGAGCAGGGACACCATCCGTGCAAACTCCTATCACTGTGGGGAGGACGGCATCAAAATTGTTGTCGAAAAAAACGAAAGATACGCCATCTGATTATGGGGTGAAAGGGGCATAAAAGTTTATGAACATTACAGACGTGAGAGTACGCAAGGTAACAAAAGAAGGAAAAATGAAGGCGGTTGTGTCTATCACAATCGATGACGAATTTGTTGTACATGATATCAAGGTGATTGAAGGAGAAAAAGGACTGTTCATCGCAATGCCGAGCCGTAAGGCTACGGACGGGGAGTACCGCGATATCGCACATCCGATCAACTCCGGAACCAGAGAAAAAATTCAGACCATTATCCTGAAACAGTACGAACAGGCGATGGCAGAAGCGGAAGCAGAGGAAGCTGCTGCAGAGGCCTGAGCAAAAAGGAAGAAAGAATGCCCCCGGGCGGAAAACGGAAGTGGTTACGTTTTCCGCCCGGGGGCGTTTTTGTCAGTAAAAACAAAGATGACGATATACAAAAGTATATCGCCATCTTTTTATGAGGGGGGAGATAGTGAGTGGTTTATCAACTATCCGAGCTTTATTATAAAAGGAATATGTGAGCAAAGTGTGTCCAAATTCTAAAAGAAATGGAAAAAATATAAAGAAAAGAAGAAAAATTGTGGGAAGAGGTATGGACAGAAGAGAGAAGAGAGCGTAAAGTGAGAGAAAAATGTATCTTCGGAGTCTTTTTTGTGCCTGTATTTGCGTGAGCTGAAAAATTCCGGGAGTACATCATAAAAAGAGGAGGAAACAGGATGAAACAGAAAAGAATCAGTGATTACGGATATCGGATCGGACATCATGAAAATGGACCGCGAAACAAAATTACGGATGTGCCCGGTGTGCGGGTAGGCCATGCGACGGTGGAAAGTGGCAATCAGCATACCGGAGTGACGGTGATTGTGCCGGGAGAAGGCAATCCGTTTCTGAAAAAGTACCTGGCGTCTGCCTACGTGCATAACGGTTTCGGGAAAACGTGCGGTCTTGTGCAGGTACAGGAGCTCGGAACTCTTGAAACGCCCATTGCCCTGACCAATACACTGAATGTCGGAAAAATGGCGGATGCCATGATTTCATGGATGATACAGCAGACCCGAAAAGAAGGGGAAGATGTTTTTTCCATCAATCCGGTTGTCGGAGAATGTAATGATTCGAGAATCAATGAGATTTGTAACCGGGTAGTGGGGGAAAAAGAGCTGTATCATGCACTGGAGCAGGCGGATACAGACTTTGCGGAAGGTGATATCGGTGCCGGAACAGGAACTATCTGCTATGGGCTGAAAGGGGGAATCGGATCAGCATCCCGCACGCTGGTGCTTGACGGAAAAACATATACCATTGGTGTTCTGGTACAGTCAAATTTCGGGGCAACCAGAGATTTGAAAATCAGTGGAAAACCGGCAGGAGAGAAGATTCTGGAGCGGATCCGGAAGGAAGAATGCGGAAGCAGCGCCGAAGACCGGGGATCAATTATGACGGTTCTGGCAACAGACCTTCCGGTATCAGAGCGGCAGCTGTACCGGATTATCCGCCGCTGTGGAGTTGGAATCGCCAGAACAGGAGCCTACACCGGCCACGGAAGCGGTGAAATCATGATCGGATTTACAACAGCAAACCGCGTAGACACAAAGAGTACATGTGAGGTGGAAGTGTGTGCCCGGATAAAAGAAGAAAAAATCAACGAGGCATTTGAAGCAGCGGCAGAGGCTGTGGAGGAAGCGATCCTGAACTCTATGGTAACCGCAAAGGAAAAAAGAGGCCTGGACGGAGCCAGATACCGCAGCCTTGCAGAATTTCTGGAAATACCGGGATTTCTGAAATAAATTATTTTTCCAGAACCATACGCCCCAGCTCGGAAATTTCACATCCGCCTTTTGTCCGGTGCACGATGAGATAACCGGCGGAAGAAAGCTCTCCGAGTACGGTGCGCAGAGCCGCTTCGGATACAAAGGTTTCTCCGTCGGCCAGTCCGTTTTTGATTGCCAGGCGGCCTGCTTTCGGATGCGTCGATACGAAAGAAAGAACCTGATATTGAAGGGCGGTGAGGGAAACGTCAGCCATCTGGCGGGAACGGAGGTATGTCGGCAGATCGGAAAGCTGCAGCTTATGGCTGCTGTACCGGGTAAACAGGCTGCAGGACAGATTGTACAGCTCATGAATATTTCCGGGGTACGCATATTCCTTCAGAAAGCGCAGAAGCCCTTCCGAAAAGATCCGGTCGCAGGTCATATCGGTGTTGTGGAAAAACTGAAGCAGAAAGTAATTGAGAAGATCGGGAATATCCTCCCTGCGTCTGCGGATCGGGACTGTCTGAAGCTCGGAAGCACTTAAAAGGTGAAAAAGCTCCCGCAGGAAGGTTCCTTTTTCTACTTTTTTATAAAGGTTATCATCCGCAATAGCAATGATACGCACATCGAAACGGCGGGTTTCCGGTGCGGAAAAGAAGTTACCATGAACATTGGTAAGAACATTGACCAGCAGATCCTGAATGGAAAGCGGAAAACGGTCCACCTGGGAAAGGACGAGTGTGCCATGGTTGGTTTCGGCAAGAAGCCGGAGCAGGGAGGCTTCGGTCAGATCATTTCCCGGAGAATGAAGAACAGAAAACGGATAATGGTGGCGGCGCGAAAAATTGTGGATCGCACGTGCGAGTGTCCGGCGCTGTGTACCGCTTTCTCCCTGGATCAGAATCGGAAAATCAAAGAGTGCAAGATGTCTGGCCTGCGCCATCAGATTCTGGACGGAATCTGCGTGGGACAGGGAAAGGGAAAAGGTACGGGAGGAAGCGAAAAAAGTGCTTTCTTCCGTTTTTTCGTCTTTCGATACCGACATTTCCATGGATCTGCTCTCGGGAAGAAACGCAAGAAAAACAGGTTCTGTATCTGGAAAAACCATAGAGAGAACGCTTAACGTGATCTGTGTTTTCTGATCCGAAAGGAGAATGGTCCAGTCACCGTTGCGGTCGAAAGCAGTGTCCGCGTAGGCAGGCGGAAGACATTCCGAAAAAGGCTGTCCTTCAAAGTTGGAGGAAGGAAGCGAGAAGGCATGTGCAAATTTAGCGTTCATGAACTGAATGCGGCCATCCGCACCAAACAGACAGATGCCAATGGGAAGAGAGAACAGGATAACCTGCATGAGCTGTTCGGTCTGTACATAATTTGTATAGTAAGTTTCTGAGGTCTTGACGGTGTGAAGAATCTGATTGACATAATTGCGCGATACACGGTTTACGGTCTGCAGAGGAATGTTGAAATATTCGCAGAGCTGTAAAATAGTGGAAATATCGATGATGCGGTTGCCGATATCCAGCACATTGGGAATGCGGGAAGGAACGAGCTGCGGCTCGCCGGCGGTGATGGCAAACTGAATGTCAGACTCGGTATCTTTGCATCCGGGATAAAACGGAACAAAGTCATATTGTGTGATGCCGCATTCCTCAAGCTGGGAAATGATAGCGAGCGTGGAATATTTATCATCGTTTACCAGATAGACACGTTCGTGCGGCGGAATCTGAATGATTTTATCCAGGAACATATGGTTGAAAACGCGGTCGCAGGGGAGCTGCAAAATGGAGGAGTCAAGGGTAAGCGGAAAGGTTTCCATGGCGCGGACGCTTGGAAAAAGGACGCACTGGTATCCCCGGAAGAGAGAGGGGTCTGTGGCCTGCTCTCTTAAAAGGGTGTTGAAGGTGAGATATTCACCGAGCACGGAGTGAAGATAAGACTGAAATTCGGAAAGCATTCGTTTCCGGGAAGAAATGATCAATACGTTGCCAAGCTTTTGTTTTCTGTTCATAAAGGGACCTCTTTTCCTGCTAAAAAGTGGTAATGGGTTAAAAATTAGGATAATTATATCATTTTTGACGAAAATAAACAACCTAAATGCAAAAAGACAAAAAAGAAAAGAAAAAATCAGGAAGAATGCTTTGACATAGTGACGCATTACATCTATAATACCGATTAAGCAAAGGGGCTGTAAAAAAAGGTAAGGCATCTTTGCTCTTTTTTATATCATGGTTCTGTTATCTGTGAAAAGAAAGAACAAAGAAAACAGCAACACTTGCAGAAAAGGAGGAGACAACAATGAAAAAAAGACATGTAATGCGTGCTCTGGTTGCAGCAGCAACGGCACTGGCACTGACAGCATGTGGATCGACAGGTTCTTCTGACACAAGTAAGAGCACATCAACAGCATCCGCTGCATCGACCTCATCCGGTTCAGAAGCAGGTACGGAGAATACCATCACGATTCCGGCAGGCGAGTCGGTATCCCAGGATTCTGATATTACGGCAATGGTAGCTGTAGACTTTACCACCATGGATCCGATGGATACTTCCGATACACTTTCCGGTGGCGTACAGCGAATGATGATGGACGGTCTGTTTGGATTTGATGAGAATATGCAGATCATTCCGATGCTGGCAACCAGCTACGAAGCAAATGATGAAGCAACCGAGTATACGATCCATCTTCGTGAGGGCGTAAGCTTTACCGATGGAACTCCGTGGAATGCAGATGCCCTGATTGCAAACGTAAACAAATGGGCAGATAAGAGCCTTGGACTGAAACGTACTACATTCCTCTGCAATGTTCTGGATCATGCAGAGAAGGTAGATGATTATACCGTTAAAATCTATTTATCACAGTCATTCGGTGCTTTCATCAGCAACCTGGCACATCCGGCTACGCTGATCATGAGCCCGAAACAGATTGAAGCAGGAGAAGATGCCTGTGCACAGGCACCGGTAGGAACCGGCCAGTACAAATTTGTTGAGTGGGTTGCCGGTGACCATATGAAAGTAGAGCTGAACAAAGACTGGTGGGGATATGATGCAGACGTCTGCGGCGGAACTGCTCTGGCAGATGCGGATGCAGGATTTAAGAGCATCACATTCAAACCGGTTGCAGAAAGTGCTACCCGTGTATCTGCAATTCAGGCAGGTGACGCACAGATTATGTGGTCTGTACCGACCGAAAGCGTTGACACCTTAAAAGGTGACAGCAACGTATCCGTTGGAATGGGCGACAGCATCGCCGTATGGTACTTCTTCATGAATACACAGAAAGCACCGTTCAACGATGTTAAGGTTCGTGAGGCAATGGCTTATGCAATCAACAAAGAGGCATATATCCAGGTCGTTATGAACGGTTACGGTTCTGTGGCAACTTCTATGGTAGGAGAAGAAGTACAGCACTACAAAGGAAATGATCCGTATTCCTACGATCCGGAAAAAGCAAAAGAGCTGTTAAAGGAAGCAGGATATCCGGATGGATTTACCACAACACTGATGTACAGCAACACGACAGCAAATCAGAAAAAAGCAGAGTTCTACAAACAGCAGCTTTCTGAGGTTGGTATTGATCTGGAATTGAACGGAATGGAAAATGCCGTTCTGAATGAAAAGGTTCAGGGAGCTGACTGCGCAGGAGCAGATGCCGAGGTAGACTGCTACTTAAGCGGATGGTCTACTTCCACCGGTGATGCTGACTGGGGACTTCGCCCGATGCTGGCAACCGAGTCTGAGCCGCCGATGAGCTTCAATATCAGCTACTATGAGAATGAAAAAGTAGATCAGCTTCTCAAAGATGGTCTTGCAACAGCAGATGAAGACAAACGTGGTGAGATCTATGCAGAAGTACAGGATACTGTATGGAAGGATCTTCCGCTGCTCTGCATCGCAAGTGATAAAAACATCTGGGCAACCAGCAACAACATTACCGGAGTATATCTGTTAGGCGATGGAAGCATCGGCATGAGAAATGCCAGAATGGCAGCCGAATAACGGCAGACTGAAATAAGGATATGAAAAAGACCCCGGCGTCCTTCCATCAAAAGAGGGTGCCGGTTTCTTACAAACAGGAAAGCAGGCAGTGATCCGTGGGATTGTACCTGTAGGATAAGCATGAAAGTAGGAGATACAATATGCCAAAATATATACTGAAGCGTATTGTGGGTACGATCCCCACACTGATTATTGTTGTTACATTTGTATTTTTCTTTGTCCGCCTGATTCCGGGAGATCCGGCGAGACTCGTTGCAGGAGAGCAGGCAACACAGGATGACGTAGAGGCAGTAAGAGAAGAGCTTGGCCTCAATAAATCCATTCCGACACAGTATGTTACCTACGTGACAGGACTTTTAAAAGGAAATCTCGGAACCTCCCTTCGAACAAAGCAGCCGGTTACAAAGGAAATTGCGGGAAGATTCGGAAATACCGTCCGTCTGGCATTTGTCACATTGCTGTGGAGCTCGGTTGTTGGTGTGCTCTTTGGTGTGTGGTCCGGAACACACCGGGGAAAATGGCAGGATTATACCGGAATGACGATTGCGGTCTCGGGTATTTCACTCCCCTCGTTCTGGATCGGCTTTCTGCTGATTATGCTGTTTGCGGTAAAACTGCGAATTCTGCCGACAACAAGCGGAACAAGCCTGAAAAGTCTGATTATGCCGTCGATCACGCTCGGCGTCGGAATTGCAGCCGTGATCGCACGATTTACAAGATCCTCCATTATTGAGGTTTTAAAAGAAGATTACGTCAGAACAGCAAGAGCAAAAGGAATCAAAGAAAAGGTTGTGATCTGGAAGCATGTTTTCCGCAACTCCATGATCTCCGTCGTGACGGTTGTGGGTCTGCAGTTCGGCTTTCTGCTGGGAGGTTCTGTTGTCACAGAAACGGTATTTGCCTATCCTGGCCTTGGCTCCCTTCTGATTGAATCGGTCAATTACAGAGATTATCCGGCAATCCAGTCCCTGATTCTGATCTTTTCGCTGCAGTTTATCGTCATCAACCTGATTGTCGATATCCTCTATGCGGTTCTGAATCCGGAAATTAAACTTCAGTAGGAGATGAGTGGAATGAAAGAAAAGAAAAAAGTACAGACCGAGAACCAGGAGAGAATTAAAACTCCGTTTTCTGAGATGGTTCGAAAATTTAAAAAACAGAAAAATGCAGTAGTTGCGCTTTGTTTTATCATTTTTCTCATTTTCCTTGCGTTTTTCGGAAGCAAAATTGTGCCGTACGGAATCAATGAGTATGATTATAATGCGATTCTGCAGGGACCAAGTATGAAGCACCTGTTTGGAACGGATGAGTTTGGACGGGATCTGTTTTCCCGTATCGTCTGTGGAACCCGGATTTCACTTGCAGTCGGATTCGGCGCTGTTACGGTCGGTGCAGTCTGTGGTACCATTCTCGGACTTCTGGCCGGATATTACGGCGGATGGATTGATTCTATTATTATGAGAATCTGCGATGTCCTGTTCGCTTTTCCGGGACTGATTCTTGCAATCGCCATCGTGGCAATCCTCGGAAGCGGCATGACAAACGTTGTGATTGCGGTCGCTGTCTTTTCTACACCGACCTTTGCACGACTTGTCCGAAGCAAAACGCTGACCCTGAAAAATTCCGTTTTTGTCCTGGCGGCACGGAACATCGGTGTTTCCGATGCGAGAATTCTGTTTCACCACATTCTGCCGGGAGCCATTCCGGATATCATTGTACAGTATTCCATGTCGTTTGGATCTTCCATTCTGACGGCATCGAGCCTTTCCTTCCTGGGAATGGGAGCACAGCCGCCGACACCGGAATGGGGACTGCTTCTTTCCAACGGAAGAAACTATATGACGAGCGCAATGTATGTGACGATTTTCCCGGGTCTTGCGATTTTCCTTACCGTACTGAGCTTTAACCTGTTAGGCGACGGACTTCGCGATGCACTCGATCCGAAACTTTCCGATTGATAAGGAGGAGCAGAAGTGGCTACTGATAACGTACTTGAGATAAAAAATTTACATACGTATTTCTATACCGATGGCGGTGTGATCAAAGCAGTAGACGGTGTCGATGTGAAGCTTCGACGCGGCGCAACGCTTGGCATCGTAGGCGAGTCGGGAAGTGGAAAGAGCGTGACATCCCTCTCTGTGATGGGATTACTGGCCGGAACGAAAGGAAAAATTGCTGATGGCGAAATCCTGCTGGATGGCGATGATATTGTAAAGCTGACGAAGGAACAGCAGAGAAAGCTGCGCGGAAGCAAAATTTCCATGATTTTCCAGGAACCGATGACCAGTCTGAACCCGGTCATGAAGATTGGGGACCAGGTGGCAGAATGTGTTCTGCAGCACGAAAAAATATCAAAAAAAGAGGCACTGAAAAAGGCGGAAGATATGCTCCGGAAAACCGGTGTTCCGCGTGTGGAACATATGATGAAGGAGTATCCGTTCCAGCTTTCCGGCGGCCAGAGACAGAGGGTCATGATTGCCATGGCACTTGTATGCAAGCCGGAAATCCTGATTGCGGATGAGCCGACGACTGCACTGGATGTAACGATTCAGGCACAGATACTGGATCTGATGAATCAGCTGAAAAAAGAGACAGGTACATCGATCCTGTTTATTACACATGATCTTGGTGTTGTCGCAGAGGTCTGCGATGATGTTGCCGTTATGTACTGCGGCCGCGTGGTAGAGCGCGGAGATGTAAAAACAATTTTCGCCAATCCGTCCCACCCGTATACGAAGGGACTGCTGGGATCGATTCCGAGACTGGGAGACGCCGGAAAAGAACTGAAGTCGATTCCGGGTAACGTTCCAAACCCGAAATATATGCCGAAAGGCTGCAAATTTGAGCCGCGATGTCCATACGCTTCGGAAAAATGCCGCGAGGAAGAACCGGGATTTTTCCAGATCGAGGAAGGCCATATCAGCAGATGCTGGCTCTGCGAAAGCGGACAGCTCAAAACAGATCATGTAGAGAAGGCAGGTGACTAGGATGTCGGATACATTACTTAGAGTAGAGGATTTGAAAATTTATTATCCGGTTGCCGGAAGCGGATTTGGGAAAAAGGAATTCGTCAAAGCGGTAGACGGAGTTACCTTTGAGGTGAAAAAAGGCGAGGTATTCGGAATTGTAGGCGAGTCCGGCTGCGGAAAATCCACACTGGGAAGAGGCGTCTGCAAACTGGAAAATCTGACATCGGGCCATGTGTATCTGGATGGCGAAGATATTACAGAGTACAATGACCGGAGAATGCGTTCCGTCCGGAAAAAAGTACAGATGGTTTTTCAGGATCCGTATGCGTCCCTGAATCCACGAATGTCCGTTTTTGATATCATTGCAGAGCCGCTGCTGGTGCATCATCTGTATCAGGATAAAGCGGATCTGGAAAAGAAAGTGCTGGATCTTTTGCACAGGGTAGGACTGGATGACTACCATGCAAACCGTTATCCTCATGAATTTTCCGGCGGTCAGCGCCAGAGAATCGGAATTGCCCGCGCACTTGCGGTAGAACCGTCTCTGATCATCGCAGACGAACCGGTTTCGGCACTGGATGTGTCCATTCAGGCGCAGGTTCTGAATCTTTTAAATGAACTGAAGCATGATCTGGATCTGACCTATATTTTTGTTGCACATGACCTGAGTGTTGTGGAATATATCAGTGACCGTGTCGGTGTTATGTATCTCGGTAATTTTGTGGAAGTCGGAGAAAAAGAGAAAATTTACAGCAATCCGATGCATCCGTATACGCAGGCACTGCTTTCCGCAGTTCCGGTTCCGGATCCGACGGCAAAAAGAGAAAGAATTTTGCTTGAGGGAAGTATCCCGTCCGCGCACAAGCCGCCGACAGGCTGCAAATTCCACACCAGATGTCCAAAATGCATGGAATGCTGCAAAACACAGGCGCCGGAGCGGTATGAAGTGGATGACGGACATTACGTATATTGTCATCTTTATGATAAAGAAAGAAGGGAACAGCAGAAATGAAGCTTTTTATCAGTGCAGACATCGAAGGATGTGCCGGAGTGGCACTGACCGATGAAACACATAAGAAGGAAAGCGTGTACCAGAGATTTGCAGAGGAGATGACCGAAGAGGTCGTTGCGGCATGCGAAGCGGCGCATGAAGCGGGGGCGGATGAGATCGTTGTAAAGGACGGTCATGGAGATGCATCTAACATTGATCCGCTGAAAATGCCGGAGTATGTCACCCTGATCCGGGGAAAGAGCGGTCATCCGTACAATATGATGTATGGCATCGACGACAGCTATGACGGCGTGTTGTATCTTGGATACCATGCACCGGCAGGAGATCCGAATTTTTCGATCAGCCATACATCGACAGGAAACAGCCTGTATATCCATCTGAATGGAAAAGTGATGAGTGAGTGCATGCTGAACAGCTATACGGCAGCATCACATCACGTACCGGTGCTGTTTCTTTCTGGAGATGAAGAGATCTGCCGACAGGCCAAGGAACTGGTTCCGGGCATTACGACGGTGGAAACAAAGCATGGTGTCGGTGCGTCAACGTGGTGCAAAGCGAAAGAAAAAGTGATCTCCGAAATCCGGGAAGGGGTAAAAAAGGCAGTTACCGGACAGAAAAAAGAGTGCCAAGTGGCCCTTCCTGAGCACTTTACGTATGAGGTAACCTACAAAGACTGGAAAAAAGCGTACACGATGTCGTTTTATCCGGGAATGCAGAAGGTAGATACCTTCACAAATAAGCTGGAGACAGATCGCTGGATGGATATTGTCACAGCACATTGCTTTGTTGTATATTAAGAATATAAATCTGACAGAAACCCAAAGAAAAGAGGATAAAACAATGGATATAGAAATGTTTGGTAAGCTTTCCGATGCATTTGGACCAAGTGGATTCGAGGAGGATGTCATCCGTACCATAGCAGATTACTGCAAAGAATTTGATGTAGAAAATGACGCAATGAATAACCTGTATGTGCGGATGCCGGGAACAAAGCAGGATTCCCGTCCGGTCATCCAGCTGGATGCCCATCTGGACGCATGCGGTTTCATGGTACAGAATATCCAGGACAACGGATGCCTTGGCATTATCATGCTTGGCGGCTTTCATCTGACCAGCCTTCCGGCACATGCGGTATGGATCCGCACCAGATCCGGAAAAATGGTACATGGTATTATCTGCGCAAAACCGGTTCATTTCATGACAACAGCGGAACGCAGCAGTCAGACTCTGGAAATTGAAAAAATGTATGTGGATGTCGGAGCAACCAGCCGCGAGGAGGTTGAAAACGTTTTCGGAATCCATATCGGTGATCCGATGATGCCGGATGTAACCTTTGAATACGATGCAGAGCATGAAATCTGCTTCGGAAAAGCATTTGACAACCGTGCCGGTTGCGCGTGCATCGTAGATACGATGAAACAGCTGGAAAAGGAGCAGGCTTCTCTTGCAGTTAATGTTGTCGGTGCCTTTGCGGCGCAGGAGGAGGTCGGAACCCGCGGTGCTGTGGTAACGAGCCAGATTGTAAAACCGGATCTTGCCATTGTATTTGAAGGATCTCCTTCCGATGACTTTTTCATCAGCGCAGGACAGGCACAGGGCTGCATGAAGAAGGGTGTTCAGATTCGTATCCTGGACAACAGCTATATTTCCAATACGCAGTTTATTTCACTGGCCGAGGAAGTAGCAGAAAAATGCGGAATTAAATACCAGGAGAGCGTAAGAAGAGGCGGAAGCACAAACGCAGCAAAAATCAGCGTGACAGGAAAAGCAGTTCCGTGTCTGGTGCTTGGTGTTCCATCCCGCTATGCGCACAGCCATTATAATTTCTGTGCAAAAGAAGACCTGGAGGCAGCAAGCGCAATGGCAGCCAATGTCATTCGTGCTTTAGATGAGGAAAAGATCCGTCATATCTGCCATCAGGATGTACTGTAAAATATTCGATAACGAAAGAAAAAGCATGCCGGAAGCGGGTTCACAGGAAAGGTGAAGCCGTTTTCGGCATATCTGGTAAAAAAGGAGAGTTTACAAGTGAGAAAACCGATCATTGGAATCTTGGGAAATACGTATAAAACACAGCCGGGACTTTTTTCAAGTGCGGAGAGAATGTATGTCAACAGCGATTATATCGAATCAGTTCTGAACAACGGCGGAATTCCGATGGCAATTCCGGCAGTTGCCATGAAAGCGGATCCGGAAGGCATACTTGCTGTGTGCGACGGAATTCTGGTTCCCGGCGGAGAGGACTTAAATCCGTGGTATTATGGGGAAGAGCCAAAACCGCAGATCCAGACCATCCGCCCGGAGATCGACGAGGCATGGTTCGCACTTGGACGGGCAGCAAAAGAGATGGGAATGCCCATGCTTGGCATCTGCAAGGGAATTCAGTTTTTAAATGTCCTGTGCGGCGGTGATCTGTACCAGGATATCTATACGCAGAAGGAAACCACAATTCTGCATCTGCAGTCCCTGGAGCGGTCTTATCTGCATCACCATGTGGAAATTAAAGAGGGAACCCATCTGGCAGAAATCCTGGGGGCAGGCACCCATGCGGTAAACTCCATGCATCATCAGGCAGTGCGTACGCCGGGAGAGGACATCGTGGTTTCAGCAACGGCGCCGGATGGAACCATCGAGGCGATAGAAAGCCGCAACGGACAGATTGTGGCCGTACAGTGGCATCCGGAAGGGCTGATTCACTCAGCGCCGGAGATGAACCGCCTTTTTGCGGATCTGGTAGAAAGAAGCAGCAGATACAGAGAAAAAAGGTAACGATTTGGAAGCATGTAAAAGGAAAGAAAAACCGGGATGGGGCTCTGAACCGTTACGAAAAAATAAGAATGGATAAGGATGCGATTCCAAAAGCAGAGAGAGGGAATCGTTCGGGAGGCAAAAAAAGAATGAACAGAACAATAAGAGTATCGGCGGCGGGTGATATTCTGATTATGAAACGGCTTCTGCCGGGGTATCAGGATGTTTTGCCGATTCGCGAATTTTTGATGCGGGGAGAAGTCCGGATGGCAAATCTGGAAACAACGATATCGGACGGCAGCTGTTACGCATCGGCGTATTCCGGCGGAACATGGCTGACGGCAGATGCGAAGTGTCTGGAAGACACCCTGCGTTACGGTTTTAATTTTCTTGGGATTTCGAATAATCATACGATGGATTATTCCTATGAAGGACTTGCATCTACGATCAGCGAACTGAAAAAAAAGGATGTGGCATATGCCGGAGCAGGCAAAAATCTTTACGAAGCATCGCGTCCTGCCATTCTGGACACAACAGCGGGACAGATTGCGGTGATTGATATCTGTTCTACCTTTGAAAATGCAGCCAGGGCGGGAAGCCAGACGGAACGGCAGCCTGGCAGGCCGGGCTTAAATCCGTTGCGCTTTTCGGAAAAATATACCATTACGGAGAAACATGCGCAGGATCTTGCAAAGATTGCAGAGGTGACCGGAATCAACGGACTGCGGGATCTGCACCGGCAGGAGGGATTTATAGCTCCGCTTTCCGAGGGTGTCATGGAATTTGGCGGGAAAATGTTTGAAATCAGCAAGGACGGAACAGAGGGAAGAAGCTCCAGCCCGAATCCGATCGATGTGAAACGCACCGTCGATGCAATCCGGGAAGCGAAGATGACATGTGAGGCAGTCCTGGTTATGGTACATTCCCATGAAATCCGTAAGGACAATGACGAGGAAGCGGATTATTTTCTGGAGGAATTTGCACACGCCTGTATCGATGCGGGCGCCAGCGCGGTGATCGGGGGCGGAACGCATCAGCTGAAGGGAATCGAACTGTATCATGACTGTCCGATTTTCTACTGCCTCGGAAATTTTATTTTTGAAAATCAGTATGTACGCCTTCTGCCTGCGGACTACATGGAAAAATATGGTCTGAATATTCACACGGCAGCATCCATCGGAATCGCCAGGCGGCAGGAGCAGTCCTCACATTCCCTCTACGAAATTCCGGAGGTCTATCGGAGCGTGCTGCCGTACTTCGAGATCTGTCAGGGGAAATGCACACATCTGGAGCTTCTGCCGGTCGAGCTTGGTATGGACAGGGAAAAGGCAGAAAAAAATATTCCGTACGTGGCAGACGAAAAAACAGCAGAAAAAATTGCAGAATATCTCACCCGCGTGAGCAAGAGATATGGAACAGAATGGGAATACAAAGAAGGAAGGATTGTACTTCATGCGTAAAAAATGGGAAATAGAAGAAGGATACCGAAACTTTTGCCGGAACAACAAAGAACTTGCGCTGCAGACGCTGCGGGAGCTGACACTGACCCCGACGGAAACGGGAAAAGAGGATCAGAGAATCGCATATTGCATGGAATGGATGAAACAGCAGGGCATGGAGTCGGTTCATACGGATGAGCTTGGAAATGTAATCTGGGAGTATCGGCCGGAACAGGAAAAGAAGGTTCTGTATACGGCGCATCTGGACACCGTGTTTTCGCTGGAGGAGCCGCTGGAGATCAAAGAAGACGGAATGATCTGGCGTTGTCCCGGCATTACAGACGATACCGTGAATGTCGTGATGCTTCTGATGGCGGCAAAATACGTTCATGAGACAGAGCCGGAGCTTCCATGCGGTCTGATTTTTGCAGCGGATCTGGGAGAAGAAGGGCTTGGCAATCTGTGCGGAGTTCGCACGCTTGTCGACCATTATGAAAAAAATCTGTGCGGAATGGCAGCCTTTGACCTGTATCGGGATAAAATGTATCCCATCTGCATCGGGTCTGTCCGGTATCGGATTTCGGCAAAAACAAAGGGCGGTCATTCTTTCCTGAATTTCGGAAGAAAAAATGCCATTGCAGAGCTTGCGGGTCTGATCGGAGAGCTTTACCGTTTTCAGACGGATGCAGCATCTCATACAACATACAATGTGGGAAAAATAGAGGGAGGAACCTCTGTTAATACGATTGCGCAGGATGCCTCCATGCTGTTTGAATTCCGTTCGGAGGATTACCGGAGTCTGGAAGCCTGCGAAACATATCTGGAGCAGACCATAGCAGCACGCCAGAGTGAGGAGGTACAGTATTCCTGTGAGCTCGTCGGAAAGCGGCCGTGCGCAAGAGAAACCGATCCTGTCCAGATGGCACGTATGACGCGGTGTGCGCAGAAAACGCTGAAGGCAGCCGACGGGGAAGAGCCGGTATGCTCTGAGGCATCTACAGACTGTAATATCCCATTGTCGCGGCATATTCCTGCCATCTGTGTCGGTTTCTGCCGGGGCGGGGGAGCACATACCAGAGAAGAATGGCTTGATGCCGCCAGTGTAGAAGATGGCATGTGTGCAGCCGCAGCACTCGTATGCCGGCTTCCGTGGATGTGCTGCGAGAGCAGAGTCGTTGTAAGGGACGGGATAGAGGACCGAAAAGAGAAAGAGGAAATCCGGCGGCTGCTGGAGCTGTGCGATCAGGACTTCGTTCCGCCGCTTTCCCACCGCAACAGTACATCCCAGACGAACTGGGCCGAGACAGAAGAAAAGACGGATGGAATTGCAGAATATCTGGAAAATATCTGCAGTCAGCATGTGGTGCTGTGGAAGGAAGAGGGAGTCGTGCGGGCCTTTATGACCTGGAAGGATCATTTTAACTGTGAAAATCTGGAAGCATATCCGGATTCCTGCTATCTGACCACCCTCTGCGTCTGGCCGGATTACCGCGGACAGGGAATTTCGGAGGTAATGTATGCAGAAGCAGAAAAGGACATCGCGGCAAAATTTCCGGGAAGCCGGATTACTCTCCGTACCTGGTCCACGAACGGGGCCCAGGAGCATATCCTGGACAAGCTGGGATATAGTCTTGTCAGGCGGCTGAAGGATGACAGGGGAGAAGGAATTGATACGGTTTATTTTGTAAAAAAGGAAGAAAACGACAGATAACATGGTGCTTGCAAATCGCAGTTGAAAGTGTCATAATCGGAAGCATAAGACAGCAAAAGGAGGGCTATAGCTATGCCTTGTACAACTATTTTAGTTGGAAAGAAAGCATCATATGACGGTTCCACCATGATCGCGCGAAATGACGATTCCGGTGCGGGCCATTATACATCGAAAAAATTTGTGGTTATTCACCCGGAGGAGCAGCCGAGAACCTATAAAACCGAGATTTCACATCTGACCATTGAGCTTCCGGACAATCCGATGCGGTACACTGCAGTGCCAAACGCAGAAAAAGGCGAGGGGGTCTGGGCGGCAAGCGGCGTGAATGCAGCGCAGGTCGGTATGACTGCGACCGAGACAATCACATCGAATCCGCGTGTGCTGGGTGCTGATCCGCTTGTCGTTTATCAGCCGGCGGAAGACGGAAAAGAAGAGGTTCCGGGCGGAATCGGCGAGGAGGATCTCGTTTATATTGTTCTTCCTTATATTAAAAGCGCCAGAGAAGGTGTCAAAAGACTGGGCAGCCTGCTGGAGCAGTACGGTACATACGAGATGAACGGCATTGCATTTCAGGACCACGATGAGATCTGGTGGCTGGAGACGATCGGCGGCCATCACTGGATGGCAGTGAAAGTGCCGGATGACCATTATGTGGCCATGCCGAACCAGCTTGGCATCGACCATTTTGATCTGGAGGATGCACTCGGCGAACAGAAGGAATATATGTGCTCAGCAGACTTGAAAGAATTTATTGAAACATATCATCTGGATCTTTCTATGGATGGAAATTTTAATCCTCGCGATGCTTTCGGAAGCCACGATGATTCCGATCACGTTTACAATACACCGCGTGCCTGGTTCATGGAGCGCTGTCTGAACCCGCACACGAAAAAATGGGACGGACCGGATGCCGATTACACACCGGTATCTGACGATATTCCGTGGATGATGGTTCCGGAGAAGAAGATCACCGTAGAGGATGTGAAATACGTACTGTCTTCCCACTATCAGGGAACACCGTACGACCCGTATGCCGCATACGGCGAGAAATCGTGGAAGGGGGCATACCGCTCCATCGGTGTCAACCGGACCGATTTCCTTTCTGTCATCCAGATGCGCCCGGATCACAAAGGAGACAACGGCATTCTGCAGTGGATCGCATTTGCGTCGAATGCGTTCAATGTGCTGGTTCCGTTCTACACCGATGTGACGACAACACCGGAGTATCTTTCCAACACAACGGGAGAGGTTTCCACAGATAATTTCTACTGGGCAAGCCGCATGATAGCAGCAATGGCAGATGCGTCCTATAAGTCTTCTATCTTCCACATTGAACGGTATCAGGAAAAGGTGATGGCAAAAGGCCATGCACTGATCCATCAGTACGATGCGCTGCTTGCAGGGGAGACAGACGAAACAAAACAGACACAATTGAGAGAAGAAGCAAACAACAAAATGGCTGAAATGCTGAAAAAAGAGACGGGTGCAACACTGCACAAGGTACTCTTTGAACTCAGCAACCAGATGAAAAACGCGTATTCCAGATCGGATGCGTAAGGCTTTTTAAGGGAAAGAATAAGAGAATGGTTCTGCGCGCAGGAAAAATTGCGCGCAGAATCATTTCCTGTCCGGAACCGCCTCGAACAAACAGGGTGTTACAGTTCGCCGGACACCGGTGAACGATACGATCCTGATAAAAAATCTCAGCGTACTTTGGTGAATTTTGTTGACAACAGGCAGTTCCTGTGCTACAATAAACCAGCGACATGGAAGAAGGTCTTTTTTTTATGCCTGAAATTGCTGAAGTACGAGCAGCAAAAACAGGGCAGAAATGAAGAGACCGCCGCTGATCCGCAAGGATCACAAGCGATAACGCAAATACACAGTGGAGGTGGAAGTCGTGCGCGTAAAAATCACATTGGCATGTACTGAATGCAAACAGCGTAATTACAACATGACAAAAGAGAAAAAGAACCATCCTGAGAGAATGGAGACAAAGAAGTACTGCAGATTCTGCAAAAAGCACACAATGCACAAAGAAACCAAATAATCTTTGGTAAGAGGTGATCCAATGGCAGAAACTGAAAAAAAAGCATCCAAAAAGAGCTGGTTCAAGGGCTTGAAAGCAGAGTTCAGAAAAATCATCTGGGTTGACAACAAAACGCTGGGCAAGCAGACCGTTGCAGTCGTAGCGATCTCTGCAGTAACCTGCGGGTTAATCACCCTGGTTGACAGCGCTGTAATCGAGTTCGTCAATTTATTGATCAAATAAGGATAAAGGTGTCAGAATGTCAGAAGTAAACTGGTATGTAGTCCACACCTATTCGGGCTATGAAAACAAAGTAAAAGCCAATATTGAGAAAACAATTGAGAACCGTCATCTTGAGGATCAGATTTTGGAAGTACGTGTTCCTATGGAAGAAGTTGTTGAAGTCAAGAACGGAACCAAGAAACAGGTACTCCGGAAATTGTTTCCGGGCTACGTTCTGATCAACATGATCATGAACGACGATACCTGGTATGTTGTCCGCAATACCAGAGGTGTTACGGGCTTCGTCGGACCGGGATCCAAGCCGGTACCGCTTACGGATGAGGAAATGGTGAACCTTGGAATCACCGGTGGTGAGGAAAAGGTTGAGCTTGACCTTGAAGTTGGCGATGCAGTCGTTGTAACAGGCGGCGCATGGAAGGATACAACCGGACTGATTCAGAGTATCAACGATACAAAACAGATGGTTACCATCAATGTTGAGCTGTTCGGCCGCGAAACGCCGGTAGAAATAAGTTTCGCAGAAGTCAAGAAGATGTAAGAAATGCCCCAGGGGCGTTTCGTGGGAGGGAAATTCCCGCAATTACCACATTTATTTAGGAGGTGCCGTAAAATGGCAAAGAAAGTTACAGGATATATCAAATTACAGATTCCTGCTGGTAAAGCAACACCAGCACCACCGGTTGGACCTGCACTTGGACAGCACGGAGTAAACATCGTACAGTTTACCAAAGAGTTCAACGCAAGAACAGCAGATAAGGGAGACCTGATCATCCCTGTAGTTATCACTGTATATGCAGACAGAAGTTTCAGCTTCATAACCAAAACTCCTCCGGCAGCAGTTCTGCTTAAGAAAGCCTGCAACCTGAAATCTGGTTCCGGCGTTCCGAACAAAACGAAAGTTGCTACTATCTCTAAGGACAAAGTTCGTGAGATCGCAGAGATGAAGATGCCAGACCTGAATGCAGCAACTGTTGAGGCAGCTATGAGCATGATCGCAGGTACCGCAAGAAGTATGGGTATCGTTGTAGAGGACTAATTTAGAAGAAGAGTTTACATCTTCTCGTATTGACGTGGGAGGGAGATTCCCGCAACTACCACCAGGAGGTTATTAGACAATGAAACATGGTAAGAAATATTTAGAGGCTGCAAAAGCAGTTGATCGTAGCATTCAGTACGATCCGGCAGATGCTATTTCCACAGTTAAGAAATTAGCTACTGCTAAATTTGACGAGACAATCGAAGTTCACATCAAAACTGGTTGTGACGGACGTCACGCAGACCAGCAGATCCGTGGAGCAGTTGTTCTGCCGCACGGTACCGGAAAACAGGTTCGTGTCCTTGTTTTCGCTAAAGGCGCAAAAGCTGATGAGGCTGTTGCAGCAGGTGCAGAGTTCGTTGGAGCTGAGGAGCTGATCCCGAGAATCCAGAACGATGGCTGGTTTGATTACGACGTTGTTGTTGCTACACCGGATATGATGGGTGTTGTTGGTCGTCTGGGCCGTGTACTTGGACCGAAAGGTTTAATGCCAAACCCGAAGGCTGGTACCGTAACTATGGATGTTACCAAAGCCGTTAAAGAGATCAAAGCAGGTAAGATTGAGTATCGTCTTGACAAAACAAACATTATCCACGTGCCAATCGGAAAAGCTTCTTTTACTGAGGAGCAGTTAAGCGACAACTTCCAGACGCTGATCGGTGCAATCAACAAAGCAAAACCGGCTACTCTGAAGGGACAGTACCTGAAGAGCGTTACTCTGGCTCCTACTATGGGACCTGGAGTTAAGGTTAATACTTTGAAGCTTGCATAATAAATGAAATACTGAGAACCCCCGGGGCTGTAATGGCTCCGGGGGTTCTTTGCGTTGAAAAACGGACGCAGGGGAAAGGCGAATTCCGATTCCTTAAGAAAGAGCTTTATTTCAATGGGAAATAATTGAAAAAGATCAAAATAGTGTTAGAACATGAAAATTAAGATCAAGTATTCTGCCGGAAATGTTAGTATAATGCTAAGTAGAAAGCAAACGAAAAGAGCAGAGCCCATGCATGCGTTTGGAACGGCGGGTTCTGGAAAGGGAGGTTTTTATGCAGTATTTTGAAAAACAGGGAAATGCGCTGATTTTCCGGCAGGATGGGGAGACGGTCCGGGTGGAGCCGTGGCAGAAGGACAGTCTTCGGGTGAGAGGTACACTTCTTTCGGAGATAGAAGAGGGAAGCATTGCACTGCTTGATCCGGAACCGCTGGAAGCGGAAATTGAGCTGGTGGATGAACGGAAAGCGACGATCAAAAACGGTAAAATCCAGGCGGTTCTCGAGGTTCAGCCGTGGGGACAGAAGCTGCGGATTACGTTCTTAAATCAGAAGGGCGAGGTGCTGCTCTCCGAGATCGCGAACGGCGGAGCGCTCTGCCTGCGCGCACACGATTACCGTGCATTGAAGGGCGGCGCTTATCAGCTGAAAGTATCCTTCGATTCCAACCCGGATGAGAAGATTTACGGTATGGGACAGTATCAGCAGGAGCGAATGAACCTGAAGGGATGCAACCTGGAACTGGCGCACCGTAATTCGCAGGCGAGCATTCCGTTTTATGTATCGAGCCTTGGCTACGGCTTCCTGTGGCACAATGCAGCGGTCGGTGAGGTTCATTTCGGAACGAACACAACGGAATGGCTGGCACGCACCACAAAGCAGCTCGACTACTGGGTAACCGCAGGCGATACCCCGGCAGAAATTGAAGAGCACTTTGCAGATGCCATTGGTAAAGTTCCGATGATGCCGGAGTACGGCCTTGGCTTCTGGCAGTGCAAACTGCGCTACTACAATCAGGAGCAGGTACTGAATGTGGCACGCGAGTACAAAAAACGCGGCATTCCGCTGGATGTCTTTGTCATCGACTATTATCACTGGCCAAGATGCGGTGATTATCGTTTTGATGAAGAATATTTCCCGGATCCGAAAGCAATGATCGACGAGCTGCATGAGATGGGCATCGAGACGATGGTTTCCATCTGGCCGCAGATCGACTGGAGAAGCGAGAATTACGAAGAAATGAAACAGCAGGGACTCCTCGTGAAGAGCAACGCAGGTGTTGATGTACAGATGCTGTTCCATGGAAATAATGTCTTCCTGGATGCAACAAATCCGAGAACAAGAAAGTATGTATGGGAGAAAGTAAAGAAAAATTATGCAGATCTCGGCATCCGCACCTTCTGGCTCGATGAGGCTGAACCGGAGTTTTCAACCTATGAGTACGAGTGCTACCGCTACGCCGCAGGCCCGGTGGAAGAGATCGGAAATATTTATCCAAGAGAGTATTCCCGTATGTTCTACGAGGGCCAGAAAGAGAGCGGCCAGGAGGATATCGTCAACCTCGTCCGCTGTGCATGGCTCGGAAGCCAGAAATACGGAGCCCTTGTGTGGTCCGGCGATATTTTCTCAACCTACGAGGACTTCCGCAAACAGATCTGCGCAGGCCTTCATATGGGATTGTGCGGCATTCCGTGGTGGACAACCGATATCGGCGGATTCCACGGCGGTGTGACCGAAGATCCGGACTTCCAGGAGCTGCTTGTGCGTTGGTTCCAGTTTGGTACCTTCTGCCCGGTTATGCGTATTCACGGAAACCGAGGACCGAGAGAAGAAATCATCAACAAGGCTGGCGAAGTGCGTGAGGGAACCGGAGCTGACAACGAGGTATGGAGCTTCGGAGAGAAAAATTATGAAATCCTGACAAAATTCATCGGTGTCCGCGAAAAAATGCGCGATTACACGAGAAGCCTGATGGCAGAAGCACACGAAAAAGGAACACCGGTCATGAGAACGATGTTCTATGAGTTCCCGGAAGATGCAGCATGCTGGGACATCTCCGATGCTTACATGTTCGGCTCCGACATCCTTGTAGCACCGATTGTCCGGCCAAAAGCAACGAGCCGTACCGTTTATCTGCCGGCCGGTGCGTCCTGGACGCTGGCAAATACCGGTGATGTTTATGAGGGCGGAAAAGCCTACGAAATCGAGGCGCCGATCGAAACACTGCCGATCTTCCTGCGCAACGGAAAACAGGGATATCTGGTGGGAGAGATCTGATTTAACCGAATCAAGTAAGTCACCTGCTTCGAGTACGAAAAGTAATAAGCAGTGGTTGGGGACTTGCCTGTATCAGGAGGAATGCAAGCTTCTTCTGATAAACTGCGGAGCAGTTATTTGGTTATGGGCAGGCAGCCAATGCGGATTGCAGATAGCTGCATGAAAAAAGAAAAGGAAAAGGGAAAAGCATTCCAGAAGATCGATAAGATCCAAAGGAATGCTTTTCCGATGTTATAAATCAATCACGGATCCGAAAAGGGGATTTTAGCCTTGTTCCGCATATGGGCAGGCGGACAGAAAAACTTACGGAAGCGGATGGCCTGCCGCCAGATACAGCTCATACCATTCTTCCCGCGTCAGCGTAATAGCACATGCCGCGATAATCTCTTTCAGGCGGTTTTCGCTTGCCGTACCTGTGACAAGCTGCATATTTGCCGGGTGGCGCAGAATCCACGCTGCCGCAATCGTGGTATCACTGACGCTGTATTTTTCGGCCAGTGCACGGATTTTCCGGTTCAGTTCCGGGTACTCGTCGCTTCCAAGAAAACATCCTTTCCATGATGGCATCTGGAACGGAGACCATGCCTGCAGGGTAATATCGTGCAGACGGCAGTAATCGAGCAGACTGCCATCGTGGTCAACCGAACCCGGTGTTTCCATGTTCACTTCCATGCCATTTGCAACAAGGTTGGAAACCGGAATGCTGAACTGTACCTGATTGACAACGAGTGGCTGGCGGAGATATTTCTGCAGAAGTGCAATCTGCATCGGCTTGTGGTTGGAAACACCGAAATGGCGGACCTTTCCGCTCTCAAACAGAACATCAAACGCTGCTGCAACTTCTTCTGGCTCTACGAGGGCGTCCGGGCGGTGAAGCAGCAAAAGATCGAGGTAATCCGTCTGCAGACGTTTTAAAATACCATCGACGGATTCCAGGATGTGGTCTTTCGACAGATCATAGAAGCCCTGGCGGATGCCGCATTTGGACTGGAGAAAAATATCCTCCCGTTTCAGGGACGGATCGCCGGAAAATGCCTCACCGAACACAGTCTCGCTCATGCCGCCGCCGTAGATATCCGCGTGATCAAAGAAATATGCGCCCTGCTCCAGCGCGGAGTGGATAAAATGATTCATCTCGTCCTTCGATTTTTCGGAAAGCCGCATGCATCCGACTGCAATGGAAGGAACTTTTCGCAGGTGATTGCCTAAAATTGTTTCTTTCATAGTAGAATTTTCTCCTTTGCAATGCTTCTGTATTCGCAGAGGTTTTCGTAAAGCAGGCGTGGAAGGACTCTGGAAGTACAGAAAGAATAGTAATTACGTTGCTTCTAATATATCATTTAAGTGCACTTGAAAGTCAATGGTTTTTGAAGGAAAGAGAATAAAAAAATCGCCGGAATCGATCAGGATTCGACCAGAACACAGAAAATCCGTATTTTGTTAACAAAATCGGAACAAAATCGACAACAAAGTTTACTTGCATTTTCGGAAAAATGATGTAAGATAGGGGTATTCGAAAAAAAGATCCGACAGGATCTGTGAAGTGGTATTGAATCAGATAATGGAGGTTTTGCGATGGATGCAAAAATAATAGCCGGAATCCTGGCCGCGGGAGGCGCAGCCTTAGCTGTCGGCGGCATATATAGCATGAATAAGAAAACAGGTTATTTTAAAAAGGGAAATTCCGTCCGATACGATGTTTCCCGTATTCCGTTTAAAAAAACAAGTCCGTTAAAAGGAAAAACAGTTGTATTTTTGGGATCCTCCGTGACGAAGGGCTTTGCTGCCCACAACAATTCGTTTGCGGAGTACATAGCGAAGAAAGACAGCTGTACCTGCATCAAAGAAGCGGTCAACGGAACCACGCTGATTGATAATGGTGAGGATTCCTACATCGAGCGTATGCGCGACAGGCTTGATCCAAAGCAACAGGTGGATCTTTTTATCTGCCAGCTGTCCACTAACGATGCAACACGCAACAGCCCGCTCGGTGAAATTTCGGAATCCCGCGATCTGGAGAGCTTCGATGTCGAAACTGTCTGCGGCGCGATTGAGTATATCATTGCATATGCAAAAGAAACGTGGCATTGCCCGGTGATGTTCTATACGAATCCACAGTATGATTCCAAGCCGTACGCGAAGATGGTAGAGGCGCTTCTGAAAATTCAGGAAAAATGGCAGATCGGTGTGATCGATTTCTGGAATGACGAACAAATCAACCGTGTTTCCCCGGAAAAACGAAAACTGTATCTTCAGGATCCGATTCATCCGATGAAGGCCGGCTATGCCGAGTGGCTGGTGCCTGTGATGGAACAGCGGATTGGTGAATATCTGGAACAGCAGGTATAAGCAAAGAGGAAAATAAAAATACTTTCGTGGTTTCTTTTGAAAAGATTCCGCGAAAGTATTTTTTGATTTACAGGAAACTTCGTTGAATTTTCCTGTAAATTAAAAAAGCCCTCCGGGCAGGATCGCACTGCGGCGGAGGGGAATTATGTCGCCAAAGCGACCCGCCGCAGGCGGAGAATCCTGCCGTAGCAGGATTCTTTCTTTTCTACGAGAACAGTGAGGCGGGATCCGCGCCTGCATTTTCCGCGTTTTTTCGTTTCTTACGGATCCGGAACTGTTTGAAAATGCCACAGATGGCAGCGTAAAGCTCCGGTTTTAGTTCTTCAAGCGGAACCGGCTGCTGGTACAGGATAGCGTTGTAGCTTGTACCGCTTACAAGCTCCAGAATCATATAGAACATCAGCTCTGGTGAACGATACGTATATGCTGCATGAGAGAGCAGAGATTCATAGATAGTGTAGATGGCCGGCGTGTCGGCAAACGGAGCAAAGGTAAGAGAATTTTTGAAGAATCCCCAGCTCAGATGCTTGGAAATAAGCGTCACGAGGCTGTGGTTGGCGGCAAACTGGTCGAGGATATTGTCGGTGATAAAAAGCACCTGCTCTTCAAAATCATGGATATCCGGGTGGCGCAGCAGATCTGAGTAGGCGGCCTGAAATACCTGACTCGCCTTATGTGCAATCAGATGATTCCGAATATCGTACTTATCTTTGAAATAAAGATAGAAGGTACCTTTTGCAACGCCGGCGTTATTCACGATATCCGAAATGGATGTTTTACTGAAGCCGTTGTTGATAAAAAGTGAGAAAGCAGAGTCCAGAAGGGACTCACGTTTCATTTGTTTGTTGTTGTCAATTTTTCCCACAGAGAGTCTCCTTTCCTGAAAAATATCACATCATGTGTCATTTACTTAACTACAATTATAGTTAGAATACATGGAAACTGTCAAAGGGAAAATGACTAATTTTCTCATTTTTGTGACTATGCACGAAGAAAAAAATGACCGATCGTCAATTTTGTGCAGTATTTAATGTTGACTAAGAGTCATTTTTGCGTTATAACATTAGATGATTGAAAGGCATAGGAAAAACATCCTCGATCTGAGGGAAACAGTATCCCGCAGTATCTTACTCCGAGCGGGTTTTACTTCTCTTATGATCCTGGATTTCATCATAAAAAACCATTATAAAAACCACAGAAAGGAAGTTTATCACAATGAATAGAAACAGAAAACTGAGAAAACAGATGATGTCTGGTCTTGCTGTTGGTATGGCTGCTGTTATGGGAGCTGCTCCGGTTTATGCAGCGACAGGAGAGGACGCAGCGGTTTCCAAAGAAGAAACCGTATATGTAAATGCAAATGCAGACGGATCGGAAGATCAGATCACCGTATCCAACTGGCTGAAGAACGCAGGAACGGAAAAGAACCTGAAAGATGAGAGTGAACTGAAGGACATCAAAAACGTAAAGGGCGACGAGGAGTTCACCCAGAGCGGAAACGAGCTGACCTGGCAGACAGACGGCGAGGATATCTATTATCAGGGAACAACCACAAAAGAGCCTCCGGTTTCCGTGAAGTTCACCTATTATCTGGACGGCAAGGAAATCAAACCGGATGACCTGGCCGGAAAGAGCGGAAAACTGAAAATCAAAGTTGACTATACAAACAACACAAAGACAACGGTTGACATCAATGGCAAGAAAGAGACGATGTACACCCCATTCGTCCTGATGACCGGAATGATTCTTCCGCAGGATACTTTCTCCAATGTCAAGATCGACAATGGTAAAGTCATTTCCGATGGAAGCAGAAACATCGTAATCGGATTTGGTATGCCGGGCCTGCAGGAAAGCCTGGGATTAAATTCCGATTCCCTTGAAGATCTGGTATCCGGTGACAGTGATTTCGAACTGCCGGAAAGCCTGGAGATCACTGCGGATGTGGAGAACTTCTCTCTGGATTCTACCTTCACCGTTGCACTTGACGATGTTCTCGACACCATCGATACCGACAACATCACCGGATACGATGACCTGAAGGATGCGCTGAGTGATCTTGAGGATGCTGCAATGGAACTGGTTGACGGTTCCAAGGCACTCTCCGATGGTGTGGATACTTTAAAAGACAGCTACAAAGAGCTGGATGACGGTATCGGAACGTTAAAAGACGGCGCTGACGAGCTGAACAGCGGAGCCGGCACACTGGCAAGCGGAGCCGGCACACTGGCAAGCGGAGCATCGACTCTGGCAAACGGAACTTCTACTCTGAACAGCGGAGCTTCTACCTTAAACAGCGGAGCAGCTACCCTGTCCAACGGAGCATCCACCTTAAGCAGCGGAGCTTCTTCCCTGGCAGACGGCCTGACCGAGGTAAACAGTGCAATCGCAACACTGAACGCGGCACTCGACGGAAAAGATGAGAATGATATTTTAGCAGGAGCAAAACAACTCTCCGAAGGACTGACCAGTTTGAACGAGCAGCTGCAGAGCACCGATGTACAGAGCCTTCTGACGATGGTAGACGGTATGACCAGCACCGGTTCTACCCTGATCTCCGAGACCGAGGCACTCTCCGAGGTTCTGAACACCACAATCGCAGGATCTGTCAACAGCATGATGACAAACGGCAACGAGCTGATGAGCCAGATGGATACGTTGTCCAAAGGACTTGAGAGCTACTTAAGCGGTCTGGAGGCACAGATCACGAATCAGGCAACGCAGATGGGAACCCAGATGGCAGCACAGGTTCAGGCATGGGCAGACGGAGCAGCAGCACAGCTGAACCAGGAAGCAACAGCAGCAGCACAGAGCGCAGCTGATGCAGCAGCAAGCCAGGCTTCCGCCGATGCAGCAAAACAGGCAAATGATCAGCTCTCTGTTGCAGCAGCTACACTGGATGCACAGATTTCCGCAGCTAAGAGCGCTGGAAATACAGAACTTGCCGATTCCTTAAGTAAAGCAAGAAATCAGATCGGAAGTGTCAGCGTTTCCGCTTCAGCAGGAACCGTTTCGGTTACTCCGGTTACAGCTCCGCAGATTACTCTTCCGGAACTGAACTTCGAAATCGAGCGCCCGGATCTCTCCGGTCTTGCAGCAATGCAGCAGAAGATGAGCGACATCAAGAGCCAGTACAGCGATCTGCAGAAGACGGTTGCAGCTCTGATGCCGCAGCTTGAGACCATGCAGAAACAGATGCAGACCATCACCGATAATAAAGCAGTTGTTGAGCAGAATCTTGGTGCAATGCAGAAACTGACCGCAGGTGTGGCACAGCTTGATGCAGGCGGAAGCACTCTGTACAAGGGCATCGATACTCTGTCCGCAGGTGTGAGCCAGCTGTACAGCAGCACAAATGAGAGTTTTGCAAAAGCAACAGCAGGCATCAATGCATTGAACGCAGGATTTACTCAGCTGAGTGCTTACAATGATACGCTGCTTTCCGGCGCAAGCCAGCTGAAAGCAAATGCACCGGCTCTGGTTGAGGGTGTTACGACTCTGCAGGGCGGCACGACACAGCTGACCGCAGGTCTTGGACAGCTGGGAAGCCAGTTAAGCGATGGATCTGCAAAACTTTCTGCAAACAGCGGAAGCTTAAGAAGCGGTGCTTCTCAGGTAGCAGGCGGAGCATCCCAGCTGGCAAGCGGAGCCTCCACACTGGCAAATGGAACTTCTTCCCTGGCAAGCGGAGCTTCTGAACTGAACAGCGGAGCATCTACGCTGGCAAGCGGAGCATCTACTCTGGCGAGCGGAGCTTCTACACTGGCAAATGGAACTTCTTCTCTGGCAAGCGGAGCTTCTGATCTGAAATCGGGAAGCAGCAAGGTTGTTGATGGTATTGACGAGCTGTCCGATGGGGCGAAAGAACTGGCTGACGGTACGAAGAAGTTTGAAGAAGAGGGTACCAGCAAGCTGAAGAGTACCTTTGAGGATGATCTGGGAGATGTACTGGATCGGATTCAGGCGCTGAATTCGGATAAATGTGCTTATACTTCTTACAGTGGTAAGGCAAATGGAATGGATGGAAGCGTGAAATTTATTATCGAGACTGCAGCAATTGAAGCTGCGGAAGAGTAATGTGATTCCACGGTAGATTGTGAGGCCGCCTGCGGTCGGGATATTTTCCCCGACCGCAGGCGGCATTTACGTTAGGTGGGGTGCAAAAAGACAAAAAATAAGAACAGCCCGCGGATATGCGGGCTGCTCTTTCATAATGAGGGGGGAGATAGTTTTGAGTGGTTCATCAACTATCTGAGATATAGTATAGTGAAGAAATGTGAGCAAAGTATGTCTATTTTCTAAAAGAAACAGTAAATTTCTAAAGAATAAGTGAATCCATCCATTGAGTAAATCACTTCCGTCCGCCAAAACGTAGATGGGTCCCCAGGCGCAGCGGAGCGTCCGCCCCCCGCGGTGCCTGGGGGTCGTATCCTCCCGTCCTATTCAAAAGAAAGTTTCCGGTTCCCATAACTCTTCCGGTACTGTCCCGGCGTCATCCCGGTGAGCTTTCGGAAAGCCGTGGAAAAATTATGCGCATCCTGAAATCCCACATTATAAGCAATCTGAGAGACCGTGTGATTTGTGTCCGTCAGCTCGGCCATAGCGCTGTCCATTTTGGATTTCAGGATGAATTGTTTTAACGTTATTCCGGTGCCCTCGTGGAAGAGGGAGGAGAGGTATTTGTCGTTGTAGCCGAAATAACGGGCGAGTTCGGTGACTTTGAGGGACTCGCTGCTGTGGTACTGGATGTAGCTGATAATGTCCTGCAGGATCTGCGTCCGCTGCGTTTCGGAAGTGTAGGTGCGGTAGAAGGGGCTCTGACAGTTGATTTCGCCGAGAACAGCGGCAGTCAGGCTGTTGTTGAGGAACGTGTTGTGGAAACGCAGGGAAGTGTCCTGGAGCTGCTTCATGAGGATGATGACGCGGTTCGGGGAGGAAAGCGTTCCCTGGCGCGGGATGCATAACGTTTCGGGGTAGTTGGATGGAAGCTGGGCGGGAGCGAGGTCCTCAAGGCGGTAGGAGGATGGCGGTGCAGCATGAAACTCATCCAGAACCGATCCGGCGGTCGGGTCAGAAGGAGCGATGATCGGTGCGGAGGGGATACCAGGGATAAAATGGAGCCAGTAGAAAGAGCAGCTTCCTTTTTTCGAGCCGTGCTGATGGACGGTCGGAGGCAAAAGAAGATATTCGCCAGGATGGACTTCGTAAGAACAGCGTTCGTCCGCGATAAAAAGCGTTCCTTCCGTCACAACCATCAGTTCAAAATTGACGAGATTCCGTGTCAGGTGCATCCACTCCGGGGACGGGGACTGGAATTTGCCGCAGAGGTCGTAGGTAAAACAGGCGGCATCTGGAAATAAAACAGAGATCATATGACTTTTTCAAACCTTTTCAAACATTCTTGTATTTTAAACGGCGGTCCGTTTTGCTAAAATAAAACTATAGAAAAACAGGAAAACAGCCGTCAAAAGAAGTGTAACGCTTCCCATCCCTGAAAGCAAGGAAAATATCTTTTTCAAACCAGGAGGCGGCGGAAGAAAACGAAAAAGGAGACCGGAAAAATGGATCAGAAAAACTTCAGCAAACCATTATCCTTGGCAAAAGTCCAGGTTACCGATGCATTCTGGAAAAAAGAGATGGAGCTTGTCCGCACCGAAGTAATTCCGTATCAGTGGAATGCCTTAAATGACAATGTTCCGGGAGCAGCACCGAGCTTCTGTATGCGGAACTACCGCCGCGCCGGTGAAGTTGAAAAAGAGCGAAAAGCAAAAGAAGACAAATTTGTTCAGATCAAATATCCGCTGGATACTTTTGAGACACTGCCGAAGGATGGCAAAATGGACGGAAGATTTTATGGCTTCCTGTTCCAGGATACCGATTTTGCCAAATGGGTGGAGGCAGTTGCGTACTCCCTGACACAGCATCCCGATCCGGAGCTGGAAAAAACGGCAGATGAAGCAATTGAAGTTGTCTGCGCAGCACAGAGAGAAGACGGATACCTCGATACCTACTATCTGATCAACGATCAGGATATGATTTTTACAAACCTTAAGGACAACCATGAGCTGTACTGCTTCGGTCATCTGACGGAAGGCGCTGTAGCCTATTATCAGGCGACCGGAAAAGACCGTCTCTTAAAAGCAGCAGAGCGTTTCGCGGACTTTATTGCCAGCAAACTCGGTCACGGCGAGGGGAAAAAAGCAGGTTATCCTGGTCACGAAATTGCAGAGATGGCTCTGATGCGTCTCTATGATCTGACCGGCGAGCAGAAGTATCTTGATCTTGCAAAATACTTCATCGATGAACGCGGAACAAAACCATACTATTACGATATCGAGCGCGGTCTGACCTGCCCGGAGGGCGAGGAACGATATAGCTACAATCAGGCAAACCGCCCGGTGCGTCAGCAGGATGAGGTGCAGGGGCACTCCGTACGCGCCGTATATCTCTATTCCGGCATGGCGGATGTGGCAAGGGCAACGCAGGATGAGAGCCTGCTGAAAGCCTGTGAAACTCTCTGGAACGACATGGTGCATCAGAAAATGTACGTCACCGGCGGAATCGGTGCCACTCATATAGGAGAGGCATTCTCTTTCAACTATGACCTGCCAAACGATACCGCTTACGCAGAGACCTGTGCATCCATCGGTCTTGTGTTCTTTGCTCGCCGCATGCTGGAGATTCAGGCAAAAGCAGAGTACGCGGATGTGATGGAATTAGCCCTCTACAATGGCGTTCTCTCCGGAATGGCGCTCGACGGAAAGAGCTTCTTCTATGTCAATCCGCTGGAGGTACTGCCGGAGGCATGCCACAAGGATGAGCGGAAATTCCATGTAAAACCGATCCGCCAGAAATGGTTCGGCTGTGCCTGCTGCCCTCCGAACCTGGCAAGAACGGTAAGCTCAGTTGCATCTTACGCATACACGGAAAACGACACAACCCTGTTTGTCCACTTGTACATGGGTGGAACAGTGGAAGGAGAAAAAGTAAAAGCATCCATCACTTCCGAATTCCCGTGGGACGGCCACGTTTCCGTGACCTGCGAGAGCGATACCAAAGAGCCGTACACCTTTGCATTCCGCATCCCGGGATGGTGTGCTTCTTATGAAAAAGAGATTCCAAAAGGCGCAGAATTGGAAGAAAAAGACGGGTATCTGTATGTGACAAAAGTATGGGCGAAGGGTGAGACGATCCGCCTGAACTTCCCGATGGAAATCCAGTTTTTGGCATCCAATCCGCTTGTACGCGAGGACGCCGGCCGTGTTGCCGTAAAACGAGGACCGGTTGTTTACTGTATGGAAGAAGCAGACAACGGAAAGAATCTGCATTTGACAAAACTCTGTGTGAATGGTGAAAAAACCGCAGAAGCAGCCGATGAGCTGGGCGAGCACTTTGTGCGCGTAACGGCCGATGGACGTCGCATGAAGCTGGGCGATGCGGAAAAACAGCCGTTGTATCATCTGTATCAGAAAGAGGAAGAGGAAAAGACGAAACTGAAGCTGATTCCATATTATATGTGGAACAACCGAGGTGAGGGCGAAATGCAGGTATGGATCCGCGTATGTGAATGATTTTATTAAAGAAGAAATAAAAAACTCCGGAAAAGGGATGGCTCCTGATGCAGCCTCCCCTTTTTTCCGGAGTTCTTGTTATGCCAAAATATGAGAATCCTGCAAAAAAGAAAGTGAATTTTTTGCAGGATTCTTTGTGCTATTGGTACAGATTATTTTCTGCTTTTCATAGAAAGACTGCCGAAAGCAGAAGAAACGGCGGGCAGAATCACGAGGACGACCGCAAGAACAATCATTCGATCCACAAAGTCTGTCATGGCCTGTACAACGCAGACAGAGAGAGTCAGATTCATACCGAGGCTGTGAAGCAGCTGCACCAGCACAGTGGAGCCGGAGGAAGTAATTCCACCGAAAACAACCGCGGTGATTGTGGAACTTACCACAGTACCCGGAAGTGAGATCACAAGCGCTGCCGGAAACAGCTTCCAGCCCATGGAGCGGAGGGAAAGACTCTCGCTGCGGGATCCTGCCGTATGGGACGGGCGGAGTCTGCGGAATACAAGGCCGGCAACGAGACCGATGACAAGCTGCACCGGAATATAGTAAAACGCATAGACATCACTCGTCATGCCGGAAATGAGTCCGGAGATCAGTCCCGGAACGAGGCCTGCAGCAGGTCCGAACAGAGCGGCTGCCAGAACTGTTCCGATGGAGTCCAGATAAACCGGAAGACGCAGCAGCAGAGCAATGGTACCGCCGAGAATATTGATGACACCGCAGAGCGCGAGTGTCGTGAGCTTTAACGTACGGTTAGTATTCATCATGCCTCGCCTCCCTTCTGAAACATCGTCTCATGTGGGAAGACCGGCGGTGCGGTGAGAATCTGGTCGAGAACCGGTGCGGATTCCTCCTGCGGCACGCCGAGAACGCGCTCAAAGAACATCAGGAAGAAACGGCGCACATCGACCTGCGTCAGAATGTGGCTGTTCGGTGCTTTCTGATAAAAATTCATGGCATCCACAACCGTCTGTCCGATGCAGAGGCCTCCGGTTTCTACCTGCGTATACGCATCAAAACCGCTGCAGAGCGACGGATCCACAAGATAAGCGGCCGCGAGCGGATCGTTGATCACGCATCCGATGACCTTTTCCTGTTTCCAGTGGAAATCAAAGTAGAAGCGCGTCAGCTCCTCAATGCGGGTTCCGACTCCTGGATTTACGCATTTCATATATTCCACAAGATTCGGCGTCAGGACAATTTTTCGTGTGACATCCAGCCCGATCATATGAAGCTTTTTGCCTGCAAGCTGCGGCAGCTCGGAAAACGCGCGGAATACTTCGGCTGCGGCATCCGGGTCGCACCAGTAATTGTACTCGGCAACCGGGGAGCAGTTTCCATGGCTCTTATAGCTTCCGCCCATGGAGACAAGAGCCGTCAGGTTTGTCAGGCACTCCGGTGCGCGGGAGATGACTTTTGCAAGGTTCGTCATCGGTCCGAGGGCAAGAATGGTAACATCAGGGGTTGTTTTTAAGGTTTCGATCAGGAAAGAAACAGCGTCCTTGTTTGGCGTAAGGCCTTCGGCATCCGGCCAGCCCGATTCGCCGAGACCGTCCATGCCGTGGGTGTCCATCGCGTCCACGTAGTCGCGGACCAGAGGCGTCTCCTCGCCGACATAAACCGGGACATCTGGTTTTCCAATCATAGAAAGAATTTTGAGGGCATTTTTAGCGCCCATAGAAGCGGGTACATTTCCGCTGACTGTGGTGATGCCGACAAGATCCAGCTCTTTCGAAGCCGCGGCAAGCATCAGGGCGAGAGAATCGTCGATGCCCGGATCACAGTCGATGATCAGTTTTCTTGCATTCATTTTCCAATCTCCTTTGATGAAAATTTTGAGATACTTGGTTTTTTATACTGGGAAGTTCACGAACCAGTCCGGACACCCGCAAAAAGACGGGAAAATCCGATTGCATAAATGCACGGGAAAGAGTATAGCACAGATAAAAAAAAAAATCTAGTAAAACAAACCTTGCCTGTTTTGAAAAAATCGGTTATGGTATAGAAAAGCATACAGCAAATGAGAACATGGGAGAAAAGAAAATGGCAGATGGATTTTTAGCACCAACTGGGAAATTCTATCCCAAAACAGAAAATTTTCATGCGCAGACCGCGCGGGCGATTTTAGGTCCGGACGGCCAGACGGACGAGCCGATCCAGGAGCTTTTGCGCCGCGGTTATATTTTATTTGTAGGATTCCACAAACCAGGCGAACCGGAAAATCTCCATGCCGATATGGATTACGTCCTCGGCGGACCGGGGTATCCGGCGACCGAAGGGCAGAAGGCCTGGATTGCAGAACATACAGAAGAGCTGTCGAGAAAGCAGCAGTTTGACATCAACAACGACGAGACAACCTTTGAGAACTTTTACATCAGCAATGTCCGCATGTTTCCCTGGTGCAAAGGGTGTGCCGAAGAGAAAGCGCGTGACCTCTGGGGCAATGCACAGAGCGAGGAAAAGCCGAAGCGGTGTGATGCGTGTCCGGCCTTCAGGAACCGTCCGCTTTAACGAAAAACAGAAAATGTCAGAAAATAATCTGGTGAGATTATAATAGGAAGAAAAAATACTTTTGCACAGTAATGCATCAATGGGGGAAATCCGCAGAAGCCGCGTAAATACGCGATTTTTTGCGAATTTCCCCCTTGACTTTTGAAAGGACAGACGCTATAATAAACGAGCGTGCGTAAAAGACTGTTTTTTGTGCGCGCAAAAGCTGCAAAGCAATTATGTTGAACTAAAGCAGCCGTATGAAACCCCGTGGGACACACGGAGAAATCTATCAGGAGGTGAAATGGAATGCCAACATTCAACCAGTTAGTAAGAAAAGGCCGTGAGACTTCCGTAAAGAAATCTACCGCGCCGGCACTGCAGAAAAGCTACAATTCTCTGAGAAAGAAATCCACAGATATGTCTTCTCCTCAGAAGAGAGGTGTGTGCACAGCTGTTAAAACTGCTACACCGAAAAAACCTAACTCAGCTCTTCGTAAAATCGCCAGAGTTCGTCTTTCCAACGGAATCGAAGTAACAAGTTACATCCCAGGAGAAGGTCACAACCTTCAGGAGCACAGCGTTGTTCTGATCCGTGGAGGAAGAGTTAAGGACCTGCCAGGTACCAGATACCACATCATCCGTGGTACCCTTGATACTGCAGGTGTTGCTAACAGAAAACAGGCCCGTTCTAAATACGGTGCTAAGAGACCGAAAAAGAAATAATTAAGTAAAACGAGTTCGAGATATATCTAGTATCACAAAAAAAGCGAAATGTTGTGCGTTATTCCATAAATCCCCACGGCTGCGGATTTATAGAGAATTTACACGCGCGGACATACTGCAAATAAGTGTGAGTACCGATGATTTAATCGAATGATGGTTAAGGAGGGAAGTAACGTGCCACGTAAAGGACATACTCAGAAAAGAGATGTTTTAGCAGATCCGTTATACAATAACAAAGTGGTAACCAAGCTGATCAACAACATCATGCTGGATGGTAAGAGAGGCGTTGCCCAGAAAATCGTATACGGCGCATTTGCTAAAGTAGAAGAAAAAGCTGGAAAACCAGCAATCGAAGTATTTGAAGAAGCAATGAACAATATCATGCCGGTTCTTGAAGTAAAAGCAAGACGTATCGGTGGTGCTACTTATCAGGTACCGATCGAGGTAAGACCGGACAGACGTCAGGCTCTTGGCCTTCGTTGGCTGACCGCTTATTCTCGTAAGAGAGGCGAGCGTACCATGGAAGACAGACTGGCAAACGAGATTCTGGATGCATCTAACAACACAGGTGCTTCTGTGAAGAAGAAAGAAGAAGTTCATAAGATGGCAGAGGCTAACAAGGCATTTGCTCACTACAGATTCTAAGAGGAGGAAAATCCGTTGGCTGGAAGAGAATATCCATTAGAGAGAACCAGAAACATTGGTATTATGGCTCACATCGATGCAGGTAAAACAACCCTGACCGAGCGTATCCTGTACTATACCGGTGTTAACTACAAGATTGGTGATACTCACGAAGGAACTGCTACCATGGACTGGATGGAACAGGAGCAGGAGCGTGGTATCACAATTACTTCAGCTGCTACAACCTGCCACTGGACTCTGGAAGAGAACTGCAAGCCGAAACCGGGCGCTCTTGAGCACCGTATCAACATCATTGATACCCCAGGCCACGTTGACTTTACCGTAGAGGTAGAGCGTTCTCTTCGTGTACTGGACGGCGCTGTCGGCGTGTTCTGTGCAAAAGGTGGTGTAGAGCCTCAGTCTGAGAACGTATGGCGTCAGGCTGATACCTACAACGTACCGCGTATGGCATTCATCAACAAGATGGACATCCTTGGTGCTGACTTCTACAACGCTGTAGATCAGATCAAGACCAGACTTGGTAAAAATGCTATCTGCCTTCAGCTTCCAATTGGTAAGGAAGATGAATTCAAGGGAATTATCGATCTGTTCGAGATGAAAGCTTACATCTACAACGACGATAAGGGCGATGATATCTCCATCGTTGATATCCCGGAAGATATGAAAGAAGACGCTGAGCTGTATCACACCGAGCTGGTAGAGAAAATCTGCGAGCTGGATGATGAGCTGATGATGCGTTATCTGGATGATGATATCCCGTCTGTAGACGAGATGAAAGCAGTTCTGCGTAAAGCTACCTGTGAGTGTACAGCTGTACCGGTATGCTGCGGTTCTGCATACAGAAACAAAGGTGTTCAGAAACTCCTGGATGCGATCCTTGAGTACATGCCGGCTCCGACCGATATCCCGCCAATCGAGGGTACCGATCTGGACGGAAACCCGATCGTAAGACATTCTTCCGATGAGGAGCCGTTCTCCGCACTGGCATTCAAGATTATGACAGACCCATTCGTTGGTAAGCTGGCATACTTCCGTGTGTATTCAGGAACCATGAACTCCGGTTCTTACGTACTGAATGCAACAAAAGATAAAAAAGAGCGTGTTGGACGTATCCTTCAGATGCATGCAAACAAACGTATGGAGCTGGACAAAGTTTACTCCGGTGACATTGCAGCTGCAATCGGATTCAAGTTCACCACCACAGGTGATACCATCTGCGACGAGCAGCATCCGGTAATCCTTGAGTCTATGGAGTTCCCGGAGCCGGTTATCGAGCTGGCTATCGAGCCTAAGACAAAAGCAGGCCAGGGCAAACTGGGCGAGTCCCTTGCAAAACTGGCTGAGGAGGATCCGACCTTCCGTGCACACACCAATCAGGAAACTGGTCAGACCATTATCGCTGGTATGGGTGAGCTGCATCTGGAAATCATCGTTGACCGTCTGCTTCGTGAATTCAAAGTAGAGGCTAACGTAGGTGCTCCGCAGGTTGCATACAAAGAGACCATTACCAAACCGGCAGACATCGACAGCAAATATGCAAAACAGTCTGGTGGACGTGGACAGTATGGTCACTGTAAAGTTAAATTCGAGCCTATGGATGCAAACGGCGAAGAGATTTACAAATTCGAGTCTACCGTTGTCGGTGGAGCTATTCCGAAAGAGTATATCCCGGCTGTAGGCGAAGGTATCGAAGAGGCTATGAAAGCCGGTATCCTGGGAGGCTTCCCGGTAGTCGGTGTTCATGCAAATGTATACGACGGATCTTATCATGAGGTCGATTCTTCTGAGATGGCATTCCACATTGCTGGTTCTCTGGCATTCAAGGAAGCTATGCAGAAGGGTGCTCCGGTTCTTCTTGAGCCTATCATGAAAGTCGAAGTTTCCACTCCGGAAGATTACATGGGTGATGTTATCGGTGATATCAACTCCCGTCGTGGTCGTATCGAGGGTATGGATGACATCGGCGGCGGAAAGATGATCCGTGGATTCGTACCGCTGGCTGAAATGTTCGGTTACGCAACAGACCTTCGTTCTAAAACTCAGGGACGTGGTAACTACTCCATGTTCTTTGATAAATACGAGCAGGTTCCGAAAAACGTACAGGAAAAAGTTCTGTCTGCAAAAGCAAAATAATGTAAGAAAAATAATCGGGTGTGCAGCTGTCAAAGGCTGCACAGCCTAAAAGTATTATTTTTCTGAGATTTTCCTTGCAAATAAGACGGAAATGCAATATAATCAGACTTAGCAGGTTTACGATTCAGGTGGGTTCCTGCCACCAATTTAGTCTCAAAAAAGCCCACTGGGCGCAATTTTAAGGAGGACATTTTAAAATGGCTAAAGCTAAATTTGAAAGAACAAAACCGCATTGTAACATTGGTACCATCGGCCACGTTGACCATGGTAAAACAACTCTGACCGCAGCTATCACAAAAGTACTTTCTACCAGAGTAGAAGGAAACACTGCTGAGAACTTCGAAGATATCGATAAAGCTCCGGAAGAGAGAGAGCGTGGTATCACAATCTCTACTGCACACGTTGAGTATCAGACAGAGAAAAGACACTATGCACACGTTGACTGCCCAGGCCATGCTGACTATGTAAAGAACATGATCACTGGTGCTGCACAGATGGACGGAGCTATCCTTGTAGTAGCTGCTACAGATGGTGTTATGGCTCAGACAAAAGAGCACATCCTTCTGTCCCGTCAGGTAGGTGTACCTTACATCGTTGTATTCATGAACAAATGCGATATGGTAGACGACGAAGAGCTGCTTGAGCTGGTAGACATGGAGATCCGTGAGCTGCTGAACGAGTATGACTTCCCGGGAGATGACACTCCGATCATCCAGGGTTCTGCTCTGAAAGCTCTGGAAGATCCGGCTGGCCCATGGGGAGATAAAATCATGGAGCTTATGGATGCAGTAGATAGCTGGATCCCGGATCCGCAGCGTGACACTGATAAAGATTTCATCATGCCTGTAGAGGACGTATTCACCATCACTGGTCGTGGTACTGTTGCTACTGGCCGTGTTGAGGCTGGTGTTCTTCATCTGAATGAGGAAGTTGAAATCGCAGGTCTGAAAGAAGAGACCAAGAAAACTGTTGTAACTGGTATCGAGATGTTCCGTAAACTCCTCGATGAGGCTCAGGCTGGTGATAACATCGGTGCTCTGCTTCGTGGTGTTCAGAGAACAGAGATCGAAAGAGGACAGGTTCTGGCTAAACCAGGTACCGTTCACTGCCATACCAAATTTACCGCTCAGGTATACGTTCTGACAAAAGACGAGGGTGGCCGTCATACTCCATTCTTCAACAACTATCGTCCGCAGTTCTACTTCCGTACAACTGACGTAACAGGTGTTATCACTCTTCCGGAAGGAACTGAGATGTGCATGCCTGGCGATAACGTAGAGATGACCATCGAACTGATCCACCCGATCGCTATGGATCAGGGTCTTACCTTCGCTATCCGTGAGGGTGGCCGTACCGTTGGATCAGGCCGTGTTGCTACTCTGATCGACTAATTATCGGTAGACTATTCTAAATAAAATATAATTGTATCGAAAGATACTTGTGCTCAAACGTAAGAGACCCCGGCGCCGTAAGGCGACCGGGGTTTTTCTGTCTGTATATAGATGATCAAGAACCGCAAAAGTTGAGAGCTGCAAAACAACCGTATGTAATTCCAATCGAAGCAGGTGCCCATACGATTGCGATTACAAGAAAGCCTATGGGAAAAATCGGAGCCGGTGATGTTGCAAATGCAGCCTTTGGAGCTGCTCTTGGCGGCGGACTGGGAGCTGTTTTAGGCGGCCATTTAGGCAAAAAGGCAGTTGGAGAAGATGGATTAAAAAATGCAAAAGTAATAGAGGCCCATGAGGGGGAAACATTTTCTTGTGATGTAAAAGCAGATCTTCGCGGAATGCCGAAGGTTACGTGGATGTAAGATAAAAAAATAAGAAAAAAGAAGAATTCCTGTGCGGAAATACTGCATGGGAATTCTTCTTTTTGATCTTCTGAAAGAAGAACAGAAATTTGAGAAAAGACAGAGAATTTCTTACAGAAGCTGAATATTCATCACATCCATCACCTCTCGTGTCTCCATCGGCCATACCGAGCACTGTACCTCTCCGATGTGCGCTTTGCGCAGGAAAAACATACAGATACGGGACTGTCCGATACCGCCGCCGATTGTCTGCGGGAGAGTGCCGTTCAGAATAGATTTCTGGAAGGGAAGCTTCGCGCGGGACTGGCATCCGCACTCCTTTAACTGGGCGCGGAGAGCATCTGCGTTGACGCGGATACCCATGGAGGAGAGCTCAAGGGCGATGTCAAGCACTGGATAATAAACGATCAGATCGCCGTTTAAGGACCAGTCGTCGTAGTCCGGGGAACGTCCGTCCTGACGCTCTCCGGAAGCAAGCACGCCGCCGATCTGCATAATAAAGACAGCACCTTTTTCTTTGGTGATTGTATACTCTCTTTCCTTTGGAGTCAGATCCGGATAGCGATCCTCAAGTTCCTGGGAAGTGATAAAGAAAATTTCATCCGGCAGAATGGTTTCGATGTAGTCGTACTGGTCTGCCATATGTTTTTCCGTGTTTTTCAGTGCCTCATAGATATCTTTTACGGTACTCTTTAAGAAATCAAGATTGCGTTCTTCCGGGGACATGATTTTTTCCCAGTCCCACTGATCCACGTAAACGGAGTGAATGTTGTCGGTCACCTCGTCCTGGCGGATGGCGTTCATATCGGTGTAGATGCCTTCTCCCTCAGAGAAGCCGTATTTGTGAAGCGCGTACCGTTTCCATTTTGCCAGAGACTGAACAATTTCAGCGGTTTTCTTGGTACCCTGATCCTTTAACTCAAAAGAAACCGGGTGTTCTACGCCATTCAGATTGTCATTCAAGCCGGTTTCCGGCTGTACAAAAAGCGGAGCTGTTACACGGAGCAGATGCAGACGATGTGTCAGCTCGTGCTGGAAATAATCCTTTACTGTTTTAATCGCCACCTGTGTATCGTGGAGGTTTAATGCAGATTTGTAACCCTGCGGAATAATAATTTCTCCCATTACTTTAAAACCCTCTTGTTTTAGATTTGCTTTTCGAATCACGCCTTCTCAAAAAGCTTCAAATTTAGTTTACCATGTTTTCCATGGAAAGCAAGGAAAAGATACGAAAAAACCAAAGATAGTAAAGAATTTTTTCGACATAATTTTTTTGCTGAAATTCTCCCCGGAAATACGAATTTTTCCGAAAATCAGAGCGCTTATGAAAGAGGCGGAATTATTCGGAAACCCACTGGCGCAGAAACGCTGCGGACTGTTCGATGAACGATAACTGATCCGGCGCATCGAAATGCTCGATGGCGAGATAACCGTCGTAATCGCACGCTTCTAAATCTGTAAGAAGCTTTGCCATCGGCAGATATCCCGTTCCGGCCGGTGTCTGGCCAAGGCCGCGGCAGAAACGTCCGTGAACGAGCGGGCTTTCGGCACGATCCTTACAGTGAACATGGACAATATAATCCTTCAGAAGCCAGGCAGCATACGAAACATCCTCATCACTGAAAGCAAAATTTCCGATATCAAGCGTATACCGCAGCCCCGGCACGTGCTCCATAAACCAGAGCAGCGGATATGTGCGTGCAAACGGCTGTAAAAAACCGTCAAAGTCCTCTAAGGTAATCGTAACGCCACGCAAAGCCGCATATTCGGCGAGTGAGGAAAGCGCATGTACCATATTTTGAATCGATTTGTTTTCGGCCATAAAAGTACTCGTTGCCTCATAGGTGCTGCTGCAGGCTGCAAGCTCTGCCGCTTCGGCAGTTTCAAGCGCGCCTGCAACAAACAGGACACGCGAAACCTGCTGCGATGCCGCAGTATCGAGCATCTGCTGTGCTCTGCCAAGATCCGTATCATGGGAAAAATCAAAGGTTTCATGCATACAGCTGATCACCAGCCCCGCATCGGAAAGCATCGGGGCAATGACCTCTTTTTCTGATGCAAACAGACTGTAGTTCATCTCAACAGCCGAAATTCCCTGATCCCTGCAGAACGCGAGCACTTCCGGAATCGTCTTACCGGATTGCTCACACGCCTGTAGAATGTGTTCGTAAAAAACGGAAAGCTTTCTCATATAACATTTCCTCCTGATTTATGCAATGTGTACGCAGATTCCATCCGCGTATTGCAGAACATTTTTGATCGTGAAATCAGACCCCTGTTTTGAAAAAATCAAACGGGATACAGATATCGGTAAACTGCAGTTGCTATTTTTCGTGTGAAGAAAGATACACTTCCTCTGTAGATGGATTCACCCATGCATTATCCAGTGGTGCCGGTCTTCGTACTACAGGAACGCACCAGCGCACCCCGTTTTTGATAATCTTCTGAATCACCGGCATATGGTAAATGGGGTATTCCTCGTGTCCCGGCTGAAAATAGAAAATTTTGCCCAGCCCACGTGTAAAGGTGCATCCGCTGCGGAACACCTCACCGCCTGCAAACCATCCCGTAAATACCACATCATCCGGTTTGGGAATATCAAAAAACTCCCCGTACATCTCTTCCTCCGGAATATCCACCCATGCCGGAATTCCCTGCGCGATCGGATGGGTCGGACACGTACAGAACAGTCTCTCACGATCCCCATGCCGCCACCGAAGCGTCATACTTGTTCCGAGAAGCTTCCGCATAATCTTGGAATAATGCCCTGAATGCAGAACTACCAGCCCCATTCCGGCCAGCACATGACGCCGAACCCGCTCGGCCACATCGTCCGAGAACTCCTCCTGCAGCATATGATTCCAGAACACCAGCACATCGGTATTTGCCAGCACTTCTTCCGTCAGCCCATGCTCCTTCTCGTCAAACACAGCTGTCCGAACCGAAAGCTCCTCCTCTTGTCTCAGAAACTTTGCAATACAGGTGTGAATCCCGTCCGGATAAATCTCTTTCACTTTCTCCTGCGTTCGCTCATGCTGAAACTCATTCCAGACCGTAACTCGTATCATTCGTCCATCCTCCTTCTATAAGAAAAAAATGTATCATTTTCAAAAAATTATCGATAGCAAATCTTGAAAATAATGAAAAAAGCAGTCGTTCACACTCTGCGGTACTGAATTTTTGCGTTATTTTCTGGCCTTACTATAAATTATACTCGTGCTATACCAATATTTCAATTCACAAATTCCTTGACATCCCCTCCGAAATCCCGTATACTAAACAATGCGCAGCCGGGGAGATAGCGGTGCCCTGTACCCGCAATCCGCTACAGCGGGGGTGATGCCAATCCGAGGGCTCTTTCATTGCGAAGCTGCCTTCTATAAGTGACGTTGACGTCTGGGTCTTACGCAACAGGACTCCATGAACCGTGTCAGGGCAGGAATGCAGCAGCACTAAGTGGAATCTCCTGTGTGCCGTGAGGGTGCCTGGGCCGAGTAGGCTGTAGGAGTAACGTTCGTGGTGAGAGTTCGAAGTGCGGCGCGCATAAAAAAGAAAATCCAAGGAAGCCTGAACCCCAGACTTCCTTTTTTCGTACAAAAAATAGAAACTCCCGCGCTTTCTTCCCCCGAACTATTGTGAGAACGAAAAAAATAGGGTATAATGTAAACATTCCATAATACTGCCAAGAAACAAGAAGCAGTCGTGAAAATCTAATAAAGAACAGGATGGGAAAAGTCATATGTTAAGAATTGGTCTGTTAACAAGCGGCGGAGACTGCCAGGCATTAAATGCGACCATGCGCGGAGTCGTAAAAGGCCTTGCAAACAATGTAAAAGATCTCGAAGTATACGGATTCATGAACGGCTATAAAGGCCTCATCTACAGCGATTACCGCATGCTCAGTGCAAAAGATTTTTCCGGTATATTAACACAGGGAGGAACTATTCTCGGAACCTCACGTCAGCCGTTTAAGCTGATGCGTACCCCGGATGCAAACGGTCTGGACAAAGTGGAAGCAATGAAGCATACCTACCACAAGCTCCTTCTGGACTGCCTTGTCATTCTTGGCGGAAACGGAACCCAGAAAACAGCAAACCTCTTGAGAGAGGAAGGACTGAATATTATCCATCTTCCGAAAACCATCGATAATGATATCTACGGAACGGATATGACCTTCGGTTTCTACAGTGCCGTCAATATTGCATCCGATGCGATCGACTGCATCCATACAACAGCCTCCTCTCACCAGAGAGTTTTTATCGTAGAGGTTATGGGTCATAAAGTAGGCTGGCTGACGCTGTACGCCGGAATCGCAAGCGGCGCAGACGTTATCCTGATTCCGGAAATTCCATACGATATTGAAAAAGTATGCGAGGCCATCAACAGACGAAAAGAGCGCGGAAGCGGATTCACCATTCTTGCCGTTGCCGAGGGTGCAATTGCAAAAGAAGACGCAGCACTTCCGAAGAAAGAGCTGAAAAAACGTCAGGAAGAAATCGCAAAGAAATACCCGTCCGTATCCTACAAGATCGCAGAAGAAATCGAGGCAAAGACAGGCATGGAAATCCGCGTCACCGTACCGGGCCACATGCAGCGAGGCGGCAGCCCGTGTCCGTATGACCGTGTCCTTTCCACAAGACTCGGATCCGAGGCAGCACAGCTTATTCTGGACAAACAGTACGGCTACATGGTCGGAATGGTCAACGGAAAAGTAAAGAAAATTCCGCTGGGCGAGTGCGCCGGAAAATTAAAGACCGTAGATCCGAATGCACAGGAAGTCCTGCAGGCAAAACGGATGGGAATCAGCTTCGGCGATTGATGCGTTCCCGAAAAAGGCAAGGAAAAAGAACGGAGGCCTTAAAGCAAGAACAACAAGGTCTCCGTTCTTCTGTTGCACTGCTGTCCAAAAGAAACTGCCGGCGGCAGGCTTCCATGCCGATGCAATAAAAGGAGAAAAATTTTATGAGCTATACTGCTCTGTACCGAAAATTCCGTCCTTCCACCTTTGAGGATGTAAAAGGACAGGATCACATTGTAACAACATTAAAAAATCAGATCCGCGCGGACCGCATCGGTCATGCGTATCTGTTCTGCGGAACCCGCGGAACAGGAAAAACGACGATCGCCAAGATTCTCGCCCGCTCGGTCAACTGCGAACATCCCGTGGACGGAAGCCCGTGCAACGAATGTCCGACGTGTAAGGCGATTCTGGCGGGCGTTTCCACGAACGTCATCGAGATCGATGCGGCATCGAACAACGGTGTCGACAACATCCGTGAAATCCGTGAGGAGGTAGCCTACCGGCCGACACAGGGACGGTATAAAGTCTATATCATCGACGAGGTGCATATGCTTTCTACCGGAGCGTTCAATGCACTCTTAAAAACCCTGGAGGAGCCGCCGTCCTATGTCATCTTCATTCTGGCGACCACAGAGGCAAACAAAATCCCGGTGACGATCCTTTCCAGATGCCAGCGGTACGATTTCCGCCGCATCACGATCGACACCATCGCGGCGCGTCTTGGTGAACTGATGGAAAAAGAGGGCGTGGACGTCGAAGAAAAAGCCATCCGCTACGTCGCAAAGGCGGGCGACGGCTCCATGCGAGACGCGTTAAGCCTCCTGGACCAGTGCATCGCCTTCTACCTCGGGCAGAAGCTGACGTACGATAAAGTTCTTGAAGTTCTCGGAACTGTTGATACCGAAATCTTCAGCCAGATGCTCCGCACGATCCTCGCCGGGGATGTAACGGGAAGCATCCGCACGCTGGAAACCCTTTTAAACCGCGGAAAAGAGCTGGGACAGTTCGTTACCGACTTTACGTGGTATCTGCGGAATCTGCTGTTGGTAAAAAGCGCAGATGAAACCGAAGAACTGCTCGACGTCTCTACAGAAAACCTGAAGCTCTTAAAAGAAGAGAGCACGATGGTAGACGATGAGACGCTGATCCACTATATCCGCGTTTTATCCGAGCTCTCCGGCCAGCTCCGCTATGCGGCGCAGAAGCGCGTGCTCGTTGAGGTGGCGCTCGTCAAACTCTGTAAACCGCAGATGGAGCAGAACATCGAATCCGTGCTGGAACGGCTTAGGATTCTCGAAGAAAAAATGGAGCGCGGAATCCCGATGATGGTGACAAATGCACCGGGAACAGGAAACGGCAGTGCAGGAGGCTCCGGAGCGGCCGGAGACGGCTATGCGGCGGCAGAAACACCGCAGAGTGCACCGGCACCAGTGAAAGCTGCACCGGCGGATTTACAGCGCATCAGCGCGTCCTGGAAGGCAATTGTCGGCCAGACAAGCGGCATGTTCCGCCAGTTTCTGCAGAGCGCCGTTCCGAAATACAACAGCGAGACGGGCGACGCCAAACTGTTTGTTGAGTTTGCAGACCAGCTCGCATCCATCTACGTTGAGCGGCCGGAGGCAGCCGATGAGATCCGCACCATTATTGAACAGATGACTGGAAAAACCGTAGAGGTCCAGCTCATTTTAGCAGACCAGCATGCAAACGCCGCGCTCTCCACGATTTCCGTGGATGATGCACTGACGCAGGCGATTCATGGAATCCCGGTCGAGGAGGACGACGAGAGCGACTTCGACGACGGGGAAGAATAAATTAAAAACAAATTTTTCAGGAGGATATTACCCATGGCAAAAAGAGGAGGATTCCCGGGAGGAATGCCGGGCAACATGAACAATCTGATGAAGCAGGCTCAGAAAATGCAGAAGCAGATGGAAGAGAACCAGAAAGCACTGGAGGAGAAAGAGTTCACTGCGACAGCAGGCGGCGGAGCCGTAGAAGTAACCATTTCCGGTAAAAAAGAAGTAACCAAAGTTAAAATCAGCGAAGATGCCGTAGATCCGGACGACGTAGAAATGCTCGAGGATCTGATCATGGCAGCAACCAACGAAGCACTGCGCAAAGTTGAGGACGAGGCAGCCAAAGCTATGGGCAAACTTGCCGGCGGACTCGGCAGCATGGGCGGAGGATTCCCGTTCTGATGGATTACTACAGCGGATACATCAATCAGTTGATCGAGCAGCTGTCCCATCTGCCTGGCATCGGTGTGAAAACCGCACAGCGACTGGCCTTTCATATTATGAATATGCCAGCCGACCAGGCAAAACGGCTGGCCGATTCGATCACAGAAGCAAAATCCCACGTCCAGTACTGCAAGTGCTGCCAGACCCTGACCGACAAAGAGCTGTGCCCGATCTGCGCAAATGTCAAGCGCGACCACAGCGTGATCATGGTGGTGGAGACGACGCAGGATCTTGCGGCATATGAAAAAACCGGAAAATACGACGGCGTTTACCACGTCCTGCACGGGGCCATCTCCCCGATGCTGGGGATTGGGCCGGACGACATCCGGTTAAAAGAGCTGATGCAGCGCCTCCAGGGCGATGTCTCGGAGGTTATCGTTGCCACGAACTCCAGCCTGGAGGGCGAGACAACGGCCATGTACATCAGCAAGCTGATCAAGCCGACCGGCATCAAGGTGACGCGGATTGCAAGCGGTGTTCCGGTGGGCGGCGATCTGGAAAATATTGACGAAGTCACCCTTCTGCGTGCGTTAGAGGGCAGAACGGAGCTGTAATTATGGGCAGAAAAAAAGTGACATCCAGTGATGTCGCAGCAGCCTCAGGCGTATCCCAGGCGACGGTCTCCATGATCCTGAACCGGCGGGAAAACGTTTCGTTCTCGCGGGAAACCGTAGAAAAAGTGGAGGCGGCGGCAAAAGAGCTGGGCTACCAGATTCCGCGGCGGAAGATGAGAAGAGAGTCGAACGGCAACAAGCTGATCGTCGTCTTCTGTCCGACGCTGACGAATCCTTACTATGTGATGCTGCTGCACGGCATCGAAGAAGTTGCAAAAGAGAAGAATTACGGGGTCTTTGTCTGCAATACGCAGAGGGACCTGAAAATCGAAGAGAATTATCTTCGGATGATGAAGAGTGTGCGCCCGCGCGGCATTATCTACACCTGCAATCCGAGCAGAAGCTGCAAGGAAAAAGTGGAGGAGCTGGCCGCGGAGATTCCGCTTGTCATCATCAACAACCGAGAAGAACTGCTGGAAATTGATGCGGTCGAGCTGAACAATGCAAAACCCGGCAGGCTGATGGCACGCCACCTGCTGGAACTGGGACACCGGCATGTGGCGTTTGTTTCACCTCCGCTGACTTCCAAACAGGGCCAGCGCCTGAAACGCGTGGAGGGCTTTGTGCGCGAGTTTGAGGAGGCAGGATACGGCGACGGCGTGATCGTCAAATCGGCGGATGAGGACCTCGACGAGGTGATCCCGAGCATGGATTCTGAGTACAAGATGGGCTATTATCTGACGAAGGAACTGCTGCGGGAGGACAAGAACCTTACGGCAATCGTCGGCATGAATGATATGATCGCGTTCGGGATCATGGACGCCGTGCTCGAGAGCAAACTGCGCATTCCGGCGGATATTTCCGTAGTGGGATGTGACAACACTGTCTATTCCAGCTTCCGCTCGATTTCCCTGACGACGATCGACCACTATGTGCCATTGAAGGGCCGCGATGCGTGCGATATCATCCTGCGGAAAATCCAGTCTCTTCGGGAAAGCCAGGACGGCAATGAACCCTTAAGCACGTATCATGTCGAGTATGAGCCGAAACTGATCGTGCGGCGCAGCACTTCGTATGCAAGAACCGAAAAATTAAAAAATAAATAGGACGGCTGAAATTATTATTAATAATTTTGAATAAAACAGCTCTGACGCAAACCGGGAAAACACAAAGAAAAGGAAAAACCGGAAAAAATGAGAAAAAATCCGCCAGAATAATTTATAAAATAGTATTTATAAATAATAAAATTAATTAATAAAAATGAGGCAGACTTGACGGAAAAACCAAACATATCTATACTGGAGATAACAGAAAAACGGAGCCGTTCTGCGGAAAACAACAGGCCCCGAAACCTTACGAAAGTATGAATATGGGAGGAAAAACAACATGAGATTTTTCATCGACACAGCAAAAGTAGAGGACATTAAAAAAGCAAACGACATGGGCGTTATCTGCGGCGTTACCACCAACCCGTCCCTGATCGCAAAAGAAGGACGTGACTTCAAAGAGGTCATCAAAGAGATCACCGAGATCGTAGACGGACCGATCAGCGGCGAGGTAAAAGCTACCACAACAGATGCAGAAGGCATGATCAAAGAAGGCCGTGAGATCGCAGCCATCCATCCAAACATGGTTGTTAAAATCCCGATGACCGTAGAAGGACTCAAAGCTGTTAAAGTTCTGAGCGCAGAGGGCATCAAGACAAACGTAACCCTGATCTTCTCCGCAAACCAGGCACTTCTGGCTGCAAGAGCAGGTGCAACTTATGTTTCCCCATTCCTTGGAAGACTCGATGACATCAGCACCCGCGGCGTTGATCTGATCCGTGAAATCGTTGAGATCTTCGACGTAGCCGGCATCGACACCGAGATCATCGCAGCAAGCGTCCGCAACCCGATCCACGTAACCGACTGCGCACTGGCTGGTGCAGACATTGCAACTGTTCCATACAACGTAATCGTGCAGATGACCAAACATCCTCTGACCGACGCCGGAATCGCAAAATTCCAGGCTGACTACAAAGCTGTATTCGGCGAATAAGACCTAAACATGATTGCATAAAAGCTGGAAATATGGTATTGTGAACGAAGTGAACAATAGCGATATTTCCAGCTTTTGATTCCGATCCAACTAAACAAGGAGAAAAGACATGAACAAGTTAGAACTTCAGAAGACGGCCAATGAGATCCGCAAAGGGATCGTCAGCGGCGTTCATGCAGCAAAGGCCGGCCATCCGGGCGGATCTCTGTCTGCAGCCGATATTTTCACGTATCTGTATTTTGAAGAAATGAACGTGGATCCGAAAAATCCAAAAGATCCGGACCGCGATCGTTTTGTACTTTCGAAAGGCCACACAGCGCCGGGACTCTACGCAGCACTGGCTGAAAAAGGTTACTTCCCGAAAGAAGACCTGCTGACCCTTCGTCACCTTGGCTCTTACCTGCAGGGACATCCGGATATGAAACATATCCCGGGCGTTGATATGTCAAGCGGTTCCCTCGGACAGGGAATCTCCGCAGCAGTCGGAATGGCACTCGGTGCAAAACTGCAGAACAAAGCATTTCGTGTTTATACACTTCTTGGCGATGGTGAAATCCAGGAAGGTCAGGTCTGGGAGGCAGCCATGTTTGCCGGAGCAAAACATCTGGACAACCTCGTTGTGATCGTAGACAACAACGGACTTCAGATCGACGGAAACGTAGCAGATGTCAACAGTCCGTACCCGATCGACAAAAAATTCGAGGCATTCAACTTCCACGTAATCAACGTAGCGGACGGCAACGATTTCGATCAGCTGAAAGCTGCATTTGATGAGGCGCGCACCGTAACAGGCATGCCGACCGCCATCATCACAAAGACCGTAAAAGGAAAAGGCGTTTCCTTCATGGAGAACCAGGTAGGCTGGCACGGAAAAGCTCCGAACGATGAAGAGTACGCAATTGCTATGGCAGAACTGGAAAAGGCAGGTGAAGCGTTATGTCAGAAGTAAAGAAAATCGCAACAAGAGAAAGTTACGGTAATGCACTGGTTGAACTTGGCGCAGAGCATGACAATCTGATCGTACTCGACGCTGACCTTGCAGCAGCAACCAAGACCGGTGTGTTCAAAAAAGCATATCCGGACCGCCACATCGACTGTGGTATCGCAGAATGTAATATGATGGGAATCGCTGCCGGTCTTTCCACCACAGGCATCGTTCCGTTCGCAAGCACCTTCGCGATGTTTGCCGCAGGCCGTGCGTTTGAGCAGGTGCGCAACTCCATCGGATACCCGCATCTGAACGTAAAAATCGGTGCTACCCATGCCGGAATTTCCGTAGGAGAAGACGGCGCAACACATCAGTGCAACGAGGATATCGCCCTGATGAGAACCATCCCGGGCATGGTCATCCTGAACCCGGCAGATGATGTAGAGGCAAAAGCCTGCGTGAAAGCAGCTTATGAATACAACGGACCGGTTTACCTTCGTTTCGGACGTCTGGCAGTGCCGGTGATCAACGACAGACCGGATTACAAATTTGAGCTCGGAAAAGGCGTTGTTCTTCGTGAAGGCAAGGATGTCACCATCGTTGCAACAGGCCTTTGCGTAAGCTCCGCTCTGGAAGCAGCAGAGAAACTTGCCGCAGACGGCATTGATGCCAAGATCATCAACATCCACACCATCAAACCGCTGGATGAGGAGCTGATCGTTGCAGCAGCAAAAGAGACTGGCAAAGTCGTAACCGTAGAAGAGCACTCGGTGATCGGAGGACTTGGAAGCGCAGTCTGCGACGCACTGGCAGAGAAATGCCCGGTTCCGGTGAAGAAAATCGGTGTACAGGACGTCTTCGGAGAGTCCGGCCCGGCAGCCGCTCTTCTTGCAAAATACAAACTCGACGGCGAGGGCGTTTACGAGCAGGTAAAAGAGTTCTGTAAATAAGATTTTTCGAAATAAATGACAAAAGAAAACAGGCAGAGGCTACACCGGAAAACGGTGCGGTCTCTGCCTGTTTTGTTGTCTGCAGTTTTTCTTAAAGCAGAAGTTCGCTTGTCCCGGCCGCCTCAAGTTCCCGGCAGGCGAGCAGGATTCCCTGCGAGATGGATTCCGCCATATGGAAAATCGTGGCAAGCCGGGTTGTCTGCAGAAGAAGCTGTTCAAAACTGCCCGATACATTCACAATGCCTGTGATAAAAATATCCCCGACCTCGGGCAGCGTCTTCCCTGCCCCCGCGCCCGGCCGGATCGCCCCGTTTCCGATCGTGATATATCCCTGATGACGCCGCGAACCAAGCGAAGCATCGATCGCAACGAGCAGTGCCTCCGGGTGGCGGGAATGGATGTACGAAATCCGGTCCGGTAGATTCAGGGCGTGCACCGGGTCATCCAGCGTTCCATAGACATGAAAAACGCGGCTGCAGTACGGCGAAAGCTGGTACCCGATCAGCGGTCCTAAGGAATCCCCAGTGATCCGGTCGCTTCCGATGCAGAGAAATACCAGTTCACGGAACATGCGTCCGTCCTTTTGAATGCAGTAAGAAAACAGCGACGCCAGCTCTTCGCTGGCGCTGCGGCTTCGCTCATTGATGTAGTAAACTTCGGCGTCTTTTTTTCGAAACATGACCGGTACCTGCCTTTCAGAAGAATCATCCACAGTTTAACCGTATATGGTATAAACTATTCCTGCAATGAAAAAAACATGACATGCCCTCCGGTGCAGAAAAACGGGAAAACAGTCGGAAAAAACCGTGACAGCCCTGCCCCAAAACGATCTTTTTCGCGGAACATCCGTGATAAAGTAGGCAAAAAGGGGTGAAAAGCATGATTGAGATTGTCTATAAAGAAAACAAAGAGCAGGCGAACGGCAACGAAGGATACTTTCATCTGCCGAAAAATATCCGCCAGGTCGGTGATACGAACGGCAGGGAGCGGATTTATCTGGAAGATTATGTCGGAACCTTTCTGAAAAAATATTTTTCCGCACCGGAGGGACGTGCCGCCATGCTGTTCGGCGAATTTAAGTGGGCGGACGGAATTTCCTACTTTTTTATCCGCAGCGCGGCCGCGATTCATACGATGGAGCCGGCGCCGGATCACCTGGTCTTCGATGATGCAGTATGGACGGAGGTCCACGATGTGATGGAAAAATATTTCAAAAACCAGCAGATCCTCGGCTGGGCACTTTCTCTTCCGGGATACGGGGAGGATCTGAATGAACAGATCATCCGAGCGCATCTGAACCACTTCGGCGGAAATGACAAGACGCTGTTCCGCGTCAACGGACAGGAAAAAGAGGAAACCTTCTATACGTACGAGGGCGGCACCCTGCGGAGCACGGGAGGCTTTTACATTTATTATGAAAAGAATGAGCCGATGCAGTCGTATCTGATCGATCAGAATCAGAACCGGTCGATCGAAAACGGAGAGAGCGTGCCCGACCGCGCGGTCAGCGATTTTCGGAAGATGATTGAGGAGAAGAGCGGGGAGGAGCCGGAACACGATCACAGAAAGCCGATCCTCTATGCGATGACAGCATGCGCGGCTGCGGCGCTTCTTGTAACGGTGACGCAGAAATACGGAGATGCGCTGCCGTTTCCGGGGAAAACAAAGGAGCAGACGGTAGCAGTGGCGGGAAACGTACAGGGAGAGAAGACACAGACGGCGGAGAGTGCAGCGGAAGCATCAGCGGCGGAAGAGGGAAACACAGGGGAAAATACTTCGACGCCGGAAAGCACAGGAACGGAACTGGAAACGGAAAATGAGAGCGGGAGCGCGGCGGTAAGTGAGGAGCAGAATTTATCCGGAACGGATCCGGCAGGCAGCGGAGAGCAAAGCACATCCGGCGGGGAGCAGACTGGTGCAGCGGAGAACAATACCGGTACGGCGCAGACAGATCCAGCACCGGGAGCAGAGCCATCGTCCGCCCCGGGAACTGCTTCCGGCAGTGAGACGGCAGAAACCGCCGCACAGGTCTGGCAGGAGTACACCGTACAGAAGGGGGACAGCCTCTCGAAAATCAGTGAGAGATATTACGGAACGATGAGCAGAGTGAAAGATATCTGCGAACTGAACCAGATCGCGGTGGAAGATCTCATATATGCGGGGCAGAAAATATACCTCCCAAAATAGAGAAAAATATGGTACACTAGAGCGGAATCAAACTGCGGCCGAAAGGGCGGCAGAAAATAAGTCCGAAAAGAACATAAGGGGAATGAAAATGGACGGAAAAAACAGAGAAGAACAGGAGAACGGAGCAAAAGTCCGGGATCTTGAGGAGTATAAAGCAGAAAACAGAAAAAGAAAACGCAGACGCCGGATCACCGTTGGAATCCTTGCAGGAGCCATTCTCGCGGCCGGAATTGGTACAGGGGTATGGCTTCAGCTGCGTACTTTTCAGGGATACGACACAGTACAGGCAACAGAGACCGAGGACATCGATACGTATATGTTTCAGAAATCCGGAAATAAGATCGTGCGCTACGGTATCGACGGCATCGAACTGCGCGACCGGAAAAATCAGACCCTCTGGAGCGATCATTATACCATGGAAAATCCGCAGATGATATCCTGCGGCGATGCAATTGCCATTTACGATAAAAACGGAACCAAAATTGTTGTATACGATGCCGATGGAAAGGCCGGCGAAATTACCGCGTCGTATCCGATCGTGAAAGCATCCATTGCAGGCCAGGGCGTCGTTGCGGCGATTCTGGAAAACAACGGGGAGAGCTGGATCAAATACTATAATACCGATGGAACGGAGATCGCCTCCTCTCACCCGAACATGGACAGCCCGGGCTATCCGATGGATCTCTCACTTTCTGCGGACGGACTCTGGATGGCGGTTTCCTACGCTTACGAAGACGGCGGCAAGATGAAATCACAGGTCGCTTTCTACAATTTCGGAAGCAGGGGCGAGGATCTGGTGGACAATCTTGCAAGCTCATCGAGCTACACCGATATGCTGTGCCCACAGATCGAAACCGCGGGAACATCCTCATGGGTTGCCTTCTTTGACAACGGCTTCCGCGTTTATGAAGGAACAAACAAGCCGAAGGAAACGGTGAGCGTATCGGAAGATGGAGAAATTTTAAGCTGCGCGTATGCGGACGACCGCGTGGTTCTGATTCTGCGCGGGGAGAGTGACGATCATCCTTACCGGATGAAAATCTACAATCTGAAAGGAAAGCAGCTTGCGGATGAAAATCTGGATTTCTATTACCAGAACCTTCAGATAGAAGAAAAACAGATTCTGCTGACGAACCGGCAGGAGCTGTGTGTATATACCTTAAATGGAAGAAAGAAGTACAGCGGCGTGGTCAGCGAAACACAGATTCACGAGATCCTCGGCATGGGGCAGAACCGGTATCTGCTCGCGGAGGAGGACGGCGTTTCGATGATCCGGCTGAAATAGGAGAAGAAAAACATGAATTGGCTGAGATACGTATTACTTGCGGTGTGTATTCTTTCCGCGCTGGCTGGATATCGAAAGGGGCTGGTCCGGACAGTGCTGTCCATGGTGTCCCTGATTCTGGTGACAGGACTGGCGATCTGGATGAATCCGTATGTGACGGATGTGCTGAATGAGCGGACGGAGCTGCCGCAGTATGTGGAGAAGAAATGCTTAGAGACATTTGAAAACAATGAATTTCTGTCGGGGGAAAACCAGGATGTGCAGAAGAAATGGCTGGAGAGCATGGGCGTGCCGGAGGAGCTGGTGAACCAGATTCTCGGAAGCGGCGCGGTGCGGGAGTACCAGGAGGAACAGCTGCACAGTTTGGCATCCTACGCGGCGAAGGCGGTATCGGAAAAGATTATGAAAGGGATTGCTTTCTTTCTGACGCTGGTGCTTGCCGTTGTTTTCGTGACGATTGCGGTGAAAATTGTGGAATTGATTGCGGAGATTCCGGGGATCAGCTTTTTGAACCGCATGGGAGGAGCAGGACTTGGTGTCGTGCGTGCGGTGCTGTGGATCTGGATTTTCTTTGCGGTGGTGTACTGCTTTCAGGCGACACACTGGGGGAATGTATGCATGAAGCAGATCCAGGGCGATATGGCGCTGGCATGGATTCGGGAGAATAATCCGGTGCTGATGCTGTTGAAGAATGTATTATAAGATGAGAAAAAACGGTTCCTTGTGGGGCCGTTTTTTGGTGGGAGGGGGGACGAGGAAAAGCGGGCGTCGTGTGGGCGGCGGATGCGGTGGGAGGGGAGAAACGTGCCGGGGTGCGGGGCTGTGATTTGGGTGGGGCGGAGACCTTGGCGTGGATGGGACGGAACGGGGGAGCACCGAGACAATTCGTCAGGAAAACTGATGTTTTCCCGACTCAGTGTCTCTTGAAATCCGGCTTTGTGAGCCGGATTTCATCTCCCCCGTTCCGTCCCGTCCGCGTCAGGTTCCGCTCCCACCCAAATCAATGCCCCGCGCCCCGGCACGTTTCTCCCCTCCCACCGCATCCGCCGCCCACACGCCGACCGCTTTTTCTCTGAAGTTGAGAGCGGAAGAATCTGCTAGATAGAAGGGGATAAGAATGGAAATGAAAGAACAAATAGGATATTAGTGGAAAAAGTTGAGAGTTGTGGAAAATATGGGGGTTGAACTGATATGAAAAGAAATATCTATAAATATACGTATTTATATAAAAAAAATTACATGTTTTTGTGAAAAAAATATTTATGTGAATTTATAATGAATAAAAACTGAAAATATGTACAAAAAGCACATTGAAAAAAGAAGAAATATAGATATAATGTAAGTATGTAGACGAAAAAGAAAAGCTGAACAAGACTATTTGCATATGAAAAATAAAAAAAACGATGGAAAATATGTAATTATAGATGACGGGACAGCAGGGGGACTGTTTCTGAGTGAGAATGAATACTATGTTGATGAGAATAAAAAAGTTGTTTTGTGCAATTCTGAAAAAAAAGATAATCTGTTTAGAAAGAGATATAAACTAACACATGGCGATAAGTGTTATAGTATCATCAAATATTTTTGCCCAGAGGTAGAATTTATCTCTATAAAAATTATGGAAACAGGGGAAAGAGGTAGCATTGATTCATTCAAAGCGGCGTTAGAATGGTGCTTAAAAGAAAAGATAAAACTTGTGCATATGAGTGTTGGAACAACAAATTATATAGATGCAAAAAAGATAGAAAATATTATAAAACAAATGGTTTCTAATAAAATGATATTATGTGCAGCGCTATCAAATACAAACTTTCCTACATGGCCGGCATGCTTTGATGGGGTTTTCGGGGTAAGAAATTATATTGCTAAATTGCAGGAAAAAGAAATTTCGGTGTCTAAATCATTTCCTTTTTCGGAAATGAATTCGATACAGTTAAATTTTGATGACGTTTTAAAGAAGATTGTTGGGAAAGAATACAAATCAAATAGTTTTGCAGCTCCGATTATTACTGTGCTTTTGATATGTTATTTAAGGAAAAATAAAAAAGGTTCATACCAAGATGCAAAAAAATTTATTATGAATCATATAAACAAATGTATCTATGAAAAAGAATTGGAATGGAATGGGATTGTGAATAATAAAGCGTGGTCAATTCCGATAATTTTAACACGTACTGTTATTGGGGCAAAGTTGTTATATGAGTGTTTTGGGAAGGAAGACTATGAGTGTATAGTATTAACATCAGAAAAGAACCTAAAAGAGTCTTGCGTGGCAGAAATTCCATTAGAATTTTATACGCATGGGAATGTGACAGAGACGTTAATAATGGCAGTAAATACAATATACAATCCAGATGTGCTTATTATTCAAACGGATAAAAATATATTTGAAAGTAATAGTTTGATAGATTTTGAGGTTTTTGATAAAAAAGGATGGAATGTGAAAACAAGGATGGAGCAAATGCAGTTTGAAAATTGTTATAACGCATATAAATGGATAATAATGCAACTTTTAGACGACTAAAATTTACTGGATTACTTTTGCGATCGCAATGGGTAATAAAATTATGCTCGAAGGGAGGTATTCAAATGAAGAAAACGCTTAAAAAGAAAGAACATAAGGGAAGAAATAATGTGAGTGTTTATGCAAATGGACCGTGTTCATGCACATGCTTTTCTACGTGTGGGTCTGCCTATGTTCAGAAAGCTCAGGCGCAGAATCAGTTATACACAAGTGTATTTGGATCTAATGCTAATCACTAAAATGTAAGAAAGATGAGGGTTGCTACAGTGTTAATTAGTGGTAGTCCTCATTTTAATTAGAGGATAAGTTTAAAAGTTGATTTAAGCATTATAAAAAATCGTTTAAGAATATGGCTAGAAGTATTATAGATCCTTTGAAATAGCGTTTGTTAAAATGTTGATATGTTTGTTGTAGAGTAAAAATGCTGACAATAGTAGATTTGATGAAAGAGAATAGAAATGATAGAAGAAAAAGTGAAAGATATATTAAAGAAATATAGAAATTTAGAACAGAAAAAAGACTGGAAAAATCAAAAGCTTTTAGGAAATGATCTAAAATTCAGCGCAAGAGATTTGATAAATGTATATGTGGAGTTAGAAAAAGAATTTGATATTCATTTTAAGGAAAAAGATATTGGGGCTGGAAAATTTGATACATTTGATGACATAATAAAATTGATTAACAAAGAAATAGCATATAAAACAAGAGGAAAAGAACATGCATAAACCATTTATTCATTGTTTCAAAACTGCAAAAGAATATTATGTATATGATGTGAATACTGATAAAATTATTCAGGTGTCTTTCGAAACATATAATTTTTTGGAAAACAATATTTGGGATGAAAAAGCGGAAAGAGAAATAGAAAAGCTAATAAATGAAGGATATTTGAAAAGAACGCGGGTAGAAGAGGTAAAACATTTTGCTACGGACTTTTTAGAATCTTATTTAGAAAATAGAATGAATCAGTTAGTTTTGCAAGTGACACAAAAATGTAATTTGCGTTGCAGTTATTGTGTTTATTCTGGTGATTACAAAAATAGAAATCATAGTCAAAAAGAAATGAGCTGGGAAACTGCAAAAGAAGCAGTAGATTATTTGTATGGGCATTCGATGTCTAGCGAAGACATATATATATCATTTTATGGCGGAGAGCCATTATTAATGTTCAGATTGATAAAAGAAGTAGTTGAGTATGTGAAGAGAGAATATTGCCAAAGAACGGTACATTTTAATTTGACCACTAATGGAACGTTGTTTACACCAGAAATTGTTCAGTATTTTATTAAAAATAATATACAAATTATGTTTAGTTTGGATGGGCCTAAAGAAGTGCACGATAAAAATAGAATATTTGCAGGAAGTAATAGAGGATCATTTGAAAAATTGAGAGATAGCATGAAAATGATATATAGTATGGACAGAAAATATTATAAAAAAAATGTGTCTTTCAACACAGTGTTAGATCCCCAAAATGAGTTAAGAACAATATATGAGTTTTTGGATAAAGATAGGCTGATTTCGAAAAATTTGAGTAGAATATCTGTTTTGAATGATAATTATACGGATAAACAATGTGAATTTAGCGGAGAATTTGTTGAAGAACAGGAATATGAATATTTTAAATGTTTTCTTTCAAAATTAAAACGAATTAATGAAAAATTTGTGGCTAGAGCAGTAAAAGAAGAATTTGATAATGAAATGAGAGAAATTAAACAACATGAGGAAAAAATGCAAGAAGAGATTTCAAAGGTAAATCATCATAGTGGTCCCTGTATTCCAGGCGCGAAAAAAATTTTTGTAACAGCAGAAGGAAATATATATCCGTGTGAGCGAGTGAGTGAAATATCAGAAGTTTCCAAAATAGGTGATATAAAAAAAGGAATAGATAAAAACAAAGTGTTAAATTTGCTAAATATAGAACGATATTCGCAAGACCGGTGTAAGGATTGTTGGGCATATCAACATTGCACAATTTGTATAGCATGTGCAGATGACACTAAAAATATTTCAAATAAAGAAATAGAAAAACATTGCTGGAAGGTTAGAGGGGGATTTGAAGAGGCAATGAAAAATTACTGTACTTTAAAAGAACTTGGTTATAAATTTGAGGAGTATGAATGAAAATGTTAAAAAGAGTAGGTATATTTCCGGTAGATCAAGAAAGTATAACACTATTTGAGAACATACATGAATGTAGATATGGTGAAATTATGCATATTGCTTCAATAAAAGCATGGGGACTTTGCGGGAAAAAAATTCAACGTTGTGATGGTAGTGAGATAATAATAGAGGAGGGAATAGGTAATATTATAAAAGAATGTGAAGTGTTAATTCTTCTTGAAAGTTGGCACGATGCATCGCCTGAATATATAAAGAGCGTGGTGAAAACAGCAAAGCAGAAATCCATAACGATAGTTTCTATTAATAATATCAGGAACAGTTTAGAGATAGATCAGCATTATGAAAATGTCGTTGTTGCTAAAAAATTAAAAATTCAAAAAAAGTGTGACGATTTAAGAGTAAGAAAGATAAATATTCCGGTTATTTGCGTTTTGGGTTTGACACAAAATAGTGGAAAATTGAAAATGGAATTAGAACTGCAAAAATGTTTGAAACAAAAAGGATATAAAGTTGCAGCAATTGTTTCTGGATTAAATGGATTAATTGGGAAAGATACATTTTGCTTTGAAAAGAAATATTTAAATGGGAAAAATAGGAATGAAGAGATAATTATAAATATAAATGCGGCTGTAAAGCGGTTAGAACAAGATTATGATATTGTAATTGTTGGGATACCAGGAGCATGTCTCTCGTTTAATCCACAATATTCTAATGATTTTGGCATTACTACACAATTGTTTATGTGTGCAATAGAACCAGATTATAGTGTTTTGATGCTACCATATATGCGCTATGAAGAAGCGTTTATTAGTCATGTTAAAGATGAGGTTCAAAAAAGATATGATATTACAATTAATGATATTGGAATATCAGAATTTGCAATTGATATGGATGCGAGTTTTGAACAAAAAAAGATGTGTTTTTTAAAATTAATTGACAAGGAAAGGGATTTTGAGCATTTGAAAAAAATATCAGTTGTTGATATTAAAAGTGATTCTCAAATAGAAAAATTGAGCGATAGGATTATTTGGACACTTGAAAATTAAACATAAGCTTGTCGCATTTTGAAATATATAGGGGGAAGAAAGAATATGTTGAAAAGAGCAAGCAGAAAATTAAGAAGTACTCCTGCGAAAACATTGATGTATATCATACTGTTTTTAGTACTTTTCCTGGCGATATTTTCTATGCTGATGATTGGAATTGCAAGTGGAAATAAAGTGAAAAGAGCACAGGAAACATTGGCCAACTCTATTACTCTGCGCGGGCCGGCCGAGGGAGAAGCTGGAAAATCATGTACTGTATATGCGATCCCGTCCGCAATCGTAGAAAAGTTCATTGACAGCAATTATGTTCAGGGGTACACCATGGAAGCGGGAACATATTGGCTTGATCCGGTGGATACGGAAACATATATCAGCGAGGAGACACAACAGCGCCTAAAAGGTTATCTGAAAGATTCAGGCATGTATACGATGACGGCTGTTGGAACACTGGACTGCGCATACGATACCTATTTTCTGGCAAAGGGTTACAGGATTGTGGAAGGAAGCGGACTGAGCTACGGAGAACGGGGCAAATACGAAGCTGTGGTAGGAGAAAAATACGCCGAAAAAAATCATCTCCATGTGGGCGATACTGTTAAATATAAAATGGAGCAGGGAACGATCGAATACTATAAAGTAAGTGCCCCGGAAGAAATTAGTTTCAAAATTCGAGGCATTTACAGAACTCCAGAGGTTTATCAGTCCGATTCCGTTGTGAATGACTGGCACAATAATTTAATTTTTATTCCACTGGATATTTTCTGCGAGTATTCTATGAAAGCATTAAAAATTCAAAATGTGGGATTTAATACAGTTACGGTCTATTTGAAAGATACAAAATCAGTTGAACCATTCATAGAAGAAACAAAAAACAAAATAAAAATAGGAAGTGTGGATGATGTTGTACAGACCGATGAAAATGGAATACGTTCCAGCGTAAAGCCAATGGTAATATCACAGCAGGATTTGGAATCTGGAGAATGGTCCTATCAGTTGATTCGAAACAAGGAATGGTATGAGATGGTTGCGAAACCTGTTGAAAAATTGAATCGTCTGATAGGATATATGATCGTAGGATTTGTGACTGCCGGAATTTTACTGTTCGGCATTCTGACCAGCCTGTCAGTCAAAGGGCGAAAACGTGAGATTGGAATTTTACTTTCGATGGGGGAACACAGAAAAAGGATTTTAGGACAGTTCGTTTTGGAGAATTTGGTTCCGGTTTTGATTGCCCTGGTTTTTGCGGCGCTGTGTGCGACACCAACAGCAGAGTATTTCGCAGATCGGATGATTTCGAATCAGGCTGAGAAAGTGGAGCAGGAAAATGAAGATCTGTCGGGAAATATTAAAAACGCGCTCCCGACAAGCGAAATAGCTGCGTATGAATCAACGGGAGTAACTGTTGATACGGATTTGTCCATTGAGTGGAACTGGAAAATCATGACGGGGATGATTCTTGGTATTTTAGATCTTTTCCTTTTGATATTAATTCTGCAAGTCGGCAAAATAACTAGAGAAAGCCCGGCATCTATATTGCTGGACAGAAAGTAGGTGTTCATGAAGAAAAAAAGAATGATAATGATCGTAGCGATGGTTCTGGTGCTGGTATGGCGGGAAGACGTTTTTGCAGTGGAATCTGGAACGACACAGGTTTCGCTACAGGCAGACTGGCTCCAAGAGGGAGATTACCAGTATAGCGTGGAAGAAGATGAAACTGTAACTTTACGAAACTATATCGGGACGGAAAGCGTGATTGTCACACCGAAAGAAGTAGGTGGGAAAGAAGTGACGAGAATCGGAGATTCCTGCTTTTTGAGAAAAACGGATCTTCGGGCAGTGCAGATATCCGAAGGCATTGTTGAAATCGGGGAATCTGCCTTTGCGGAAGATGGTCAGTACAGTGATACAACTGCTGGGTTTATCAGCATTGTAATGCCAAAAACACTAAAAAAGGTAGGAAAAAGCGCATTTCAGGGAACTAGAATCACACAGATTTATTTTTATGATGGTTTAGAGAGCATTGGTGATAATGCCTTTATGTATTGCTCTTCTTTGTCAAAAATACGGATTCCAGATAGCGTGGAGAAAGTAGGACAATTTTTATTTTTGGGAGCTGGAAAACCCTATGAAGAAAGTCAAGATAGTGCGATGAAGATTTTTGGCGGAAAAATAGCGGAAGAACTTGCAAAAGATAATCAAAGAGCCGAATATGGTGGTGAAGAAATGCAGGAAATTTCGATCCAGTATTGGCTTGAGAAGAAGGAGAATGAAACGAAAGAAGAGGTTATAGGACAAAAATATTTTGATAAAAATGATACAGGCTTTGAAAAAGTATTTTTTAAGGCTCCTTCGAGTGGAGAAAAGCAAAGTGGGAAAATAGTCTGGATGGACATATTTCTTGGGGTGTGTATGGTTGGACTAATAGGAATCAGTGTTTGCTTAAAGGATTAAAAATATTATATTTGTGAACAATGAAGAAAATAATAGAGAATAATAAATGTTTATATTTTTTAAAAGAGTTACTCAAATATAAAAAAGAAATAGGTATTTTGAGTATAAGCACTATTGTTTCTACAGTAACTGTATTTCTGCAACCATTATTGATAAAACAGATCACAGACATCGGAATACTCGAAAAAAATATGCCCCAAATTGTTAATGGAGTAGCCGGTTTATTTGTTTGTGTGCTGGTATATTTAATGATTGAAGTTGTGCAGGCAAAAACTTTTGCAGAAATACATAATTCATTCTATAAGAACTTGTATTGCAATGTATTTCGAAAATTATTGCATTTAAAAAAACATTATTTTCAAATGAAAAATAGTATGGAAATAGTGCAAATGTTACAATGCGATGTATCTCAGGTTGCGTCTATGACAGATAGATATGTAGTGATGAGCTTTTCGTATGTTTTTCGTGTAATTAGTGGACTTGCTGGACTTATGCTGTTGAGTCCTGAACTGTTATGCATTGTAGTGATAGTAATTCCAGTGAAATACGTGTTAGTAAAATGTCTTGCTAAAAAGCGTGAGAAAAACATGAAAATGTATATTCAAGTTGAGCAACAATTTGGAGGATGGCTTGGCGATACAATTAATACTGTGGAAGAAATTAAATTGTGGAATCTATATGAATTAAGAAAATGCGAATTTTTAAAACAGATTTGTAAATCGTTAGCGGTTGAAATGAAAGGAACCATGATTGAGACATGGAATATTTTTGGGGATGCTGTTTTAGAGTGGGGTGTAACAATTCTTATTTATTTAGTTGGTGGATATTTGGTGTTCGTGGGAAAAATTTCCATAGGTTCAGTTTTTGCTTTTGTTTCTTATTCTAGTTATGTTACAAGACCGGTAAATAGTTTAATTGATCTGCGTATGCATTTTGCAAGTGTCAAACCGTCCGCTGAACGACTTTATACATTTTTGAATATGGAAGAGGAACGAAGTGGAAGTAAAAGAGTGGAAAAAGAGATTTCGCCAATATTAGAATTTAAAAATGTGAGATTTCAGTATACAAAGGATAGGGAAGTGTTAAAGAAAGTATCTTTTAAACTTGAGCCGGGAGAAAAAGTGGCTATTATTGGAAAAAATGGAAGTGGAAAATCAACAATTTTGGAATTACTATTACGATTTTATGAACCGGAAGAAGGAGAAATTTTATGTAATGGTGAAAATATAAAAGTGCTAAAATTATCAGAATACCGAAGCCTTTTTTCTGTTGTGAGTCAGAAATCAGCGTTGTTTTTGGGGGACATTGTGCAGAATATAGATTTGGAGGGGAAAGCAGACAGACAAAAACTGAATGAGGTACTAAGGAAAAGTGGCGTGAAAAAATACTTGCAACGTTTTCCAGAAAAAGAAAAAACACAAATAGGAGATGATGGAGCATTTCTTTCAGGAGGAGAAAGACAAAAGCTTGTGGTTGCACGGGCACTATTGAAAGATGCGCCGGTTATGCTTTTTGATGAAGCGTCCAGTGGATTTGATGTAGAAGCCAATGAATATCTTTATAAAATTATAACAGAAGAAATGCCGGAAAAATCTGTGATTTTTATTACACATCATTATGATAAACTGGAAAAATTTGATAAAGTATATTTGGTAAAAGATGGGTTTCTTACGGAAGTGAGAACTGGAAAAATGTAGAGGCGACTAGATTATAGTAGAAAGGAACAATATGGCAGAACTGGAATTAAAAGAGGTAAGCTATTTTTACGAGAGCGGCGGAAAGAGAATTGATATTTTGGATAAAGCCAGCTATTCATTTGAGAAGGGTACTCTTTACACGATTGTTGGTCCTTCTGGATCGGGGAAAACAACGACGCTGACTTTGGCGGGTGCGCTGGAAGAACCTAAGAGCGGCTGCGTGTGCTTTGAAGGAAAAGATATCCGGGAAATTGGCTATACAAGATATCGAAACAGCAAGATTGGAATTGTGTTTCAGGCGTATAATCTGCTGCCTTATCTGACCCCGCTGGAGAATGTGCTGGCGGCAATGGAAATTACGTCAAATCCGATTAAAAACAAAAAAGAACGGGCGCGGGAACTTCTGACACGAATGGGAATTACAGAAGATCAGATGAACCGCAATATCAATAAACTTTCAGGAGGCGAACAGCAGCGCGTAGCGATTGCGCGTGCGATTTCGACAAATGCAGAGGTGATTCTTGCGGATGAGCCGACGGGAAATCTGGACGTTGATACGGCGGCTGGCATTGTGAAAATTTTCAAAGAGCTGGCTCATGAAGATAAGAAATGTGTAATAGCAGTTACACATTCGGAAGCATTTGCCGCGGAGGCAGATGTGGTGGTACGGCTGGAAAAGAAAAAATTGCAGGATTAAACATGAGGGGGAGGGAAAGTTTTTATGAACTGGATCAAAAGAGCATTTCGCAGTATTTCTTATCATAAAAAAAATACAATTCTGATGTTTTTAAGTTTCCTGATTTTATCCATCCTGATCCTGTTTGGCTTATGTATCCGCGCGGCAAGTCGGGAACGGATATGGGAGATTCGGACGAGCATCGGAGGAAGCGTGCTTGTATCGAATGAGCGTCAGATATACAGTGAAGAGCCGCGCGGTGTGAATTCGATTTCACATCAAAAATATTTGGAACTCTGCGCTGATGAAAGAATTCGGTTTGGCAGCTGTAATACGGTGACAGCTGCTCTGGCGGATAACTTTACAGCTGAAATTATGGACGGACAGGAAGAAAATGGAACAGAAAATATTTATGTGGAGGGATCATCTGATCCTGTCGAGTATTTTAGTTCTGTTTCTTCTGTAGTTACACTGATTTCGGGACATGTACCGCAGAATGCAGAAGAAGCGGTAGTCAGTGATGGGATTGCGGAACGGAATGGACTGGGAATAGGAGATACCATAGCTGTTCTTTCACCATACACAAAGGAGCGGTATACATTTAAAATCAGTGGTATTTACAGTACGAACGAGGCAGCTTACAGTGGAAATGTGGTATATAATAACCCAGCAAATGCTATCTATACCCTGGATACACCAGTTTATGAGATGAATGAAAATGATAATGTAAAAGAAATTACATTGCAGTTGAAGGACCCGGAAGAAGGAAGAGCGTTTGCTGAAGATGCGAAAAAAATGCCGGAATATATCAAAGAAGAATATGATATGGACTATACGGTAAATGTTTCAGCTTATAAAGCGGTGGCCGACAGCCTGAAGAGCCTGGCAGGGATTTCGAATCTCATGGTGATAGTTTCCGTAATCCTTGGAACTATCACATTAAGTTTTTTGATTCTTATGAATTTGCGGGATCGCATGTTTGAGATTGGCATTCTTCTTTCTGTTGGAGAAACAAAGATGCGGATTATGCTGCAGATGTTGATGGAATCTTTTTGCCCGGTATTGCTGGCAATTACAGCGGGGGTAATTTTTTCTTATCCTTTGGCGAATGTGATAAAAATAGCTGTAGATCTTTCGAACGGTGTGCAGGCTGCAATTAAGACACAGCAGATTATAATATTGTATCTTTGTGGAATGGGGGTTGTGCTGGCTTCTTCTATGGTTATGGTATACCAGATTGTACGATATCAGCCGAAAAAGATTTTGATGATGGAGTAAAAAAAGAAATAGTCAGATAAAATACTGAATATGCAGAATTGACCGTATTTTTCTAAAAATAAGAAAATTCGAAAAAAGGTGTTGACTTTTGCTTTCGGGGGTGTTATTATAACTAAGCTGTCAGCGAGAGCTACAGTGAATGAGTTCTTTTGAAACAGAAAAACCTAGTTCGGAGCCGGGTGGCTGCCGCGGGTTGCAAAACTACTTCAAAAAAACTTGAAAAAAGTTCTTGACAAAAGCAAATGAGTTTGATAGAATAAACGAGTTGCTGATCGAGAGAACGGCAGAGAACAAAACGTTCTCAGGAAGTTCGAAAGAGCTTCAAAAAAATTAATTAAAAAAGTTCTTGACAAATGAAAAGCTCTGTGATAAAATAAACGAGCTGATCCGAGTCGGAACGGCAGAGATCCTTGATAATTAAACAGTGAAACACATCCTCGAAAGTTCTGAATAAGTAATTCAA
>NZ_QUGO01000050.1:0-434 GCF_003479105.1 Blautia sp. AF19-13LB
ATGTGCTGATACCGGGAAAGGAGGACGCTGCCCTTGCCTGATACCTCAAAGCTGGAAAAACTCAATCGGGAGTTGGAAAAAAGCGAAAAGAAACTGCGGAAAGCCATCAATGATGAAAAGGCATTGCAGCACCAGTTGAAACAGCTTACCCGAAAGGAACGGACGCACCGGCTCTGTACCCGTGGCGGTATGCTGGAAAGTTTTCTGCAAGAGCCGGAACGCCTGACAGATGATGATGTCATGCTGTTGTTGAAACTCATTTTTCACAGACAGGACACGCAGGAACTATTGAAAAAACTGCTGGAACGGGAGATGCCGGAACCCCCTTAGTTTACTAAGGGCGCAATTATACACCACCCAGAGGTTGGTGCATTGCGTTCTCCGAAGGCTCCTCGCCGGAGGGCTGTGATTTTCCGCAGTCATGGTCTGCTCCA
>NZ_QUGO01000050.1:444-2045 GCF_003479105.1 Blautia sp. AF19-13LB
CCGCAGTCATGGTCTGCTCCAAATCAAACAGGGGACGCTACGCTTCCCCTGCGCTGGCTTTCGCCAGCTACCCTTTTGTGGACTTGCCATCTGGGGACACCTTGCATTGCAAGCTGTTCCCAGCCGACAAGTTTTATAAAATATACTATCTTTTCGATAGGCAATGCAGTATAATAAAGACAGCAACAAATTAGAAGTTATAAGTGGACTTTTGCGAAGTTGTATGATACTATTATTTTACAAAGATTTGAAAATTCGTGGATTATTTAACAAATTAGAAGGAGGTATTTTATATGTTTAAAAAGGCTTTTTGGGTTCCTTATGAGGATAGTACCAATTACCCAACTCTTGCAAAAACTATGGAAGCAATTTCAAAATATTGTGAAGAAAATGGCGAGTCTTATACATTTATTAACGATGACGAAGTGGAGATAAATGGAAAAAGATATGAAATATATCGGGGCTACGAAAATGGTAGTAGGGGAAATTACGGTATAAAATGCAAAGAAAAATAATTTCCAGTTTTTCATTCCCTACACATCGGGTCAACTTGCCCCGAACTTTCACAACTAAATACCCGCCGCCTACACAGTGGCACACCAAGCAGGAAATCTGAAAAGATCTCCTGCTTTTTTTCTGCCCAAGGTGGGGTGGCAAAACGCCACCCCATCAGTCAATCACAGGAAGGAGGGACACGAAATGCCCTGTCCACACAACGAAATTTCTATTGTGCAGCGCAGCCAGCGGCAGTCTGCTGTTGCCGCCGCTGCTTACCAGAGCGGCGAAAAGCTGTTCTGTGAATACGACCAGGAAGTGAAGCACTACCCGGAAAAGCGTGGTATCGTTCACAATGAAATCCTGCTCCCGGCAAATGCCCCGCCGGAGTACGCAGATCGCAATACCTTATGGAACGCCGCCGAAGCTGTGGAGAAGCAATGGAACTCCCAGCTTGCAAGGAGGTGGGTGCTTACCATCCCCAGAGAGATACCGCCTTACCAGTACGCCGCCCTTGTCCGGGAGTTCTGTAAACAGCAATTTGTTTCCAAAGGCATGATTGTTGATTTTGCCATCCATGACCCAAATCCTCCGGGACACAATCCTCACGCCCATGTCATGCTGACTATGCGGGCAATGGACGGGCATGGGAAATGGCTTCCCAAGAGCCGCAAGGTCTATGACCTTGACGAGAATGGGGAACGGATAAAACTTCCGTCCGGCAGGTGGAAAAGCCACAAGGAAGATACGGTTGACTGGAACGACAGAAAGTATTGTGAAATCTGGCGGCATGAATGGGAGGTCATTCAGAACCGCTATCTGGAAGCCAATAACCGCCCGGAGCGTGTGGATTTGCGTTCCTATGCCAGACAGGGGCTTGATATTGTCCCCACTGTCCATGAGGGTGCTGCTGTCCGGCAGATGGAAAAGCGTGGTATCCAGACGAATATCGGCAATCTGAACCGGGAAATCAAGGCTGCCAACCGCCTGATGCAGTCCATCCGGCAGCTCATTAAAAACCTCAAAAGCTGGATTACCGAGCTGGGAGAAAAACGGAAAGAGCTGCTTGCACAAAAAGCGGCGGAGGAAGCGACACTTCTTCCCAA
>NZ_QUGO01000051.1:0-1996 GCF_003479105.1 Blautia sp. AF19-13LB
GTCCGGTGTGAAGCGGGGGAAAAGCTGGAGATAACTTCAAAGGCTTACCTATCGCTATTCCCGTCTGACCTTGCTACTTTTGGGAATGAAGCAAAGAACTTGTTGCAGGATTTACAGAGCCGAAACGAGCGAATGTTTCTCCTTACGTTCCTTGTGGTAAACATGGCAGACACGAAACGGAAACTGGAAAATGACATTTTCGCGGCGGCGGGCATTGCACAGAAATACAACTGCGCCTTGACCCGTCTTGACTATCAGCAGGAAGCGGGGCTAATGTCCTCTATCCCTTTGGGCGAGAACCTTATCCCTATTCAGAGAGGGTTGACGACGAGCAGCACCGCTATTTTTATCCCGTTCATCACGCAGGAGCTATTTCAGACCGGGGCTGCCCTGTATTATGGCTTAAATGCCCTGTCAAACAACATGATACTCTGCGACCGTAAACAGCTTAAAAACCCGAATGGGCTTATCTTGGGAACACCGGGCAGTGGAAAATCCTTTGCAGCAAAGCGGGAAATCACAAATGCCTTTCTCATTACTGACGACGATATTTTTATCTGCGACCCGGAAGCGGAATATTTTGCCCTTGTAAAGCGGCTTGGCGGGCAAGTGATACGGTTATCCCCGACAGGGAAAGGCATGGACGGTACGCCCCAGTATGTGAACCCTATGGATATGAACCTCAATTACAGCGAGGACGACAGCCCCCTTGCACTGAAAAGTGATTTTATCCTTTCCCTCTGCGAGCTTGTCATTGGCGGCAAGGAGGGCTTGCAGCCTGTTGATAAGACCGTCATTGACCGCGCCGTAAGGAATGTGTACCGGGACTATCTTGCTGACCCTGTACCGGAGAAAATGCCTATCTTGGGCGACCTTTACGACGAACTGTTAAAGCAGCCGGAGCCGGAAGCTGCCCGCATTGCGGCAGCATTGGAGCTGTATGTTTCCGGCAGCCTTAATGTATTCAACCACAGAACGAATGTGGAGCTTTCTAACCGCCTTGTCTGCTTTGATATTAAGCAGCTTGGAAAACAGCTCAAAAAGTTAGGTATGCTCATTGTGCAAGACCAGATATGGAACCGCGTTACCATTAACCGGGCAGAGAAAAAATCTACCCGCTACTATATGGACGAATTTCATCTGCTCTTAAAAGAGGAACAGACCGCCGCGTACAGCGTGGAGATTTGGAAGCGTTTCCGTAAATGGGGCGGCATACCCACAGCAATCACGCAGAACATCAAAGACCTTTTGGCAAGCCGCGAGGTGGAAAATATCTTTGAAAACTCTGATTTTGTCCTTATGCTCAATCAGGCACAGGGCGACCGGGCTATCCTTGCAAAGCAGCTAAATATCAGCCCACAGCAGATGAAATACGTTACCCACACCGAAGCGGGCGAGGGACTTATCTTTTACGGAAATGTGGTGCTGCCTTTTGTAGACCATTTCCCGAAAGATACCGAGCTTTACCGCATTATGACGACGAAGCCGGAGGAAGTGAGCAGCCTATGAAAACAGACGTGATTATCAACCGGGACGCGCTTTGTGCTTTGCAGGAATTACCCAGTGAAAGCGTCCATTGCTGCGTTACAAGCCCGCCCTACTTTGCGCTGCGGGACTATGGGCTTGACGCACAAATCGGACAGGAGGACACGCCGGAACAGTATATTGATAGGCTGACCGCTGTTTTTGGCGAGCTTTACCGGGTGCTTAGAAAGGACGGTACGTTATGGCTGAATATCGCAGACACCTATTGCGGTACAGGAAATAAAGGCGGCTATGCTGACCCGAAAAACCCAAAGGGGCGCACCGGACAGCGGATTGCAAGGAACAGCCGCGTTACCGGCTGCAAGCAAAAGGACTTAATCGGTATTCCCTGGCTCCTGGCGTTTTCCCTGCGGGAACAGGGGTGGTATCTGCGCAGCGATATTATATGGCAGAAACAAAATCCTATGCCGGAAAGCTGCAAAGACCGCCCGACCCGCTGCTATGAACATAT
>NZ_QUGO01000052.1:0-1937 GCF_003479105.1 Blautia sp. AF19-13LB
CGAAAACTCAAAGATTTAAGTGGCAGAAAACAATGGGAAATCGCCATGATTGGGCGTAAACGCAAGACAATGGCACTCTGCATTGACTGTCACGATAAGTTACACGCAGGGAAATTAGACTGACATCTGGAGAGCCGGATACATCGAGAGGTGTAAGTCCGGTTCGGAGGGGAGTTCTCGGAAACCTACCATAGTGATATGGCAAGGCGCCGGGGTCTTACCCTACTTGTGACTTCGGTGGCTCCCGTTCCAATGGCTGCAATGATGGGTAAAGAATGGGGCGGTATGGGCCAGAATTACCTCCGATCCCTGCTGGCGCTGGGCTTTCAGGCGTTTCTCATTATCGTCTGCGTGGCAATTTATGCTGTGCTGGTGCAGAACATCGCTCTGGAAGATGACATCATCATGGCAATCTGGAGCTGCGTGGGCTACACCGTACTGCTATGTTTTACGCTGTTCAAAACCGGCAGTCTCGCCAAATCAGTCTTTCAGGCGCACTAAAACGGAAGGAGGTTTCCACATTGGCTTATGTACCCGTACCCAAGGACTTAACAAAAGTCAAAACAAAGGTCATGTTCAATCTGACCAAGCGGCAGCTTATCTGCTTCACGGGCGGAGCGCTTATTGGCGTACCGCTTTTCTTTTTGCTCAGAAAACCTACCGGAAACAGTGTAGCGGCTATGTGTATGATGCTGGTTATGCTGCCATTCTTTATGATGGCTATGTACGAAAAGCATGGACAGCCCCTGGAAAAGATCGTGGGCAACATTCTCAAAGTAGCTGTGATCCGTCCCAAGCAGCGTCCCTACCAGACCAATAACTTTTATGCCGTATTAAAGCGGCAGGAAATGCTCGATAAGGAGGTGTATGACATTGTTCACCGCAATAAAAAAATGGCTGCATCGGATGTTCGGGAAAACCGAGGAAAAAACTGTGCAGCCGGTAAAGACAAAGAAAAAGCTGTCCCGCGCCGATAAGAAGCAGATCGAAGCGGCCATTGTCCGCGCCAACCGCACGGACAAAAAAGGAAAATCTGCGCAGGACAGTATCCCTTATGAACGGATGTGGCCGGACGGAATCTGCCGCATATCGGACAGCCACTACACAAAGACCATTCAGTTTCAGGACATCAACTATCAGCTCTCCCAAAACGAAGATAAGACGGCAATCTTTGAGGGTTGGTGTGATTTCCTCAATTATTTTGACAGCTCGATTCATTTCCAGCTGTCTTTTTTGAACCTTGCGGCATCGGAGGAGACCTTTGCTAACTCCATTTCCATCCCGCCCCAGAGGGATGCCTTTGACAGTATCCGCGAGGAATATACCACAATGCTGCAAAATCAGCTGGCCAGAGGTAACAACGGCCTCATCAAGACCAAATACCTGACCTTTGGTATCGACGCAGACAGCATCAAAGCCGCCAAGCCCCGTCTGGAGCGTATTGAGACCGATATACTTAATAACTTCAAGCGTCTTGGTGTAGCTGCCAGAACGCTGGACGGTAAAGAAAGGCTTTCTCAGCTTCATGCGGTATTCCACATGGATGAACAACTCCCGTTTCAGTTTGAATGGGACTGGCTGGCTCCTTCCGGTCTGTCCACAAAGGATTTTATTGCACCAAGTTCCTTTGAGTTCCGCACCGGCAAGCAGTTCCGTATGGGCAAGAAATACGGGGCTGTTTCTTTTTTGCAGATTTTAGCCCCAGAGCTGAATGACCGTCTGCTGGCTGATTTTCTGGATATGGAAAGCTCGCTCATTGTGAGTATGCACATTCAGTCGGTGGATCAGGTGAAAGCCATCAAAACGATAAAGCGCAAGATTACCGACCTGGACCGCAGTAAGATCGAGGAACAGAAAAAAGCAGTCCGCGCCGGATACGACATGGACATCAGTGCGACTCGTTCCTGAACAAAGCCTTCGTGGTTGAAGGACAAAAT
>NZ_QUGO01000053.1:0-1917 GCF_003479105.1 Blautia sp. AF19-13LB
ACCACTTCCGACTACTCTATTCTCCCCAGCATAGCTGGGGGATTAGACTTTTCATTTAAGAGTTAAGTAAAAGGGGCTGTCGCACTAAGTTGATATGCTCTCTTCCAGGAATCCTCTTTATAATTTTTCAAAACCACTAATTTGGTGGTATACTTTAATCATCAAAAGAACATCAATGAATACAGGAGGTAAAGATTATGTTTAGTGGAACACATTATGGAATCAAAGTTGATATGGGTTGGTTAAAGGATGACGTCGATGGGTTGAAACAAGTAGTTGATTTTTTAAATAAAGATAACATCAAATTTGTTTTACTTCCAGTCGCAAATCAAAGATTCAAGATCGATGTAGATCGAGTAGGAGGCGGCTTTCGCCGCCGACCTCTCACACCACCGGACATGCGGTTCCGCATCCGGCGGTTCAGTTAACTTAACATCTTGTTTGACAAAAATATTCCTCTGCTGAGAGTAACCCGAACTTTTTCAGACGTGCATTTGACATTGCATAGCAAATAGTTTCTGTACGACAAACCCGAGCATATCCATGGAACCCTGCCGCACTTTTTGCATTCTTTTTACTAACACCCAGTTTTACCAGATTTTTATATCTGGTTTTAGGATTTTTCCAATGTTTCCATATGCACATTCTGAACCTGTACCTAATAACCGTATCGAGTCTTCGGGTTGCTGTAAGAATTGAGCCAATTTTAAAGTAATTGATCCAGCCTCTTACCACTTCCGCTATCTTTTGGGCTTTATATGAGTTACTTACACCCCACTTGCGGCTCGTTAATTTTCTGACTTTCTTCATTACCTTATCCAATGACTTTTTAGGGACTTTTATCTTATATTTCTTTTCTTGAAACTGATAATAGAAGGCAAATCCCAGATATTGTATTTCTGTGGGTCTCCCTATTTTACTTTTGCCCCTGTTCACTTTCAGCCGCAGAACATTTTCAACATACTTCGTGACCGATTCCATTACCCTTGCCGCAGCTTTTTCGCTTTTGACAAAAATAATACAGTCATCTGCATATCGTGCAAATTTAAGTCCTCGGCTTTCAAGTTCCCAATCCAATTCATTGAGCAGTATGTTAGCGAGAAGTGGTGAAATATTTCCCCCTTGTGGGGTTCCGATTTCTGTTTCTTCTATCTGTTCTCCAACCATAACTCCACTTACTAGAAATTTTCGGATTAGCGAAAGTATTTTTCCATCCTTAATCTCTTTGTTCAAAACAGATATTAACTTGTCGTGTTCTACCGTATCAAAAAACTTTTCCAAGTCAATATCCACGACCCAGTTATATCCTTCATTCATGTATTCAACTGCTTTTAATACTGCCTTCTGTGCACTTTTTCCGGGTCTGAATCCATAGCTGTTCTCATGAAATTTTCTTTCATATATAGGTGTTAATACCTGTGCAGCTGCTTGTTGTACCATGCGATCTGTGACAGTTGGAATACCAAGTTTTCGTTTGCTTCCGTCTGCTTTAGGGATTTCCACTCTCTTTACTGGCATTGGTTTGTATGACTGATTTCTTATACTCTCTCTGAGTTGCTGGCCATTTACTTTCAAATGAGAAAGCAAATCGGCACATTCCATTCCGTCTATTCCTGCCGCACCTTTATTCTTTTTCACCTGTTTGTAGGCACGATTCATGTTTTCATTTGACAGAATGCGTTCTATAAATATTCCTTGTTCCTCCATGCACTGTTTCCTTTCCTTTTCGTGAGTTCCGACCACTTAGTACTTGTGGTACTCCTCTCGGCATGTGTTTCGTCTAAAACTCTCAATTAGGACGTACTCCAGATGATTAACTGTTCTGTCCTTTGCTCCATCCGGTTTCCCGGACTTCTTCGCTGTCGGGTAAGGGACAAACCTTACGGTTATTCCCTCCCCAAAGAACGGAACGTGCGA
>NZ_QUGO01000054.1:0-1156 GCF_003479105.1 Blautia sp. AF19-13LB
CGCTTCCCCTGCGCTGGCTGCCGCCAGCTACCCTTTTGTGGACTTGCCATCTGGGGACACCTTGCGTTGCAAGTTGTTCCCAGCCGACAAGTTTTACAAAATCTCTCTATACTTTGACGGTCGAATAAAGTATAATGAAGTCAACGACTAATCGATATTTAACGAGGAGGTAATGATTATGAGTAGAAATATAAAAGGTGGTTTTTTAACATTAGGTGGTATTGTTGGTATTGTAGGAATGATAATAGCGGCAATGCAAAATCCAGCAACTGCATGGGTAACGCCACCTGGAAGAATGATTGTAAGTATTTTAGAAAATGGATTATTGATTCCTACGGTTTTATTCCTTGTTCTTTTTATTTATGGATTGTATATTCTCCTAACGGAGAAAAACGATTGAGCAATACAGGTTTGTCGAATTAAGAAAACCGGTATTTGTGGAGGAGGAATTTTTAACGGAGGAATTGCATATGAAAAAGTACAGGACGGTGTCTTGCGTCATTATTATGGCGATTGCTGCAATCGCAGGATTCTTTATTGGTGCTACCTTGGATGAGGCAATGGGCGGAGCTATTCTGTTTTCGATGATTGCAGGAATTGCTTGTATTGTCTATAACATTGAGAATCGTGAAGAATAACACAACTTCCAGTTTGCCACCCACACATCGGGTCAACTTGCCCCGAACTTTTACAACTAAATACCCGCCGCCAACACAGCGGCGCACCGAGCAGGAAATCTGAAAAAGGTCTCCTGCTTTTTTTCTGCCCAAAATGAGGTGGTAAAACGCCACCCCATCCACCAATTAGCGAAAGGAGGGATACGAAATGCCCTGTCCACATAACGAAATCACGATTGTTCAGCGCAGCCAACGGCAGTCTGCGGTTGCCGCCGCTGCTTACCAGAGCGGCGAAAAGCTGTTCTGTGAATATGACCAGCAAGTGAAGCACTACCCGGAAAAGCGTGGTATCGTCCACAATGAAATCCTGCTCCCGGCAAATGCCCCACAGGAATATGCCGACCGTAACACCTTATGGAACGCAGCCGAAGCGGTGGAAAAACAATGGAACTCCCAGCTTGCAAGGAGGTGGGTGCTTACCATCCCCAGAGAGATACCGCCTGGCCAGTACGCTGTCCTTGTCCGGGAGTTTTGCCAGC
>NZ_QUGO01000054.1:1166-1885 GCF_003479105.1 Blautia sp. AF19-13LB
GGCCAGTACGCTGTCCTTGTCCGGGAGTTTTGCCAGCAGCAGTTTGTTTCCAAAGGCATGATTGCTGATTTTGCCATCCATGACCCCAATCCGCCGGGACACAATCCCCACGCCCATGTCCTGCTGACTATGCGGGCAATGGATGAGCATGGGAAATGGCTTCCCAAGAGCCGCAAGGTTTATGACCTTGACGAGAATGGGGAACGGATAAAGCAGCCATCCGGCAGGTGGAAAAGCCACAAGGAGGATACGGTGGACTGGAACGACCAGAGATATTGTGAAATCTGGCGGCATGAGTGGGAAGTTATCCAGAACCGCTATCTGGAAGCCAATGACCGCCCGGAGCGTGTGGACTTGCGTTCCTATGCCAGACAGGGGCTTGATATAGTCCCCACTGTCCATGAGGGAGTTGCTGTCCGGCAGATGGAAAAGCGTGGTATCCAGACGAATATCGGCAACCTGAACCGGGAAATCAGAGCCGCCAACAGTCTGATGAAGTCCATCCGGCAGCTTATCCAAAACCTCAAAGGCTGGATTACCGAGCTGGGCGAAAAACGGAAAGAACTGCTTGCACAAAAGGCGGCGGAGGAAGCAACACTTCTTCCCAATCTGCTGATGAAGTATATGGCGATACGAAAGGAAGAACGGAGGGACTGGACAAGGGCTGGACAGAACCGGGGGACTTCACAGGACTTAAAGGCAGTCAGCGAAGCCCTGTC
>NZ_QUGO01000055.1:0-1882 GCF_003479105.1 Blautia sp. AF19-13LB
TGTTAGTGCCTGATTTTGTCCTTCAACCACGAAGGCTTTGTTCAGGAACGAGTCGCACTAATATCCATGTCATAGCCGCTGCGTACCGCTTTCTTCTGTTCCTCAATTTTCATTTTGTCAAGGTCGGTAATCTTGCGCTTGATTGTCTTTATGGCTTCGGTCTGGTCGATACTGTGGATATGCAGATTGACGATAACGCCCGTTTCCAAGTCCAGTATGTCGGATAAGATACGGTCGTTTAATTCCGGGGCAAGGATTTCAAGGAATGAAACCGCGCCGATTTTGCGCCCCATGCGGAAGTAACGCCCCTCGCCAAAACGGAAAGAGGACGGGGCGATAAAGTCCTTTGTGGAAAGCCCAGACGGGGCAAGCCATGAAAAATCAAAGGCAAACTGCCCGCCCTCCGGGTGGAAAATCCCATGCAGCATTTTAAGGCGTTCATAGCCTGTCATGGGGTGGGCAGACACGCCCAAGAGCTTGAAGTTGTTCAGTACGTCCGTTTCGATACGGGCAAGGCGGGATTTCGCCGCGCCCAGACTGTCGGCTTCAATGGCAAAGGTGATATATTTTGCTTTGACAAGCCCGTTGTTGCCTTTTGCAAGCTGGTTTTTGAGCATATCCCGGTATTCGCTGCGGATAGAGTTGAAAGCGTCGTCCTGTGCCGGGATATGGATAGATTTCTCCGCTTCGCCCCGCTGCGTCCCCTGATTGATGAAAGAGAGCTGCACCGAAACGGAAGCGTCAAAGTAGTTGAGGAAGTCGCACCAGTTTTCAAAAATGGCGGTCTTGTCGTCTGCCTGTGCAAGCTGATAGTTAATATCTTCAAAGGCTATGGTCTTTGAGTATTTCCGTTCCGTAACCTTGCAGATACCGTCCGGGTACATCTGGATATAGGGGATTGTCTGCTGCGCGGTGTGCGCTTTCCCGTCGCCCTTTGCCTGTCTGATGATTTCCGCAATCTGTTTCTTTTCGGCGCGGGTGAGCTTGTGGGGCGGGTTAGCCTTTGCAGGCGCGTTTCCCGCCACGCTGTTTCTTCGTGTTTCCTTTTGCAATCGCTGATACCTCCTTTTCAAGTTTTCGCTGCCGTTCAAGGTCAGCATATAGATTTTCAGTCCTGTATGGTCGTTCCTTTGGGGCTATGAATTTCGTCCGTATGATGTTCCTCACCACCACTTCAAGGGGCTGTCCATGCTTCTCATACATGGCAAAGAGGAAACAGGGCAGCATGACCGCAATCATAGCCATAGACGCAAGGCTTGTGCCTGTGCTGTCTTTGAGCAGAAAGAAAAGCGGCAAACCTATAATGAGAGCCGCCGCAAAACATACAATCTGCCGTTTGGTAAGGTTGAACGCTACTTTTGTCTTGACTTTGGATAAGTCTTTGGGTACGGGTACATACGCCAAGTGAAAACCTCCTTTCGTTATGTTTTGTGTTGCTGTAACTTCCCATAGGGGCAATCAAGGCAAAGGTCAATTTCTGCCCTTTGCCCGTCCCTATTCTATGGGGTTTTTCCCGCGTCAAGGTCGGGTAGTATTTTCGCCGCTTTGCTCTGAAAATCTCCACCCTACCCTTGACACGCCGCTAATGCGCGGAGAAAATCGACTTCGCCAGTGCGCCGGATTTGAACAGGGAGAAACAGAGGATAACGGTATAGGCTGCAAGGGAGAATATCGCGCTGTGCAGGTTGTCCGCTATTATCATGTTGTTCACCAATACGGCGTAAATGCCGACGCATATCATTATGAGGAAGCCTTGAAAGCCAAGGGCGAACAGGGATTTTAGGTAGTTGTTTCCTATCTGTCCCCATTCCCGGTTAGTGAATGTTGCAAACGGGATAGGCGATACCGAACAGTAAAGTAGGGTAAGAACCCGGCGCCTTAC
>NZ_QUGO01000056.1:0-1599 GCF_003479105.1 Blautia sp. AF19-13LB
ACCACCTCATTTTGGGCAGAAAAAAAGCAGGAGACCTTTTTCAGATTTCCTGCTCGGTGTGCCACTGTGTATACGGCGGGTATTTAGTTGTAAAAGTTCGGGGCAAGTTGACCCGATGTGTGTAGAATAGCAAACTGGGATTTGTCTTACACTCCAAATATCGTTAATCGAATGAAATCAATAATAAAATGAACTCCTATTGCTAATGTCAACGAAGATTTTCGTTGAATAAAAGTAAGCACTATTCCAAAAACACTCATAAGTCCCAAATCAATAACATTCATTTCTATGCCTGCTGGAAAGTGCATTAAAACATGGGGCAGGATAAGGATTATATAGCAAAGAATATTTTGAAAATTTGAAAACACCTTACCTTTTCCCATATAAACACATACTGCAAATACTAAATATCTAAACAAAACTTCTTCTGGAATACTAGCAATTAAGCCGCCTACTATAGCATTAACTCTAAATGAAAAATCTATTGGATTAGTTTGTATCATCCATACAGTATTTAGCAATGTAAGGAAAATAGCAGGGAGTACCCCATATACTATAATTTCTTGTTTCGTTTTTGGTAATAAACTAATTTTGACATTAGATTTATCATATAATTGTTTGGCTCCCATATATCCAAATATAATACAAATTACATAAATTGGATTTAACGATAATGCTGCTAAAGCAATTCCAATGATAAAATCTTTTTTTGAAAATCCGGATTTATTTTTCCAAATCAAAAATATTGATAGAACTACAAACAAGATTGGGAAGAAATTCCCGTTTTTTTGTAATAGGTAAATAACAATCATACCTATCAATAAAAGTATCAAATTTCTTGTAACATTTTTTTCTTGTGCCATTTTTATCTCCTTAATTTTAACAGCTATAAAATTCATATTTGTTGTCATCTTCATTATACTTCACTGCCTATCGAAAAGATAGCATATTTTATGAAACTTGTCGGCTGGGAACAGCTTGCAAGGCAAGGTGTCCCCAGATGCCAAGTCCACAAAAGGGTAGCTGGCGGCAGCCAGCGCAGGGGAAGCGTAGCGTCCCCTGTTTGATTTGAAGCAGACCATGACTGCGGAAAATCACAGCCCTCCGGCGAGGAGCCTTCGGAGAACGCAATGCACCAACCTCTGGGTGGTGTATAATTGCGCCCTTAGTAAACTAAGGGGTTTCCGGCTTCTCCCGTTTCAGCAGTTTTTTCAATAGTTCCTGTGTGTCCTGCCTGTGAAAAATGAGTTTCAACAACATCATGACATCATCATCTGTCAGGCGTTCCGGCTCTTGCAGAAAACTTTCCAGCATACCGCCACGGGTACAGAGCCGGTGTGTCCGTTCCTTTCGGGTAAGCTGCTTTAACTTGTGCTGCAATGCCTTTTCATCATTGATGGCTTTCCGCAGTTTCTTTTCGCTTTTCTCCAGTTCCCGGTTTAGCTTTTCCAGCTTTGAGGTATCAGGCAAGGGCTGTGTCCTCCTTTCCCGGTATCAGCACATAAATCCGGTTCGGTTCTCCAACGCCCTGACGCACCCGCATGATAAGTCCGGCGGTTTCCAGTTCATTCAGAGAACGCTTGACCGTCATGGAGCTGC
>NZ_QUGO01000056.1:1609-1862 GCF_003479105.1 Blautia sp. AF19-13LB
AGTACAGAGCCGGTGTGTCCGTTCCTTTCGGGTAAGCTGCTTTAACTTGTGCTGCAATGCCTTTTCATCATTGATGGCTTTCCGCAGTTTCTTTTCGCTTTTCTCCAGTTCCCGGTTTAGCTTTTCCAGCTTTGAGGTATCAGGCAAGGGCTGTGTCCTCCTTTCCCGGTATCAGCACATAAATCCGGTTCGGTTCTCCAACGCCCTGACGCACCCGCATGATAAGTCCGGCGGTTTCCAGTTCATTCAGAGA
>NZ_QUGO01000057.1:0-1701 GCF_003479105.1 Blautia sp. AF19-13LB
TTGTCCTTCAACCACGAAGGCTTTGTTCAGGAACGAGTCGCACTTATATCCATGTCATACCCGCTGCGTACCGCTTTTTTCTGTTCCTCAATCTTCATCTTGTCGAGGTCGGTTATCTTGCGCTTGATAGTCTTGATTGCTTCGCTCTGGTCGATACTGCGGATATGCAGATTGACGATTATCCCGTTTTCAAGGTCGAGAATGTCCGAAAGCATACGGTCATTCAGCTCCGGCGCGAGGATTTCAAGGAAACTAACCGCACCGAGCTTACGCCCCATGCGGAATGTGCGCCCGTCGCCAAAACGGAACGAGGACGGGGCGATAAAGTCCTTTGTGGTAAGCCCCGACGGTACAAGCCAGTCCCAAGAGAAGCGGAACGGCTCGCCCTCCGGGTGGAAAATCCCATGCAGTACGTTCAAGCGTTCCTGTCCGTTCATGGGGCGGGCTGTTACGCCAAGCACCTTAAAATTATTGAGTACGTCGGTTTCGATACGGGAAAGACGTGCTTTTGCCGCCGCAAGATTGTCCGCTTCAATGGAAAAGGTAATGTACTTGCATTTTTCCAGTCCGTTGTTGCCTTTTTCAAGCTGGTTTTTCAGCATATCCGCGTACTCCCTGCGGATAGAGTTAAAAGCGTCGTCCTGCGCCGGAATTTCGATAGCCGCCTGTGCCTTTTCCTTTCTTGCGCCCTGATTGATGAAAGAGAGCTGCACCAAAACGGAAGCGTCAAAGTAGTTGAGAAAATCGCACCAGTTTTCAAAAATGGCGGTCTTATCATCTGCCTGTGCAAGCTGATAGTTAATATCTTCAAAGACAAGGCTTTTACTGTATTTCTTTTCCGTTACCCTGCAAATCCCGTCCGGGTACATCTGCAAGTAGGGAATGGTCTGTTGTGCGGTGTGGGGCTTCCCGTCGCCCTTTGCCGCCTGTATCACGGCGGCGATTTCTTTCTTTTCTGCGCGGGTCAGCTTACGCTTCACGGGATTTTTTACCGCGCGGGTCATGGTTTTTCGTTCTGCCATTGACAATAGCCGATACCTCCTTTTCCAGTTTTCGTTGTTTTTCTATGACGGCATAAAAATTTTCCGTCTGATAGGGGCGTTCCTTTGGTCGGATAAACTTTGTCTGAATGACGTTCTTTATCACGACTTCAAGGGGCTGCCCGTGTTTTTCATACATTGCCAAGAGGAAGCAGGGAAGCATAACGACAATCATTGCAAATGCCGCCATGCTTGTTCCCGCGCTGTCTTTGAGCAAAAAGAAAAGCGGTAGTCCCATAGCGAGGGCTGCCGCAAAACATATAATCTGCCGCTTTGTCAGATTAAAAGCGACTTTCGTTTTGATTTTTGATAAGTCTTTGGGTACGGGTACATACGCCAAGTGAAAACCTCCTTTCGGTCTTTAGTGGGCGTTAAAAATTGACTTCGCAAGTGTGCCTGTTTTGAATAAAGAGAAGCACAAAATCACGGTGTAGGCTGCAAGGGAGAATATCGCGCTGTGTAGGTTATCCGCTACAATCATGCTGCCAACCAAAACCGCATAAATGCCGACGCATATCATTATGAGGAAGCCTTGAAAACCGAGGGCGAACAGGGCTTTTAAGTAGTTGTTGCCTATCTGCCCCCACTCTCTGTTGGTCATAGTTGCAAACGGGATAGGCGATACCGAACAGTAAAGTAGGGTAAGAACCCGGCGCCTTAC
>NZ_QUGO01000058.1:0-1657 GCF_003479105.1 Blautia sp. AF19-13LB
GAAGCCTTACAGAAGCAAGACCAAGTGGAATATCTGCTGGATGTGCTGCTCTTTGGGGAGACAGAGGAAAAAGCAGCTTTGATTACGGACTACGGGAAGGATGTGATACAGCTTGAAAAGCGAATGGCAGAGCTTGCCGCCGCAAACGCAGCAAGAACTAAAAAACACCATGAACGCCATGCAGCCGCCCCAGAGCATTGAGGAAATCAAGGCGGGGCTGGAAACTACCGAGAAAGGCGGTGTCCGTCAGAGCATACGGAACTGCCTGACCGTATTCCAGCGTGACCCGCTGCTTTCCGGGGCTATCGCATACAACATCCTGACCGACCGCAAGGACATCATAAAGCCCATCGGCTTCCACAGGGAAAGCACCGCCCTGAACGATACAGATATGAAGTATCTGCTTCTCTATCTGGAAGAAACCTACGGGCTTACCAATGAGAAAAAGATTGATAACGCCATCGGGATTGTGGCGAATGAAAACAAGTACCACCCCATCCGGGATTATTTAAGTTCCCTTGTGTGGGACGGGACAGAGCGAATCCGCTTCTGCCTGCGGCACTTTCTGGGGGCTGACGCAGACGATTACACCTATGAAGCATTGAAGCTGTTCCTGCTGGGTGCAATCTCACGAGCCTTTCAGCCGGGGTGCAAGTTTGAAATCATGCTCTGTCTGGTCGGCGGTCAGGGGGCTGGCAAGTCCACTTTCTTCCGTCTGCTGGCAGTCCGGGACGAGTGGTTCTCCGATGATTTGCGGAAGCTGGACGATGACAATGTGTACCGCAAGCTGCAAGGTCACTGGATGATCGAAATGTCGGAAATGATGGCAACCGCCAACGCCAAGAGCATTGAGGAAATCAAGTCATTTTTAAGCCGACAGAAAGAGGTTTACAAGATACCCTATGAAACCCACCCAGCAGACCGCCCCCGTCAGTGCGTGTTTGGCGGCACTTCCAATGCCCTTGACTTCCTGCCCCTTGACCGTTCCGGCAACCGCCGCTTTATCCCCGTCATGGTGTACCCAGAGCAAGCCGAGGTTCACATTTTGGAGGACGAAGCCGCTTCCAGAGCCTATATCGAGCAGATGTGGGCAGAAGCGATGGAAATTTACAGAAGCGGCAGGTTCAAGCTGGCTTTCAGCCCTGCCATGCAGCGGTATCTCAAAGAACACCAGCGGGATTTTATGCCGGAGGACACCAAAGCCGGGATGATGCAGGCGTATCTTGATAAGTACACCGGGAGCATGGTCTGCTCCAAGCAGCTCTACAAGGAAGCCTTGAACCATGCCTTTGACGAGCCGAAGCAATGGGAAATCCGGGAAATCAACGAGATTATGAACCAGTGTATTTCTGGCTGGCGGTACTTCCCGAACCCAAGAATGTTTTCCGAATATGGCAGACAAAAGGGCTGGGAGCGTCAAAACCCGGCAACGGACTCCGGCAACCCGTCTGAAAAAACGATGGACGGTTTTGTGGAGGTCACAGAACAGATGGAGCTTCCGTTCTGAAAATGGCAGCCCGTTGCACCCCCTGTTGCTATCCCGTTGCCGAGCCGGTTGCCGGGGAAAATCCCGAAACTATCGGCTTTTCTCCCCTATGACAACCAAAACAACAGAAAAATAAAAGAAAAGTATAAATAGTAACCATCGCCAGATTGA
>NZ_QUGO01000059.1:0-1562 GCF_003479105.1 Blautia sp. AF19-13LB
CAATGTCATTAACTTTAGCAAAGAGCAGAAATCGTAAGCATTTATAAAACTATGATTCCTGCTTTTTGTTTGTATATGGGCATACTTATCCCCTTCTCTTTGTACTCGTATTTTTTAGCTCAGTACGCTCTTTTATGGGTATTCGAATATTTTCCTGCTAATTGCCCTTTCGTTCTGGTATAATGCCGATCAGGACGAATGGGAACAAGATTTTTACTGATATCTTCATATATTTGCTGAAATAACATATTTTTCTTTTGACCATCCGTTTCAAGAAGTATATAAATCAGATCATTTTTTAAGATTCCAATACTAACAGTCTGATTGATCATCATTTTATGTTTTCTGTTCGCTTCTTTCTGATCCAGTTCACGCTCTGCATCTAATATGATATCTTCAACTAAATTGCTCAGATATATAGTGCTGTATATATCTTGTAATAACAGAATAGGTTTTGTTCCTGTAAAATTCTCTAACTGTAACCGACTCTTTAGCGTTTCATACGCAGTCTCTATCCCCCACCTCATATGATATAATTCTTTTATTTCTTCTGTATGAAATTCAGTTTGTGAAAGATTTGTAGCCAAAACTTCGAAACTTCCGTTTTCTAATAGGATTTTTACCATACGCAATGAAATTTCACCTAATTCTTTCATACGTTCTCCATCTGGCGTTCCCTCGTAATGTCTGATTCTTGACTTATCAAGTTTTATTTTAACTAGCTGATCCTTTTCTATTAAACTGTTTTGCTCTTTTTTGTAATCACTGCTTTTTAAACGTACGATAAATTTAATATCCTTATCCATCATATGTATAAACGCTGGCGTAGAAGGATAGCCTCTGTCCATGATAATAACATAGGGAATGCTGCCTATTGTTTCCGGTATTCGCTCCATCTGTTTTTCGGCCAGGCGCATTTCATTAAATTTCACCTTATTACAGTCACTTTCCAGTATCATACGATTCATTACATCATAAATACAGCCTAATCCTATTTGAGCTTGGGGCTTTGTGTTTTTCCGGCTTGCAGAACCATATAGTTTCAGTGTTTCAGCAGTGGTAGGAATATTAATATCTGAGCCGTCAGCGGCTAATATTAAATGATCTTTGTAAGTTGAAAAGGTGGAATCTGCATAAAAGTTACGGTTATGATATTTATATAATTCTAAAAAAGCATCTGGATTAAGTTTCATACGCTGTTTCAGATATCCTGGTTTTGAAATAGACACACCAGGATGAGCAAGTTTCATATAATTTCTCAGTTCCAATGCCAACGTCAACCCCTTTCTGTTTATCATCGTGAAAAGAAGATCCTGAAGAGGCATTTTTCGAATTCTGGTAAAATAATTTTTATTACCTGATCGGCAAAATGCCTTAAATTCATCAGAAGTCATTTTTTCTATATCCATGAATATACGTTTCTGAGAATGCTTCATGCATAATCACATCCTTTTTTGAGCAGGTTCATGGCTTCTTTTTACAATATAAGCATATCAAAAAAAGCAGAAGATATCTAATCCATTTCGGAATAAATATCTTCTGCTTTTAAGTTAATGACATTG
>NZ_QUGO01000006.1:0-99468 GCF_003479105.1 Blautia sp. AF19-13LB
TCTTCAATTTTAGTATTGACTTTTTATTTGCAGGCTAAAGTAACGAGAATGCGACGCGCAGTTTTCAACGTCTTTCCAAATCGTCTCGGCCGCGTAAACAGTGATATCAGTGGTTTTCGATCCAGAAATTCTTTGATCATTCCTGTCTTGTCCACATAATAATATTCCGACTGTGCCCGTACGTAATCAGATATTCCGATCGGGAGTGGCTTTCTTGCTTCTTTTCCCTCTTTTTTTACATACTTTCCTGACAGTACTCTGCCGTCTGCAGGTTTTTCTGCTCCATCTGGAATCCGCCAGCTCTTTCCTTCTTTTACGACACCTGGAATTTTACCTGTTTTACAGAAAGTTGTTACGGTACGCTCTGTAACGCCCCACTGTTTTGCCATTTCTTTACAGCTTTTCATCTGTATCCTCCTTTCCGGCATTCTTCTTTCTGATTATTCTATATTATTTTCGGAAATATATCAATTAATGTTTTATATTTTTCCGAATATTGTCATCATTTTTCATCTGTGCCTTCGCTTTTCTCGCAATCCCCTGTGTGCAGTTCAGGATGCTCGCGCGGGTGACTTTGTCGTTGCCGTATTTCTGGCGGATCGCGTCGAGGGCGGCATCGAGTTTACGGCTTTTCTCCTTCTTTTCGGGATCTTCGAAGAGGGAGAGCTGTTCGAAATCGTCTTCGGTAAGACCGGTCACGGCGACGCCGATCAGGCGGAGGGGCTCGCCTTTCCAGGATTCGCGGAAGAGCTGTTTGGCGCAGCGGTAGATTTCATCTGTCACATCTGTCGCATTGGGGAGTTTGGTCTGGTGTGAACGGTTTCGAAACTCGAGAGTGCGAAACGTTACGGAAACGGAGGTGCATTTTTTCTTTTTCCGACGCATGCGGGCGGCTACGATGTCGCACTGGGCGAGAAGGATCGGATTCACCTGTTCGATGGAGATGATGTCCTCGTTGAAGGTCGTCTCGGCGCTGAAGCCTTTGGCCTCATCGGGCTGCGCTTTTACAGGGGAATCATCGATGCCGCGGGCGTACTGGTAGAGCTGATGGCCGTTTTTCTTGCCGATCAGCGTCTGGATATCCGCTTCGCGCGCATGCGCCAAGTCTCCGATTGTGCGGATTCCGGCCTCGATCAGTTTCTTTTCGGATGCTTTTCCGAGGAACAACAGCTCGCGTACCGGAAGCGGCCACATTTTTTCGGGGATTTCTTCTGGGAACAGAGTGTGTACTTTGTTTGGTTTTTCGAAATCAGATGCCATTTTGGCCAGGAGTTTATTTGTGGAGATTCCAATATTGACGGTAAATCCAAGCTCCTCGTAAATCCGGTCCTTGATTTCGTGCGCCGCCGCAATCGGGTCCGGATACAGAAGGGAAGTTCCCGTCATATCGAGGAATACCTCATCGATCGAAAAGGATTCCATGACCGGGGTGTAGGCGGCGCAGATTTTCTTGAAGGCACGGGAACACCTGACGTAGAGGTCGAAATCACTCGGGACAATGACCATGTTCGGACATTTCCGCAGTGCCATTGCCACAGGTTCACCGGTCTGGACACCGCATTTTTTCGCCGGGATCGACTTTGCCACAACGATTCCTGTCCGCTTCGTCGGATCGCCGCCGATACAGGCAGGAATGTCCCGCAGATCCGGCAGTCCCTCTTTGATCCGCCGCACCGACTCCCAGGATAAAAAGGCGCTGTTGACATCTACGTGAAAAATCAGGCGTTCTGTTGTCGCCTTCGTTTGTTCTTCTCTCATTTTTTTAACCCTCTTTCAAATTCTGCTGCTCTCTATGCAAAAAACAGCAGACCTGCTTTTGCCAGAAAGAAAAGAAGAAGGATCTGCGCCGCCAGCATCAGCGGGACTCCAATCGTGAATTTCTTTTTTCTTGTCTTGTGATGAAACAGGTGCATGCCCAGCAAGGCTCCCACCGAGCCGCCGGCTGCCGCAAGTCCAAGCAAGGTGGAAACGCGGATTCTCCATTTTCCCCGCACCGCACTTCGTTTGTCGATTCCATAGACTGCTATGGTAATGATATTAATACAAATCAGGTAACTCCACAATACTGTCTGTAAGATCGAATGTTCCATTTTTTACGCACCAGCCTTTCTTTTTTCAAAAAAGGCAGCGTTTTTCTGCGCTGCCTTTTTCAAACTCTTTTCAAAATTACTTTTTCTCCAGAAATATTTTTCTGGTCACAAAATTGTATACCATAACAATCGCCGTCGCGAATACTTTCGCGATTGTGTAGATCAGGTTATGGCCTATGTTCTGCTGCAGTGCAACATTACCGCCGTAGATCGGGCCTACGACGATCCAGATCAGGAAACTGTTGAGCAGCATGCCGATCAGGGAAAGGACGACAAAGGTGATGAACTCGACTTTTTTGTTCATTTCTTCTTTCCGCTCAAAGACAAATTTGAAGCTTAAAATGTAATTTGCAATGACCGATACGGTAAATCCGGCAACGGAACCGATGAGGGATGCCGCTTCAAAGTAAGAGCTGGAAGTCAGCGCCATCACAAGATTCAGGACAATAAGACCGGTCACGTAGTCGATGCCGAAGCTGATAACGCCGACGATACCGAATTTCACAATCTGTGCAAATAATTTCTTCATGTTTTTCCTCTTGTTTCTTCTATTATTTTCGAGTCAACGACTCTATGAGAATACCATATCACGGCAGTTTTTTCAAGTTTCCGTATTGTTTTTCCTCACGTCAAAAACGCCGGATTTCACATACAAACATGAAATCCGGCGTCTTTGAATTTCTCTAAATCTCCCGTTTCTCCATAAATCTTACACTGATCCCATACGAAATCAGCACAACTGCGATGCTTACCGCAAAAATTCCCGCCTGTCCAGGAACGTTTCCCGTGATGGTGCCAAGCAGCTCCGCGATCTGATCCAGCGTCGCTTCTCCTGCAATTTTCTGCACAAACAGAACCACACCTGCAAAGAAAAAGCAGATTCCCGCCATCAGAACCCGTGCACTTTCTGCTCCAAATTTGATCTGCACCGGGATCATCACCGAAAGGGCAATGAAAAATACAGCCAGAAAGACCGGGATCATTCCCGCATTTTCCAGCAGAAGACCGGACAGATTCGAAACACCGTGCAGCACCTGAGATGCCATGTATAACATCCAGGCAATCGCAAAGGATACTACGGTTCCGCCTACACAGAATACGTATTTCTCCTGAATATACGTTTTCCGGTCAATCGGGAGTGTGAACAGAAACGGGAATCCGTTGTCGGATTCATCGCAGGAAAACGTTCCGATCAGTACAACGAGCATCAGAGATGGAAGGTAGCCCAGAATAAAGGTGCCGGGCTGTCCCAGTCCGAGGAACACACAGATCATGAAGAACAGAATCAACATGTTTCGATGGCCTCTCAGCAGCAGACAGATATCTTTCTCTAATAATCCACTCATTTTCTTTTTCCTCCTGTCATCATCAGAATGACTTCATCAATTCCGGCCCGCTCCACCACGAGACCGGGAACGTTTTCTTCGTAATATTTTCTGTCGTTTGTCAGGCATGCATAGCCATACGGCTCTTTCCGGGAACCGAGCAGATATTCCTTGTCGAGCGCCGCATACTGCGCTTCGTCTGCCTTAATCAGGCCGTACTGCTCGAGAATCACATCGGTCTCCTCGTGCAGGAGCTGTTTTCCGCCGTGAATCAAATAAATATCATCGCAGAGATGCTCGAGATCAGAGGCAATGTGGGAAGTAATGAGAATCGTCCGGTTCTCATCTTCCGCCGCATAATCACGCAGCAAATCGAGAATCTCGTTCCGCGCCTCTACGTCAAGGCCTGCGGTCGGCTCGTCGAGAATCAGAAGCTGTGCTTTGTGTGACAGCGCGGTCAGTACGCGGAGTTTCGCCTTCATTCCATTGGAAAACTCCTTGAGCTGTTTTCCTTCCGGCAGCCGCAGTTCCCGGCATTCTCTCATAAACCAGGTTTCATCGAATTCCGGATACATTTTCGCCAGGATCTTTTTCACCTCCGCGATCGTAAACTGTCCGTTGAAGCCCGACTCTGCCAGCGATACACCGATTTTCTGCCGGTCCTGCATTGTGATCTCTGTGATCGGTTTTCCAAAGAGTTCGATCGTTCCGCTCTCCGCTTTTACAAGGCCGAGCATCAGGCGGATCGCCGTGCTCTTTCCTGCTCCGTTTTTTCCGATAAGTCCGGTGATTCTTCCCTCCGGGATTTCCAGCGAAAGTTCAAAATCGAACCCCGGATACGTTTTTCTGACATTCTGCATTTTTATCATGTCTGTCTCTTCCTTTCCTGTCACTGATCAAATCTTCCTCATTTTTCATCCAGAAGAAGGGTTACGGTTTCCAGAATATCCTCCCGGCTCATGCCCATCGCAAGGGCGCGGTCGATGACTTTTTCAAAGTCCGCCTCCGCTTCTTTCTGCCTCGCTTCCAGCGCGAGCTGTTTGTCGGAGGCCGTTACATACGTTCCTTTTCCGTGAATTGTTGTAACAAACCCTTCCCCCTCCAGCTTGTCATACGCTTTCTTGACGGTCAGAGCGCTGATCCGGAGCTCTCCTGCTAGAGAACGGACGGATGGGAGCGCCTCTCCTTCTTTTAAGGAAGAGTTTATAATGTCTGATTTGATCTGCTCCATGAGCTGCTCGTAAATCGGCACCATGGAGGAATGATTCAAAATAATATGCATATCGTTTTTTCTCTCCTTTACGATAAACAGTATATAACAGTTAAACACTGTTGTCAACTGTTATATACTGTTTGTTTTCAGAGATTTTCTTTCTTTTCTTCTGCATTTTCCCTTCTTCTCTTTGTTTTATATGGTTTTTCCTCTGTTCTGCATGATAAAAGCAATCAAAAAAATAGCAAAAAGTTCTTGATCAATGGAAAATCACCCGTTATAATGCGTAGTATAAAAACAACACGAAAGAGCAGACAAAGGAGTCTGAAAAAAAAGATCTCCTTATTGTCTGCTCTTTTTTGTGTGCAAAAAGGAGGAAAACCATGAGACTTAATCCCAAGGAACAGGAAAAATTAATGCTTCATATGGCCGGCAATCTTGCCAAAGAGCGGAGAGCGCGCGGTCTGAAACTGAATTACCCGGAAGCACTCGCCTACATCAGTTCAGAACTTCTCGAGCTGGCCAGGGACGGAAAAACTGTTGTTAAGCTGATGCAGCTCGCACCAAAATTCTGACCCAAGACGATGTTATGGACGGCGTTGCCGATATGATCGGTGAGGTTCAAGTCGAGGCGACGTTCCCGGACGGAACCAAACTGGTAACTGTACATAACCCGATTCAGTAAGGAAGAACCATCATATGAAAATCGGTGAAATCATGGCTTCCGATCGCGAGATCACATTAAATGAAGGCAAAAAGGCAGTCACTATCATGGTAGCAAACAAAGGCGACCGTCCCGTTCAGGTCGGCTCCCATTTTCATTTCTTTGAGGTCAACCGGTGCCTCTCCTTTGACCTGGAAAAAGCATACAGCTATCACCTCGACATCCCTTCCGGAACTTCGGTCCGTTTTGAGCCGGGCGAGGAAAAAGAGGTTCAGCTCACCGAGATGGGCGGCAGAAAGCGTGTCTTCGGTCTCAATGACCTGACCTGCGCACAGGCGGCCGACGATACGAAAGCCGCATCACTGGAAAATGCGAAATTAAAAGGATTTCTGTAAGGAGGGACAGCAAAAAGTTTGAAACAAATAAGTAGCGGGCAACCAAGAAATAAAGGACATGACAAATAAACCACCTAAAAAGCTGGCTTAAAAACTAAATATAAACGCAACACTAATCCGGAAACGGTTAATGGTTCGCCTTTAATGACATAACCACGTTGCCTTAAAAGATTAAGTGCTTGTGAAGTAGAAAGAATCTTTTCTTCCTTCACAGGACGAGATTCAAGAAAACCTTCTGGTGTATATGACTTTAAATCTGAGAGTATGTGCCAGATAGCGGTCAGGATCATACGACAGATCTCGTGCTCTGGAATCCCGCTTTCTTCGGTTCCAAACCGGATATGATCATCAAAGGCGGCATGATTGTTGCTTCCAAAATGGGAGATGCCAATGCTTCCATCCCGACAACACAGCCGGTCTGCTACCAGCCAATGTTTGCCGCTCATGGAAAAGCAAAACAGGAAGCCTGCCTGACCTTTGTTTCTAAGGCTGCCTTTGACGCAGGCATAAAAGATGCTTACGGACTGGAAAAAAACGTTGTCCCGGTACACGGCTGTCGCAATATCAGCAAGAAGGCTATGGTATGGAACGACCGCACACCGAAGCTTACTGTAGATCCGGAGACGTATAAAGTAACAGTCGATGGAGAGGAAATCACTTCCCGACCGGCCGAAAAGCTGCCGCTGACCCAGCTTTACAGCCTGTTCTAAACGGCTCTGTATCATATAAAACCATACGAGGAGAATTTTATTATGCTTGGAGTGTGTCTTTTATTTGTAGGAATTGTACTGATCAATAACGGCATGTGCGCCCTGTATCATGTGGACGGACGCTCGGCCGCTGTAATGAATATTTTTACCGGCGGGCTTTCCCTTTTCATCAACTTTGTAAATCTGATGCAGGGAAATTACTATGCAGCCGGAACGGGACTGCTGTTCTGCTTTACGTACCTTTTTGTTGCGGTCAATAAGTTTCTGAATGCAAGCCCGATTCCGTTTGCCTGGTTTTCCACATTTGTCGCCGTCAATGCTGTGATTTTCGGAACCATCGAGGGCTTTACCGGAAGTGCCGCACTTGGTATTACACCGGATCTGCGTTGGGCAGGAATCTGGTATCTTTGGGCAATTCTTTGGGGTACTTCCTTCGTAGAGGATATCTGCGGAAAGAAACTCGGAAAATTTGTGCCATGCCTTCAGGTTTTTGAGGGCATCGTCACTGCGTGGATTCCGGGTGTCATGATGTTGCTTCAGCTCTGGTAATTCGATAAGGAGGATGTGTTTTCATGCTTTGCGAACAAATTTTGGGGAAACTTCCGGACTTTGATCTTTCCGGAAAAACTGTCGAATATGTCGATATTGAATGGCACGAGGCCTTCAAAAAAATACATAAAAAGACAACCGATCACGGAACAGAGATCGGCAACTGCTATGCATCGCTGTTCTGGGGCAAAGACGATACGTTTATTACAATCTACAACGAGCCCATGCTTATTATGCTGCAGAAGATTCACGGCGTCACGGCAGTAAAAGAGGTGAAAAAGCTCGATTTTGACCAGCGAATTTCCGCATCCATCCACAACCATCATCACTGATGCGGTTTTTGTCCGTACCTTCGGAAGAATGGGCCGACCTCTTTTCGCGGGCAGGCTCATTCCGTATCTTATGATTTTCAGGAGACTTTTTATGTCCGAACTTAATTTTTATCTTCTTCAGATCAACGATGCTTTATTTCCAATCGGTGCGTATTCACACTCGCAGGGACTCGAGACGTAAATCTCTTTCTCTCACGATCGGAGCACGCAGATACCCTTCTGGATGAAATCCGGGAATTTCTTGCCTCCGATCCGGAAATTGACGGCGGCGCAACTATACTTTCCTGCGGTGATCTTGCAGTTCGTATTTTCGGTCTACGCGCGCAAAGGCTGCAGCAAATGGCGGAAAAAATAAAGTCTGCATACGAAAAATTTTTATAACTGTCTATTCAAGTCGTTCACTTTTCCCTTCGTCAAATTTCGCAGAAAAAATGTCAAAATAAGGGTATGACAACCTCTTCAGAATGTGATAAAATAACTTTCGTTTTAAGCGAAGATAAAACTTATTTTACCATCATTTCGAGGAGGTTTTCTCATGGAAAAAGACATGACAAAGGGAAGTCCGCTTCCGGTCATTCTGCAGTTTACGCTGCCGCTGATTATCGGAAACATTTTCCAGCAGCTCTACAACATGGCAGACACGATTATCGTTGGCCGATATGTCGGAGCGGATGCACTGGCTGCAGTTGGTTCTACGGGAACGATTATGTTCCTGGTGCTTGGATTTGCGCAGGGCATCACAGCAGGCTTTACGGTTCTGACATCGCAACGGTTCGGTGCAAAGGATACGAGCGGAGTAAAGCGAAGTGTGGCAAACGGCATTCTACTGGCTCTCCTTTTCACGGTTGTCCTGACATTCTTCAGCATGATCTCCATGCGGCCGTTGCTGCATCTCATGAACACACCGGAAAATATTTTTCAGGACGCTTATACCTATATTATGATTATCTGCGGTGGCCTGATCGCTACGATTTTTTACAATCTGCTTTCCTCCTATCTGCGTGCAGTAGGAAACAGCCAGACTCCGCTGATGTTCCTGATTTTTTCGGCTGTATTAAATGTTCTTCTGGATCTGCTTCTCATCATTCGTTTTAAAATGGGCGTTGCGGGAGCCGGATATGCAACCGTTTTCTCCCAGGGAATTTCTGCTGTGCTCTGTCTTTTTTATATTTATCGCTCCATGCCGGATATGTGGCCGGAAAAACACCACTGGAAGCTTCATGCGGCAGATTCCCGCCATCAGCTCTCGATGGGCATTCCGATGGCACTCCAGTTTGCCATCACCGCATCCGGTACAATGATTATGCAGGCTGCCATTAACCTGTTCGGCTCGGAGGCGGTTGCCGCTTTCACGGCGGCCTGTAAGCTGCAGAATCTGGTCACACAGGGCTTTTCCGCAATGGGACAGACGATGGCAACCTACAGTGGACAAAATTTCGGAAAGGGCGATATTCCACGGATTAAAAAGGGAGTTCGCGCTGCACTTCTGACTTCCGTCACGTATTCGATCGCAGCCGCTGCTCTCGTCTTCCTTCTTCTGAAGCCATGTCTTTCCCTCTTCTTCTCGGGTGATGTCGATATGGCCGCCATGATGCCATGGGCAAAGACTTATTCCTATATGTGTGCTCTTTTTTATGTACCGCTCTGCACCATCTTTATTTTCCGAAATGCAATGCAGGGTTGCGGCTACGGCTTTCTGCCTATGATGGGCGGTGTTTCTGAACTCTTTGCGCGCCTTATTGTAGCTGTGATTGCCATAAAAGTCATCAGCTATCCGCTCGCCTGCTTCTGTGACCCGGCAGCCTGGGTGACGGCAGCTGTCTTTACCGGTGTTTCGTATCTGTTTGTCATGAAAGATATCGACAAAAAGTATGATTCAAAGACACCGACGGCTCCGATCAGCTGACATTTTTCATACCAAACGCAAAACTGCGCGGAATGCACGATTCTGAAATGCATTCCACGCAGTTTTTTGTATTTACAGGATTACAGATTCAGTTTTGCTTTCTGCAGACTTACACAGGAACGATGATATGTGAGTGTCATCGTCAGATAAATGACGCCCACGACAATGACTGCGAGAATACCGGTATGGAACACCAGATGCAGGATCATCGTCGCACACAGCAGGATCTGAATCATCTTGCCCAGCGCCATATAGGCCTTATAGGCACTCTGATATACCATCTCTTTTTCTGCCTCATCGCAGCTTGCCATCCAGTCTTTCTGGAAGTTTTTCGAGTTCATATCTCCTCTCTTCTCCGGATGAGCCGCCTGAACCATTTTCACGTAACGCATCTGATAATAGCCATAGAGAAAGAAGTTGATACAAAACAGAACACAGGCTGCCAGGAATCCGGCAAGCTCTTTTCCCGATGCTTCTTCCAGCCAGGAACGGGAAAAGGTAAATGTCAGCACGATGATATCGCAGACCTGCGAAATCACATTGCAGTTCATCAGCATCGCGCCGTATTTCTCTTCTTCATAGCTTAAGACTTCGTACTGTTCATCCTCTGCTTCTTCGAGATGCTTCATCGTATCCTTTAATTTCCGGCTGTAAAATTCCATCAGGACAATGCTTACAACGAAAATTACCGCAATGATCGGCAGTGCCAGCGGGCGGACCAGATCGCTCAGATCACTCATGCCATTTTTCACTCCGAACGTCATAAAAATTCCGACAAAAAAACCGCAGACTCCGCCGATTCCCAGATAAATCAGCATCCGTTTCATCAACTTTCCGTAGGAATTTGGTTTGTTCCCCTGTTTTTCTTTCATGATTCATCCTCCTCATATTGAAAAATATCTTCTACTTTTACTTCACAGATTTTTGCAAGTTTTAACGCCAGTGTCACCGACGGTGAATAATCTCCCCTCTCGATCAGGCTGATAGTCTGTCTCGATACCCCCGCCATTTTCCCAAGGTCGGTCTGGTTGATGCCGAGCTTCGAACGGTACTCTTTTAACTGATTGTACAGCGGCATCGCAGCATCTCCTTTCTTGTCACGTTTTTTAGATGAGCTCTCTATTTGACAACTTTTCTTGTCATCTACTACTCTACTATTGACAACTTTATTTGTCAATACTTTTGACAAGTTTTTTTGTCATTTCAAACTCCCGGTTGATTTGTGGGCTGAAATGTACTAAACTAGAGGTATCTATTTTCGTAACTATTCAAGCCGCAGAAAGGACAGAATCTATGGAACAGAAAGACAGCCGGTTTGCCGTATTGATCGATGCGGACAATGTTTCCCCGAAATACATCAAATATATCCTGGACGAGGTTTCGGACCAGGGCGTCGCTACTTACAAGAGAATCTACGGGGACTGGACCGATATCTCGAAGAAAAGCTGGAAGGAGCAGCTCTTACGCTACTCGATCAACCCGATCCAGCAGTACAGCAATACGAACGGAAAGAACTCGACCGACTCCGCGATGATCATCGATGCGATGGACATTCTCTATTCCGGAAATGTGGAGGGCTTCTGCCTGGTCTCCTCGGATTCCGACTTTACGAAGCTGGCACAGCGGCTGCGCGAATCTGGAATGTTCGTGCTCGGTATGGGTGAGCAGAAGACTCCATCGTCGTTCCGTGTGGCGTGTGATGCCTTTAAAATTCTTGAGGTGATCTCCCAGAATGAGGATGATATCTCTCCTGCGATTACCGCTGTTTCGGAAAGTTCGGCGCGCTATGGATATGGCGCTTCGCAGGATGAAGCGATTACGAGCAAGGCCGAGATTGAACGGACGGTTTCCCGTGTGCTGACGGAAAATAATGACCACGGAAAGAATACGACGCTCAGTGAGATCGGCAGTATTTTACAGAAGAAATTTTCGGAGTTTGATGTTCGAAATTACGGCTATTCGAAGCTTTCTACGTTTTTGGAAAGTATGAATGATATCGAGGTGCTGAAGACGGGTCACAATTACCTCGTGAAAGAGCGCCAGAACACCGTATCGCGCCAGCAGATTGAGAAATGCATCACCGACCTGATCTGCTCCAACGGCGGCCATATCGACAACCTGAGCATCATCCACGACGCTCTACGGAGCCGCTTCCCGGGCTTTGATGTGAAGCAGTATGGGTACAGCAGGATTTCGAGCTTCATCAACAGCTTTAAAAAATTCAAAATCACGAATAATACGGTTCAGATAAAATAAAAAAGACCCCGGAAACGCCAGTTTTCACTGATGTTTCCGGGGTCTTTCTATAATAATTCGCAGCTCAGATTTACTGTTTTCCTGTACTTCCAATTCCGCCGCGGTCCTCGCCGTTTAAGTGGTCAACTTCTTCAAAGCCGATGGTCGGCTGGTGTTTCTCGATGCGGAACTGGCAGATACGGTCATTGACATGAATCACGGTGTCGCGCAGGGCATACGCCGGCATGTAGAACCAGTCGTTCGGTCCGCAGTAGCTCTCGTCGATGATACCGCAGTGGTTCGTCTGGATAATACCGAAGTTCTTGAAGGTGCTGCTTCTCGGCACAATATGCGCCTCATAGCCTTCCGGCAGCTGCATGGCAACGCCGAGGTGGATCAGCTTGAATTCTCCGGCCTTTAACTCCACTTCCTCTGCTGCGCGCAGATCGATCCAGTCGGACTTTCCGTCGATATAGCGCAGGCGCTCAATTTCATCGTTTAAATACTGAATTTTAATGGTTTCCATAAAGCGTCTCCTTTTCTTTTTGCGTGACTACTTTTCGCCGAACAGTACGACTTCGCCGCGTGCTCTCGTCTTTTTCACATCAATGACTCTCTGATTCTGGCTGCCCTTCCATTCCAGGGTAACGTCCCTCTTGGCAAGAATAAAGCGACCGTCCACAACCACGTCCGTGTAATCCATCAGTTCCAGATCACAGACGGATTCCCACTCATATCCGGTGTAAACCCAGATATCTTTTTTCGGATATCTTTCCTTGATCTCTTTTGCCAGAGCCGTCACATCCGCCCGGTTTGCCTCATGCAGCGGATCTCCGCCGGAAAAGGTGATGCCGGAAATGTAGTCCTTGTCCAGCTGTTCAAAAATTTCTGCCTTTGCCGCGTCATCAAACGGGATGCCGCCATTTGGATCCCAGGTAATCGGATTCTGACATCCCTTGCAGTGATGACCGCATCCGGCGACCCAGAGCACGACGCGCAGGCCGTCTCCGTTCAGCATATCGTCTTTCGTTATATTATGGTATCTCATAGCTTTCACTCCTATTGGACATAAGAAAACACAGAAAAACGAACCGTTTTGCAGATCCCTTTTTCTGTGTTCCCCGCTCTTTATCGTCTGGCAGATCTATTTATTTCGCGTCTGCCGGAACATCCTTGATACTGAAGCTTACACGGCCCATCTTATCTTTGCCCATGCAGACTACTTTTACAACATCGCCAAGGCTGACAACGTCTTCTACTTTCTCAACACGCTGTTTGGCGAGCTTGGAGATGTGTACCAGACCTTCTTTTCCAGGTGCGAACTCAAGGAAAGCACCGAAGTCTTTGATGCTGACAACTTTTCCGGTCAGGATCTGTCCCTCGGTAAAGTCGCTTGCGATGATCTCGATATATTTCTTTGCCTGATCCATCATAGCCTGCTCGGTTCCGCAGATGGAAACTGCACCGTCATCTGTGATGTCGATCTTTACGCCGGTCTCATCGATGATGGCGTTGATGGTCTTTCCTCTCTGGCCGACAACTTCACCGATCTTCTGCGGGTCGATCATCATCTGGATGATCTTCGGAGCGAACTCGCCGACCGTCTTACGCGGCTCTGCGATCGCTTTCTCCATAACCTCGGTCAGGATGTACTCTCTTGCCTGTTTCGTTCTGGCAATCGCCTCTTCTACGATCTGACGGGTCAGTCCATGGATCTTGATATCCATCTGGATTGCAGTGATTCCGTCGTGGGTACCAGCTACCTTAAAGTCCATGTCGCCGAAGAAGTCTTCGAGACCCTGGATATCGGTCAGTACGAGGTAATCATCATCGGTCTCGCCTGTTACCAGACCGCAGGAGATACCTGCAACCGGTTTTTTGATCGGTACACCGGCAGCCATCAGAGACATGGTGGATGCACAGATACTTGCCTGGGAAGTAGAACCGTTGGACTCGAAGGTCTCGGATACGGTACGGATTGCGTACGGGAACTCTTCCTCGGTCGGAAGTACCGGAACCAGGGCACGTTCTGCCAGAGCACCATGGCCGATCTCACGGCGTCCCGGTCCGCGGGACGGTTTTGTCTCACCTACAGAGTAGGACGGGAAGTTGTACTGATGCATGTAACGTTTGGAGGTCTCGAACTCATCCAGTCCGTCCAGTTTCTGTGCTTCGGAAAGCGGAGCCAGTGTTGTTACGTTGCAGATCTGAGTCTGTCCACGGGTGAACATAGCGGAACCATGAACACGCGGGATAATGTCAACCTCTGCTGCCAGAGGACGGATTTCTGTGATCGCACGGCCGTCCGGACGTTTGTGGTCTTTTAAGATCATCTTACGAACAGTCTTTTTCTGATACTGGTAAACAGCCTCGCCTAATACTGCCAGCCACTCTTCGTTGTCGGCAAATGCCTCCTCGAGTTTCTCGGTGATGACACGGATGTTTTCTTCTCTTGTCTGTTTGTCATCGCTGAAAACAGCCTCTTCCATCTCGGCCGGAGGAACGATCTCTTTGATCGCTGCAAACAGCTCTTCCGGAATAGCGCAGCTCTCATAAGCGTGTTTCGGTTTTCCAACCTCTGCTACGATGCTGTCGATGAATTTGATGATTTCCTGGTTTACTTCGTGTGCTTTGTAGATGGCGTCGATCATTTTTGCTTCCGGAATCTCTTTTGCTCCGGCTTCGATCATGATGACTTTCTCTCTGGTGGAAGCTACGGTCAGTTTCAGGTCGGATACTGCTTTCTGTGCGAGAGTCGGGTTTACGATGAACTCGCCGTCGATCATACCGATCTGAGTCATGGCACACGGACCGTCAAACGGGATGTCGGAAATGCAGGTTGCGATTGCGGAACCCAGCATTGCGACTACTTCCGGATCACACTCCGGATCTACGGACATTACCATGTTGTTTAAGGTAACATCGTTGCGGTAATCTTTTGGGAACAGCGGACGCATCGGACGGTCAATGACACGGCTGGTCAGAATTGCGTGCTCGCTTGCTTTTCCTTCTCTTTTGTTGAATCCGCCCGGGATTTTTCCAACGGCGTACATCTTCTCTTCGTACTCAACGCTTAATGGGAAGAAGTCGATGCCATCACGCGGTTTCTCAGATGCGGTTGCTGTAGAAAGAACTACAGTATCGCCATAATGCATAAATGCTGCGCCGTTTGCCTGTTTTGCTACACGGCCTACGTCTACGGTCAGGGTTCTGCCTGCCAGTTCCATAGAAAAACTCTTGTACATAAATAATCTCCTTTTTTTCTTCTGAGCAGAATTTCCGAAACAACTGAAAAGCACACCGGAATACGGACAAGATGCAGCTTTCAATGTGTTTTTCAGTGGTCTCGGATAAAATTCCTGCGCCCAGAATGGCTCCATGTCGTTTGCTGTCTTTGATCTTACAAGCAAAGAAACGGGCGGAAAATGTATCCCGCCCGTTGTTCCAAGCTGATTATTTTCTGATTCCTAACTTCTCGATTAAAGCACGGTATCTTTCAATATCAGTTTTCTTTAAGTAGTCAAGCAGACCACGTCTCTGACCAACCATTTTCAGAAGACCTCTTCTGGAGTGATGATCTTTGTGGTGAACTTTCAGATGCTCAGTGAGCTCCTCGATTCTTGCGGTAAGAACAGCTACCTGTACTTCCGGTGATCCTGTATCTCCCTCAGTTCTTGCATACTCTTTGATGATTGCCTGTTTTTTTTCTTTCGAAATCATTTTAAATTCCTCCTATTATTTTGATTGCACCGCTGACTAAGAAGTGGTCGGAGTGTCCTGCCTCTGAATCAGGGTCCGGGGATCTTTTTTGTCCCACATACTCGATTAGTATAGCATACGCTTTTCGAATTGTAAATACTAAAATCAGATGTTTTCGCGATGAATTTTCACGTAGTTACAGTTCTCCGAACTGTAACTTTCGCAGCTCTCATTTTAAGTTTTGCTTCGCAAAAGGAGAGCTGCTCACACCTGAATCACTTTCTTACGCAGCGAAACAGCGAGTGTTTCACTGCTGAGCGAACTTTTTTTCTACATATTTTTTTCCTGCCGCAACATCATGATCGAGCTGGTTTTTCAGCGCGTCGATCGAAACAAATTTCTGCTCCGGGCGCAGAAATTTTAACAGAGAAACCTCCGCCTGTTTTCCATAGAGATCCTCGCTGCAGTCAAAAAGATTCGTCTCCACGCCGGTAAATTTTTCCTGTACCGTCGGCTTAACACCGATGTTTGTGATACCGTAATAAATTTTTCCTTCGATTTTCACCTCGGAAACGTAGACGCCGAACGGCGGAAGCAGCTTTTCTGCCGGCGGGATCTGATTGATGGTCGGCACGCCGATCGTTCTGCCGAGTGCATGACCGTGGACAATCTCGCCGTGAACCGCGTAATCGTAGCCGAGCAGACCGCTCACGGCTTCCATATTGCCCTGTTCCAGCTCTTCCCGTGCCCAGGTGCTGCTGATCTCGCGGCCGTTTTCCTCTGCTTTTTCGATGATCTCGGTTTCAAAACCAAGGGACGGGCCCATTTCTTTCAGCATTTCGGCTGTGCCGCTTCTCTTGTAGCCAAAACCGAAATCCTTTCCCACAACAACTTTTTTCGCGTGCAGCTTATCCACCAGAATCTCTTTGATAAAGGCTTCCGGCGTCATGTGCATCACTTCATCCACAAACGGGCATTCCACAAGGCAGTCCATGCCAAGCTGTTCGAGGCGGGCTCTTCTCTCCTCATTCGTCAGCAGCTGATGCGGCTTGACATGCTGCACTTTCGACTGCGGCGGCACGTCAAACGTAAACACAACCGTTTCCAGTCCTTCCGTTCTGCCGATTGCAAGGACACGACGGATCAGAAGCATATGCCCCCGGTGGAGGCCGTCAAATTTTCCCAGGGTTACAACGCTGTCCCCTCTGCTGTCAAAATCCAGTGTTTTTGTTAGATATCTCATGTTCTCTCCAGAAATAACTTGACCGGTCTGGTTAAGTTTTGTGATGGTCTGTATTGATAAATACCGACAAACGTTCCGCCATCGAGATAAAGGCGGAACTCCTCGTCTTCTGCGAAGTCCCCGCCGGAAGCAGTTTCCCCGATTTCGCGGATCTGCGCCGGTTTCAGCGGATTTCCGTTTTCCGCAAGCTTTTTCGCATGATCGTCCGCTGTCGCAAAGCTGCGCAGCGCGGCAAACATTTCATCGACCGGCACGAGGATCTCCGAAAGGCGGCCCTCACCGACAATCGCTGCGATCTCGTCAAGCGTGTGCGCTCCGTTTCGGTCAAACTGGCCGACTCTCGTGCGGATCAGCTGCTCCATACATCCGTGGCAGCCCAGTTTTTCGCCGATATCGTGGCACAGGGTGCGGATATACGTTCCCTTCGAACACGTTACCTCCATGCGCACCAGCGGAAGCTTCATTTCCAGAATGCTGATCTCGTAAAAGTGCACCGTGCGGGCCTTCCGCTCGATCTCGATGCCTTCCCGCGCCAGCTCGTAGAGTTTCTTTCCATTAACCTTCAGCGCGGAATACATCGGCGGCACCTGCTGCTGCTCCCCGACAAACGAGGCGATGCAGTCCCGCACCTCTTCTTCCGTCACGGTCACTGGCGCTTCTGCTGTCACGGTTCCGCTCATGTCCTGCGTATCCCTTGCGATTCCAAGGTGAAGCAGCGCTTCATACGTCTTCGTTTCATCGGTCAGCATATCGCAGAGACGCGTTCCCTTTCCAAGGCAGACCGGAAGCACGCCCGTCGCATCCGGGTCTAGGGTTCCGGTGTGGCCGATTTTTTTCTGGTGCAGGATGCCGCGCAGCTTCGCAACCACGTCATGCGACGTAAATCCCGCCTCTTTCCATACGTTCAGAACTCCGTTTATCATGTTGTTTTGTCTCCCTCTTTTTCACAAGAAAACCGGGCGTGGATATATTTTCTGCGCCCGGCTGTTTCCTGTTTATGCTTCTTCCTCTGTCGTCTCTTCTTCCTCTTCTGCAAGAAGCTGTTTTTCGATATACAGAGTCAGATTGTTGATTACATCATACGGAGAACCTGACATCGTGCAGCCAGCCGCACGGATATGGCCGCCGCCGCCGAATACGGCTGCGATTTTGCTCACATCAACCAGCTCGTCGGAGCGGAGGCTTACTTTGAAGACCTGCGGCTCCAGCTCATACAGGAAGATCGCTACGTGAACGCCTTCTGTATTTTTTAACTGGATGACAATGCCGTCCATATCTCCCGATGTCAGGCCATAGAAGTCCATGACCTTCTTCCGCACGATACCGACAATACACTGCTTGTCGAGAAGCATGATGCTCTCTGTCAGCGTGCGTCCCATAATCTGGTTCTGTACGTATGTTTTCTTGAAGAATGCATCCTCGATGATTCTGGTAAACGGAACTCCCTTTTCCATCAGAGCGGCCGCAACCCGCATCGTGTGCGGAGAGGTGCTGCTGTACTGGAATACGCCGGAATCGGTCACAATACCGGTGTACAGCGCCTCGGCGCACGGCTCGGAGATCTTTTCTTCCTCCAGAAGCCCAAACAGCACCTCGCAGGCAGAGCTTGCATCCGGCTCTACGTGATTGATTTCGCAATATTCTGTATTCGTCACATGGTGATCGATGCAGATCGTCTTTCCCGCTTTTGCAAGAAGCGGTGCGGCAACGCCGATGCGCTCCTCGCTGGATACATCCAGAAGGACCACAAGGTCGTACGCTTTCTCTTCACAGCTTGTCTTTACCTCAGAAAAACCCGGAAGATAGGAAAATTCCGGCCGTGGATCCTCAAGATAGACATCTGCCTGAATCTCCGGCCGATTGTCGCGAAGATACTGGTATAATCCCAGGCAGGAACCGATGCAGTCACCGTCCGGACGAACGTGTCCGGCGATGGCCATGCAGGAGACTCCGTTTAGAATTTCTTCAATTTTCTTCATTTTCCTCATCCTTTTTGTCTTCTTTGTGTGTTACTTCATCAATCAGTTTCGACATCGTAACGCCATATTCAATCGACTCATCCAGGACAAAGGTCAGCTCCGGTGTATTGCGGAGGTTAATGGTCTTGGCCAGCATACGGCGGATGAAGCCCTCCGCGCTCTTTAAGCCGCGGATGGTTTCTTTCTTCGCCTCATCATCGCCAAACACACTGATATATACTTTACACGTCTTCAGATCCGGCGCTACCTCTGCCGCTGTGACAGAGGTCATCATTCCGATGCGCGGATCCTTGATCTCGTTCCGGATGATGTTGGAAAGCTCTTTCTGTACTTCCCCGTTGATCCTGGTGTTTTTAATACTGTTTTTTCTCAACTTAATTCCTCATTTCTATCTCGGCACTTCTACCATGATATAAGCCTCGACCTGATCGAACTCCTGAAGATCGTTGAATCCTTCAAATACAAGACCGCACTCATAGCCGGAGCGCACTTCTTTGACATCGTCTTTGAAACGTTTGAGGGATGCCAGATTTCCTTCGAAGATCTGGTTTCCTTCGCGGCTGATTCGAACTTTGCAGCCTCTCTGGAACGTTCCGTCCAGTACATAGCTTCCGGCGATCGTTCCGACACCGGATGCCTTGAAGAGCTGACGTACCTCGGCATGGCCGATAACTTTCTCTTCGTAAACCGGCTCAAGCATACCCTTCATGGCTGCCTCAACATCCTCAATTGCCTGGTAGATGACACGGTACAGACGGATGTCTACGCCGTTCTGCTCTGCCATGGATTTTGCGTTCGCATCCGGGCGTACGTTAAATCCGATAATGATGGCGGAAGATGCGGTTGCCAGCATAACGTCGGACTCGTTGATCGCACCGACACCGCCGTGGATGACGCGTACGGCAACTTCCTCGTTGGAGAGTTTGACAAGACTCTGTTTTACTGCCTCGACAGATCCCTGTACATCGGCTTTGACAACAAGTGCCAGTTCTTTTAAGTTACCCTCCTGAATCTGGTTGAACAGATCATCCAGGGACATCTTCGCTTTTGTCTCCTCAAGCAGGTTCTTCTTGTTCTCTGCCACGAAGGTTGCTGCGAAGTTCTTTGCTTCTTTATCGTTATCGGTCTGAACGAGGATCTCTCCTGCGTTCGGAACATCGGAAAGTCCGAGGATCTCAACCGGAGTAGACGGGCCTGCCTCTTTGACGCGGCGTCCCTTATCATCCATCATCGCACGGACTTTACCGGAGCATGCGCCTGCTGCGATGTAATCGCCGACATGCAGGGTACCTTTCTGTACCAGAATGGTAGCAACCGGTCCTTTTCCTTTATCCAGCTCAGCCTCGATGACAAGACCTCTTGCTTTCCGGTTCGGGTTTGCTTTCAGCTCAAGCACTTCGGAAGTCAGAAGGATCATCTCAAGCAGATCGTCGATACCTTCGTTGTTCTTTGCAGATACCGGAACGAATACGGTGCTTCCGCCCCAGTCCTCCGGAATCAGTTCGTACTCGGAGAGCTCCTGTTTTACACGCTCTACGTTTGCGCCTGGTTTATCGATCTTATTGATCGCAACGATGATCTCAACGCCGGCTGCTTTTGCATGGTTGATTGCCTCAACGGTCTGCGGCATCACACCGTCGTCTGCTGCGACAACGAGAATGGCGATATCCGTTGCATTGGCTCCACGCATACGCATAGCGGTGAATGCCTCATGTCCCGGGGTATCGAGGAACGTAATCTTCTGTTTGTTGATCGAAACGGTGTATGCACCGATGTGCTGGGTAATACCGCCAGCCTCACGGTCGGTGACATGGGTGTTCCGGATGCAGTCCAGAAGAGATGTTTTACCGTGGTCAACGTGTCCCATAACGCAGACTACCGGCGGACGCGGAACCATGTCTTTTTCATCCTCTTCGTCCTCTTTTAAGAGCTCTTCGATCACATCGACTTTCTCTTCCGGCTCAGCGATGATGTTATAATCAAGCGCGATTTCCTGTGCTTTTTCGAAATCGATCTCATGGTTTACGGTAACCATCGTTCCTTCCATGAACAGTTTCTTTACGATGACTGCCGGCTGCATTTTCATCTTCTCAGCCAGCTCGCGGATGGTCATTTTCTCCGGCAGGGTAATCTCCTTTACCTCATCCTTCGGAGCTTCCTGTTTCGGTTTGTTGACCGGTTTCTGGAGCGCTTTCGGGAGTCTGGACTGCTGATGATGTCCCTGGTTCGGACGGTTTCCGCCTCTTCCTCTGTCTTCACTGAATTTATTTTCTCTTAAAGAATCTTTGTTTTTGTCTTTTTCTTTTCTTCCTGTATCACGGCCTGGCTTCTTGATGCCAAGGCTCATTGTATCGCCTGCAGAGCTCTTATGCTCGGTTCTGCGGCGGTCTCCTCCCGGACGGCGGTTCTGATTCTGGGAATCATCATCCTTTCCTGCGAACGGTCTTCCGCCATTATTTCCCGGTCTGCCTCCGTTTGGACGTGCGGAACGCTCACCGAATGGTCTTCCGCTTCTCTCACCGTTTCCGCTTCTTCCGCCGTTATTGCGGTCTCCTCCCGGACGGTCTCCGCTGCGGTTCGGGCGGTCTCCATTGTTTCCGCCGAAGCGGCGTTCTCCCTGCGGACGGTCTCCGCTGCGGTTCGGGCGGTCTCCGTTATTGTTGAAGCGGCGCTCTCCCTGCGGACGGTCTCCATTGCGGTTCGGACGGTCTCCGTTATTGTTGAAACGGCGCTCTCCCTGCGGACGGTCTCCATTGCGGTTCGGACGATCTCCATTTCCGCCGTTTCCGTTTCCACGGTTCGGACGGTCCTCGCTTCTTCCGTTTCCATTGCGGTTTCCTTCCGGACGGCCGTTTCCGCGGGACGGACGGTCTTTTTTCTGTCCCTGGTTCTTTGTGAACTCTTTTGCTTCTTTACTTGTTGCGTTCTGCGGACGCACAACGGAAATAATTTTCTTTTTCTTCGGTTTTGCCTGCTCTTCCGGTTTCTTCATTTCCATATTTTCTGTATCTTTCTTTTCCAATGATCTTTTCTCCTCTTTCTGCGGTTTTCGTGTTTCCTGCATCCATCCACCGACCTTTCCGGCCTTACGCCTTACGCTTCTGCCAACAATGCTGCTATTTTTTCTGCAAAATGCGCTTCACATACGGCAAGGGAAGAACGGTATTCTCTTCCGATGGCTCTTCCAAGCTGCTCTTTGTCCCCAAAAAGAATGCATGGCACTTTATAGTATGCACACATATTGCGAAATTTCTTCTGTGTATTGGCCGACGCCGTTTCCGCCAGAATGACAAGGTATGCGCTGCCGCTCTTTACGGCCTGCTCGGTCGCAAATTCGCCGCTCGATACCTTACCCGCCTTCATGGCAAGGCCCAGCATGGATAATCCTTTACTTTGACTGTTCAATCTTCGCAAATGCCTCCTTTAACTGCTCATAAACCTCTGATGGAATTTCTGCCTTCAGAGAACGGGAAAGTCCTTTGTTTTTCATTGCTTTCCCCAGACATTCCAGAGAGCAGACATAAGCACCGCGTCCGTTCATTCTTCCGGTTGTGTCCGGAACAATCGTTCCTTCGGTGGTTTTCACCACGCGGATCATTTCTTTTTTGTTTTTCATTTCATTGCAGCCAATGCATTTACGCAGCGGCACTTTACGAACTGTACTCAAATGCTCATCCCGCCTTTGTTTTTATTTTAATTACTCTTCGTCTCCGGCTTTCTCTGCTGTTTCTACATCATTCTCGTCGAAGTTTTCTTCTGCAGAGATGGTTTCCTCCTCTGCTGCGGACTCATCGTAATTGTCCTCTTCCTCGTATTCCTCTTCTTCTACGTAGTCGAAGTCTCCTGCCTCGCGTGCCTGGGTCTCGCTCTTAATGTCGATCTTGAATCCGGTCAGACGTGCGGCAAGTCTTGCGTTCTGTCCCTCTTTACCGATGGCAAGGGAAAGCTGGTAATCCGGAACGATTACTTTTGCGGTCTTCTCATCCGGATCTGCCATAACGGAGATAACTTTTGCCGGGCTCAGTGCGTTCTCGATCAGGAGTGCCGGGTTCTCATCCCATGTAATGATGTCGATCTTCTCTCCGTTCAGCTCATTGACAACCGCGTTGACACGGCTTCCGTTCATACCGACGCATGCGCCGACTGCATCGACGTTCGGATCGTTGGACCATACTGCCATTTTCGTACGGCTTCCTGCCTCACGGGCAATGCTCTTGATCTCTACGATGCCTTCTGCAACCTCGGAAACCTCAGACTCAAAGAGACGTTTTACGAGTTCCGGATGGGTACGGGATACCATGACTTTCGGTCCCTTGGTTGTATTCTTTACTTCCAGAACGTATACTTTCACACGCTGGGTCGGCTCAAATTTCTCGCCTTTGACCTGCTCGTTCTCGGTCAGCAGAGCGTCTACTTTACCGAGGTTGATGCTGACGTTGCGTCCCACATAGCGCTGTACCACACCGGTAACCACATCGTGCTCTTTCTCGAAGTACTGATCAAACAGAACTTTACGCTCTTCCTCACGGATCTTCTGAAGAATGACGTTTTTGGCATTCTGGGTTGCAATACGGCCGAACTCTTTGGATTTGATTTCTACCGGAACGATATCGCCGAGTTCATAGCGGGAGTCTGCACGTTTTGCATCGGAAAGGGCGATCTCCATGATCGGATCCTGTACCAGATCAACAACGGTTTTCTCTGCTACGACTTTGAAATCACCAGTCTGGGCGTTAATGCTTACCTTTACATTATCTGCTTTGCCAAAATGGTTTTTACAGGCCTGGATCAGCGACTGCTCAATTGCCTCAAGCAGGGTATCTTTGCTGATATTCTTCTCTTTCTCAAGAACTTCAAGGGCCTCCATTAATTCTGTATTCATTTTTCTCTTTTCCTCCTGTATCTGCGTCTGTTTAGAAATCAAATGCTAAACGGATCAATGCAATATCGCTTTTCTGGAAGACGCGCTCTGTTCCGTCCTCCTCCAAAATGGTCACACTGTTATCATCATATGCGGTGAGTATTCCGTAAAATTCCCGGTTTCTCTCGATCGCACGGTATGTCCGGATTTCCAGCTCTTTTCCCATGCTTCTCTTATAGTCTTTCTCTTTTTTCAGCGGACGTCCAAGGCCCGGGGAGCTGACCTCCATGATATAGGCGTCATCGATAAAGTCCTCTGCGTCCAGCCGGTCAGAAAATGCACGGCTGACGATTTCGCAGTCATCTACGGTAATTCCGCCTTCTTTGTCGATGTAAGCACGCAGGTACCAGGTACCGCCCTCTTTGACATACTCCACATCCACCAGTTCAAAACCATTGGCTTCTACAATCGGAGTGATCAGTTCTTCTGCCTTCTGTTCGTATTCTTCTCTTCTGCTCAAATCCTCACCACCTTTTTTGATTTAGGGAAACTTTCGAAAAATTCTTTCATTTCCCTGTACACAAGAAAGAGTGGACGAAATCGTCCACTCCTTAACAGTCACTTATTAACAACTTTACTATAGCACCTTTTCCGTGCAATTGCAAGGGTTAATTTTCAAAATATCCTTTATTTATCGCCTTTTCCGGCTTTTTTGTTCGCCGGTTCCGGGCAGATGTGGACATCGAGCTGGTTATACGGGATGGAAATTCCCGCCGCGTCAAACTCTTCTTTGATGCGCTCATTCATTTTCCATTTGACCGGCCAGTAATTTTCCGTTGCGACCCAGGCGCGCAGACCGACCGTGATCGCGCTCTCGCCCAGCTCATCTACGAAAAACTGCTGCTCCTCCGACTGAAAATGCGGCTCCTCCTCAACGAGGCGGCGCAGGATATCCTTCGCTTTTCTGATATCGGACTCATAAGAAATGCCGACTTTGATTTCCAGCTTTCTGCGGTCCATTGCCGTCACGTTGATGATGGTGTGATTCGTAAGATTGGCGTTCGGGATCATGATGGTACGGTTGTCGATGCTGTTGATTGTCGTGTAATACATCTCAATCTTTTTGACCGTTCCCTCCTGGCCTTCGCCCGGGAAAATGATGTAGTCACCGACCTTAAATGGCTTCAGCAGCAGAATCATCACCCCGCCTGCAAAGTTTGAGAGGCCGCCCTGCAATGCCAGGGATACGGCAACACCGGCGGAGGCGATGGCTGCTGCGATCGACGCTTCGGATACGATGCCGAGCTGAACGATAATGGTCAGCACCAGCAGCGTGTTCAGACTGTATTTCACCATGGAAACGGTGAAACTGACCACCGCCTCCTCCGTGTGAAAACGCCGCATGTTTTTCCGGATCAGACCACAGAGCCACAGGATCAGTTTGCGTGCAACCAGAAACAGAATTACTGCAAACACAATCTTCAGCACCAGATCGGCAGCCGAAGAGGCCTTGTCGATCCAGTATTCATAGACGCGTTCCGCCGCTGTCAGATTCACCATGTGTTATCTCTCCTCTGTCTCGAATTTTCTCTGCAGCTCCTCGCCGAGTTCACTCATGCCTGTGCTTTTTTTCGTTTTTGTCTCTGGTTTTGCCTCTGATTTTGCTTCCGACTTGGTTTCCGGCTTTGTAGCCGGCTTCTTTTCCGGATCGGCGGCTGCGCGGTATTTTTCCACGGCTTTTGCTGCCTCTGCCGCTGCGGATTTTCCGGCTTTCACCAGCTTGTCCACCGTCTGCTCTACCGTTTTCACCGGTTTGCTGTCGATCGCCTGCTTTACGGCTTTCTCCACCTTCTCTGTCGCAGTCGTAGTTCCCTGCTTTTTCTCTGCGGTTTTCACCGTTTTTTCCGATACCTTTTTCTCTGCTTTTTTCTCTGCTTTTTGAGCAGTCTTTGTTGTTTTCTTTGCTTTTACTGCTTTTACTGCTTTTACTGCTTCTTCCGTTTTTCCAGCCGGTTTTCCCTTCTTTCCGGTTTTCTTCTCTGCTGCCGCTTTCGCTGCAGTTTTTGCCTTTGCGCTCTTATTGCTTGCAGCGCCCGTCTCCGGCTTCGTATAAGAAAATACCTGAACAGAAAGCGGTGCGAGTTTTACGGTAATCGAGTTTTTCCGCTCGTCGCACTCTGTTTTTTTCGACATTTTCACGCGTGGATTTCCGACGCCTGTTCCGCCATAGCTTTCCGCATCGCTGTTGAACATCTCTTTGTACTTTCCTGGATACGGCACACCAATGCGGAAATCATCGTACTCGACATTCGAGAAGTTGCATATGACAAGCAGCGTATCTTCTTTCTTCCTTGTTCTGCGAAGGAAGATCAGAAGATTCTTTTCCCACTCCATGCCATTGATCCACTCAAAGCCCTCCGGCTTTTCGTCAAGCTGATACAATGCCGGATTTGCTTTGTAGAATGCATGAAGTGCCGCCATATAGTTCTTTAACTGCAGATGTTTCTTGTCCTCAAGAAGCTCCCAGGACAGGGACTGTTTCTCATTCCACTCTTTTTCCTGTCCAAATTCCTGTCCCATAAACAGAAGCTTCTTTCCGGGATGCACCATCTGATAAGCGTACGCCAGACGAAGATTTGCCATTTTCTGCTCCGGTGTACCCGGCATTTTGGTATACATAGACCCTTTCAGGTGAACCACTTCATCGTGCGACAGACTCAGCATGAATTTCTCCGAGTATGCATATACCATAGAAAAAGTCAGCTGATCGTGATGTGCCCCGCGGTATACCGGATCGTTTTTCATATATTCCGTAAAATCATTCATCCAGCCCATGTTCCACTTGTAGTCGAAGCCAAGTCCTTCATCGTCGAGTTCTCCCGTCACCTTCGGCCATGCAGTCGATTCCTCTGCGATAAGAAGCGCATCCGGGAACTCTTTTTTGAAGATGGAGTTCAGATGTTTTAAAAATTCGATTGCCTCAAGGTTCTCATTTCCGCCGTAGATATTTGCGACCCACTCCCCGTCCTGCTTGCCATAATCAAGATACAGCATCGATGCAACCGCATCCATACGGATTCCGTCGGCATGGTACTCTTTTGCCCAGAAAAGCGCATTGGCGATCAGGAAGTTCTTTACTTCCGGTCTGCCGTAATTGTAAATCAGCGTGCCCCAGTGTGGATGGGATCCCTGTCTCGGGTCAAAATGCTCGTACAGACACGTTCCATCAAACGCAGAAAGTCCGAAGGTATCGCGCGGGAAGTGTGCCGGTACCCAGTCGAGAATAACACCAATGTCGTTCTGGTGCATCGTATCCATAAAATAGCGGAAGTCATCCGGCGTTCCGTATCGTGCTGTCGGTGCGTAATAGCCCGTTACCTGATAACCCCAGGATTCATCGAGCGGATGCTCCATCACCGGCATCAGCTCAACATGGGTGTAGCCGAGCTCTTTCACATAAGAAGCCAGCATCGGAGCGATCTCACGGTAGTTATAAAATTCACGGCCATCGTCCGGTTTTTTCCAGGAGCCAAGATGCACTTCATAAACAGAAATCGGCGCTTTGTCGCCCTGTGTGACACCACGCTTCTTCATCCAGTTCTCATCCTGCCAGGCATATTTTCCAAGATCAACCACAACACTCGCATTGTTCGGACGCAGCTGTGCTGCATTCGCGTATGGATCCGATTTCAGATACGTCAGACCGCCCTTTGCCTTAATTTCATATTTATAGATGTCGCCCGCGCGAACACCGGGGATAAAGAGCTCGTAGATTCCGGACTCCAGAAGATTCATCTGATATGCTCTTCCGTCCCAGTTATTGAAATTTCCGACAACACTGACACGGATCGCATTCGGTGCCCAGACAGCGAAGTAAACACCGCTGATACCATCGATCTTTACCGGGTGTGCACCCAGCTTCTCATAGATGGAATAACAGATGCCGTTTTCAAACTGTTTCTGTTCCTGCTCGGTGAACTGCATCGGATAGGCGTACGGATCGTAATGCTCCATCTGGTTTCCGTCGCCGTCCCAGTAGATCAGCGTATAGGACGGAATTTTCTTTCCTGGAAGCAGCACAGCGAAAAATCCCGCCTCATCCTCGCAAACCATCTCGGTCTGTTTTCCGTCGCGGATCGTATGTACGGCTGCACGGGTTGCATCCGGGAAAAACGCCTGAATCAAAACACCATCCTCCGTTACGCGCGGGCCTAAGATATCTCTTGGATGATTCTCCTCAGAATAGACCACGGCTTCTATTTCCGCCCAATCCATATAATCGTATAATTTTTCTTCCATTTTCAAAATTATAACCCCTCCTTTTTTATTTTACGTGCTCTCGCTGCTGCTTCCCCCATACAAAATCGCATAAAAAAGCACTCATTCATGCCAGAGCGTGTTTGAAAAAAGCTTTTCGTGAGCTGCGAGTCCCATTTTCAGCCCAAACGGTCTGCAGCAACCGGATAAGGTCAAAACAGATCGCGAAGTGGGGCTTGCAGATTGTGGAAATGATTTTTCAAATTCTGTTTTTATTCTACCATCCTAACTGCGATTGTACAATGCAAATCTGGTTTGTTTTTTATTCATTTCCTACGATTACGGCAAGATCTTCATCTGTCGTCTGCATCTCATCGTCCTCAAACCAGATGCTGTAAATGTTCTGTGAAGTCAGTGTTTCCAGGGACTCCCTGGAAAGCGATTCGGCCTGATAATCAGAAAATGCTGCAAGCAGCGTATTGGCACAGCCATATTCACCGGAATAGACGATCAGTTCGGATGCTGCTGTGTGGTCTTTTCCGTCTGCCGCGCTAAGATACGGCGTGCACATCGTTTTGTCCTGATACTGATAATAGCGGTACGCATCCGGGCTGCCCGCCTGGTAAGCGTGGAAAAACACGATGCTTTTCGGTCCTTCATACGTCATTGTTCCGTATGACTGGATTTCGTTCCCGGAAAGATGATACAGCGGATACCGGTACTCTTTTTCTCCCGTCTCATCGAGACAGCGCACGAAACCGTCCTTACTGGAAATAATGCCGAGCTGATAGCCCTCGCCGCGAATCGTATCCGCCAGATAATCAATCAAAAAAGCATTTTTCATCCAGAAAAAGTCGAGATATGCGGTATAGCCCATCTCTGCGGCATACGCCTGATACGCGTCTGACACATGCAGACAGACCTGGTTTTCCCCTGACAGCTCCAGTGAAATATCATCCGGGTTCTGTGTAAAGGCAGCAACTGCTGCCGTTTCTTCTGCTGCCGCATCGTTCCGGTTCGGATCAAACTGCGCTGCAGCCGCATCATCATTGCTGGCGCAGAGATTTTCCAGGGACGCATACAGCGGTCCCAGATAAATTTCCCGGCAATTGGCATCGGATACTTTTTTCAGTGCATCGTATAAAACCGGATCTACCGTCAGCACTTCATTTGGATGTTGGTTGATATCATACAGGTTTGTCACATCCTCAAAGCTCTCATCTATATTGAAAAGCCGGTAGCCTTTCACCGCCGCATCTGTGTAAAGCAGCGAAAGTACCTTTGCCTCCCCGCCTGCGGAAACCCCGCTTGCGCCAACGTTATATTTCAAGGTAAAATCCTCACCGCAGTTCAAATCCGCGCCTGCCTTTACACTGATCTCACGCCAGCCGGAATCTCCGTGCAGAAAGTTCATAAAACCATACACCAGAAAACCGGATCCAATCGCCAGAAGCAGTACTACAAGCAGGATGCGCCGTCCGACATTTTTTTCGGAAAGCCAGACCTTCTGTACCGGCTTTGGCAGCCGTCTGTTCGGATCTTTTACTGTTCTTCCCATTCTGTTGCTCCTCTTTCCTTTTATTTTCTTTTTTGCTGTGATTTATTGTCCCAAAAAACACATCTCCCGTCAAGTAAAATCGGAACGGAATTCTTCTCACGCTTCTCTTTTGTGAACCGGCATAAGAAAGCGTTCTGCCCGGAAGGCTTTTTGATTTGCAGGAAAGTTCAACGAAGCTTCCTGTAAACTATGAGAAACACGCTCCGCGAGTTTCTCAAGTTATCGCGGCAGTCGCCAAGGTCTCGTGCAAGCACGGACTTTGGCTCGTTGCTCGCGTAAATCAAAAAAAGCGGCACCGGAACCTTTTTTCTGGTTCCGGGCCACTTTTTCTTTCCTGTCCACTATAGGGCAACTAAAATCAATGCAATGATAAAGATCAGGAGAATCACGGCAAGTACGGCAAATCCGTACAGCGCGCCCTGCTTGCATGCTTTGTAGTTGTGATAGTACTGTTTCTTTTTGTATACCATCGCTGCGATGATACCGATGATCGGGAAGAAGAATGACAGCACTTTGTACCAGACGCTTCCGGTATCGTGAACCGGAGTTTTCAGGAATTCATCTTCTGCCTTGGAAAGATGAACCTCGTGGTTCTCCTCTTTTACTTCCTCGCCAGGCTTTCGGATGGTGATCGGCTGCAGCGGCTCTCCCTTTTCACGGAGTGCCTTGTACTCTTCGATCTCTTTTTTATTTCCATATACAAAGTGGTTGTGTCCGATATCCACGAATTCCGGTTTGTCCACGGAATAATCATGGATGGACGGGTCGTAGGTGTACAGCACCTTATTCTTCTCGAGCTGCGGATCCGGAATCGGAATCGCAGAAATCAGAGAATGCGTGTATGGGTGCAGCGGGAAGTTAAACAGCTCCTCTGCATCCGCAACCTCTACGATATTTCCTTTGTAGATAACACCGATACGGTCGGAAATGAACCGAACGATGGAAAGGTCATGAGCAATAAACAGATAAGTAACCTGTTTTTCTCTCTGGAATTTTTTCAGCAGATTGAGGACCTGGGCACGGATCGATACGTCCAGTGCGGAGATCGGCTCATCGGCTACAACCAGCTCCGGCTCCATAACCATGGCACGGGCCAGACCGATACGCTGGCGCTGTCCGCCGGAGAACTCATGTGGGTAACGGGTCAGGTGCTCTGGCAGAAGACCAACCTCGTTGATCATGTTCTCTACCTTTTTCACACGGTCTGCCTCGTTCTCGTACAGATGGAAGTTGTAAAGACCCTCGGATACGATATAATCGACCGTCGCACGCTCATTTAACGATGCGGCCGGATCCTGGAATACCATCTGAATGTTTCGGATAACCTCCCGGTCCAGGGAATGCGGAATCTTACCGGAAATTTTAACGCCCTTATACAGGATCTCTCCTGCGGAACACGGGTTGACACGAATGACCGCACGGCCGATCGTTGTCTTTCCGGAACCGGACTCGCCTACGAGGGAGAAGGTCTCTCCCTTGTAGATGTCAAAAGAAGCATTTTTTACCGCTTTGACTGCGTCATCGCCCTTGCCGAAAGTGATATCTACATTTTTTACCTGCAGTAAGATTTCTCTTCCATTTTCGTCAATCGGACCATGCTCCGGCAGATGCGAAACAGTGGTCTTGCTTTCCTGCTTTGTAGACACTTTCAAACTCTCCTATAAGTTATATGCTTTTAACAGTTTTTCGTGAATATTCTGAATAGCTTCCGGCTTCTCCGTCTTCGGCGCTCTCGGATCCAGCAGCCAGGTCTTGGCATAGTGGGTATCCGTTACCTTGAACATCGGCGGCTCCTCCAGAGTATCAATCTTCAGACAGTACTGGTTACGCGGTGCAAACGGATCTCCGATAATCTTATTGTACAGAGACGGCGGCGTACCGGTAATGGAAAACAGCTTTGTATTCCGCTCCGCAAGCTGCGGCAGGGAAGAAAGCAGTGCCCAGGTGTACGGATGGCGCGGATCGTAGAACAGCTCTTCTACGTTTGCAAACTCGATGATCTGTCCTGCGTACAGAACGGCAACACGGTCTGCGATATTCGCTACGACACCAAGGTCGTGGGTAATAAACACGATGGTGTAGTTGTACTCTTTCTGAAGATCCTTGATCAGCTTCAGGATCTGTGCCTGAATCGTAACGTCCAGCGCAGTTGTCGGCTCATCGCAGATCAGAATCTTCGGACGGCAGGAAAGTGCAATCGCAATAACGATACGCTGTCTCATACCGCCGGAATACTGGAACGGATAATCATCGAAACGCTGCTCTGCGTTCGGAATCCCAACCTTTTCCATCAGCTCAAGCGCCTGTGCTCTCGCCTCCACCTCGCTGACATTCTGATGCTTCATGATAACAGAAGTAATCTGTTTTCCGATTGTGATAATCGGGTTCAGGGAAGTCATCGGATCCTGGAATACGGTTGCAATTTTCTTACCGCGGATCTGGCCCCAGTCATTCGGATCCTGGATTTTTGCCAGGTTAATGATACAGGTTCCATGAAGCCGCTCCGGTGTCTCATCCAGATAGCGTACACGGAAAGTTGCCTGGTCGAAAACGCTGTTCCGTTTCTGCTCGTCATTCAGATCCACACCGCGTTCCATCGCAGCTTTGAATGCCTCGTGCAGCTTCTTGATCATGCGAACCTTTTTACGCAGTTTGTAACGTCCGACAGAAAGATAGATCTCTTTGGCAAGAATCTCGTTTCTCTTTCTCGTCTCGTCCGTAATTTCTTTTGCTGTCAGACCGGCGTACTCTTTTTTGTACTCTGCCATTTTTGCCTCATACGCCTGATTGTAGGCCGTATCGTTCATGGCAGCCTGTTTGTGTGCCTTGATTTTTTCCTCTTTTGCTTTCTGCAGAGCCTTGATCTCTCCATCCAGTCGGGAAATCTCGGCAGATGTCTCTTTGATTTTCGCTTTTTCTTTGGAAGTATCGAGTGTCTGCTTATAGTTGAAAAGTTCGGTTCTCTTTATTACAAGTTCCTTGATTTCAGCATCTGCTTTCTCACGCTCTTCCTCGCTCAGCGTCATTTTTTCTTCTTTTTCCTGCTCCAGCGCCTTCATTTTCAGGAATACTTCTGAACCATATTCCAGTTTGGAATACTCATTCAGTTTTTCCCAGGTGGATGCGATGGTCTTTTTGGCATAAGAGTTCAGCGGCACAACGGTATCGCTCAGCTCGGCATCGTTAAAAATGATATCTCCCTGGTCGATGAAGCCGTTGCTGTCCAGCATTCCCGCAAACGCTTTTGTGAATACGGATTTACCGGCGCCGGACTCTCCTACGATAGCAATGGACTCATTCTCGTAAATATCCAGCGTTACGCCCCGGATTGCCGTCAGGATACGGCCGCGGACACGGAATTTTACCTGTAAGTCCTTAATCGATAATAATACTTTTTTATCTTCCATGCGGCTTTCCTTCCTACATATGTGTTCTCGGGTCGGACGCATCTCCAAGGTTCTGTCCAACTACATATAATACTACGGTGATGATTGAAGCGACAACAACCGGACTCCAGAATTCGAATCCCCATCCCGGTGTCAGCATGGCGCCTTCAGCCTCATAGATCAGTCTTCCAAGAGACATGTCAGAAAGTCCCATACCGATGTAAGCCAGGAACACCTCGTAAGAGATGTAGGACGGAATCTCAGTTGCCGCCAGAGTAACAATGACAGATGTCATAAACGGGAGAATATTCTTCATCGCAATGCGGAAAATCGAAGTTCCAAGACATTTTGATGCCAGATTATACTCTCTGTCACGGATGATAACGACCTGCGTACGGATAAAGTACGCGATGGCAAGCCATCCGGTAACGGTCAGTGCAAATACCATGGTCCAGAAGCTCGGAGAAAAAATAAGCACCAGGACGGAGATCAGAAGTACATACGGAATATTTCCGATGATGTTGTAAACCTCCATCATGAAAACGTCAACCTTCTTCGAAAATCCCCAGACAGATCCGACAATCACACCAATCGAAAGGTTGATGAGCGCACAGATAAACGCCAGGGAAACTGAAATTCTGGAACCAAACCAGACAGCGTCAAATGTCGACTGTCCGGAAGCACCGGATCCTAAAATCCAGTGAATATTGAATCCAAGCTGCTGCAATGCTTTGCCTGGAGACAGATGTTTTGTCGCGCCGTTCATCAGATTGGCGAAACGGTCGTACTCCACAAAGAGCGGATACACATACGTCATCAGCAGAATCACACCCAGGAGGCAAAGTACGGCAATATTGATTTTTTTCTTAAAAAATACGCGGAACACGGAATGCCAGTAGGAATATCTCGGAGCCGTAATTTTCTCAGACTCCAGAGAGCTGTTATCTACAGGAGAAAACAGTTCTTCCTCAGACAGACCGAATTTATCTAAATCATAATTCATAAGTCCCTACCTGTCTTTCGTTGAGAATGAGATTCGCGGATCCACCATGGACATCAAAACGTCGCCCAGGATGATGGAAATCACGGAGAGCACTGCGTAGAACAGTGTAACACCTACGATAACACCATTATCATATTTGCTGATTGCTTCGGTCAGCAGATTACCGGCACCAGGTACTACGTACACACGCTCGGTGATGATGGCTCCGGTCAGTGCGAACAGTACGCTCGCCGGAACACCCTGCACGATCGGAATCGCTGCGTTCTTCAAAATGTGTTTCGTAAAGATTTCTCCCTCTGTCAGACCACCGGATCTTGCGAATTTTACGTAATCGGAGTTCATCTGGTCGATCATGTATCGACGCAGCCATTTCATCAGGTTTGCCACCTGCGGCAGTGCCAGAGAAACGATCGGCAGAATATACATCAGCTTGCTCTTCGAATCCATGTCAAAGGTGGTTGGCAGACCCATTTTTCCTCCGATTGCCTTAAACAGGAAAATATAGGCCAGTGAAGGTACTGCTATAATGAATACAATATAGATGGTTCCAAGCTGGTCAACCAGTTTGTCTTTCTTTCTCGCCATCAGAATGCCAAGCGGCACCGCGATGAGATAGGAAAGAATTACGGCAATGATACCGATTACAAAGGAATAGCCGATTTTTGATTTACCACTCTTAATTGTATCCACGTTGGTATAGTCATCTGTGAACCGATCGGAATGAACAGCGCTTGCATCCTGAGATTCGCTCATATACGTTGCGCTGTGCAGATCGTCTGCACTGTATTCCACCAGACCGCTTGGGTAGGTAATCTCCGATTTTACGTAGGATCCCTGCGCGCGGGTCATGGTCAGTGCTACATCCACACCCTCATTTACGGAATAGGACTTTCCTAAATTTATGGTGATTATATTCTGATGGAAGTATGGGAATTTTGAGTCAAAGTACATCAAGTACTTGTGTGTTGTGCCATTTCCCATGATGGCCGGTGAAAATTTCTTTCCCCCATATACCGGATCGTGTAAGGTAAATGTAATCCCCCTCTTACCTTCTACCTTTGCAGCATCGTGAATGCTGTCGATGTCAATCAAACCGGAAAAATATTTTCCGAGACGCGTTGCAAGCGGAATATCCCTGTATGCAAACAGCTGCTGCTGTCCGCCGTTGGCATATTTTTTCTTACCCATCATGATCGCATCGTATCTTCTTACGGTGTAACCTTTTGCTTTATAATAAGCTGTAAATTTTTTTACATATTCAGATACCAGTTCTGAATCCTGGTCTTTCGTTCTTCCGAATGCTACTGCTTTGGATCTCGTATCCTCGTCAATTTCGCCTTTTGCTTTGAGAGCGTTCAAATAATCTGCATAGGTTACATAATCAAGATATCCGTATGTCTCCCACTTCTGATATTTGTACACCTTTTTCTGGTTATTGCTCTGATGGGAATAGGTGGCGTCCTGTGCGAAAATCAGATTTCGGTCCATCAGAGAATAAATCATAGTCATAACGCATCCAACAACGATTACTACGGAAACAAGGCCATGCAACAAACGCTTAAAAAGATATTTTGTCATATTCTCTCATTCCTTAACACAATATGACAGGGGAATGGCTTTTTTTGTTCCCATCCCCCTGCCGGTTTATTCATTGGCTTTCAACTGTTCTGATCTTTCCAATTTTACCTTTTCCAAAATTAGAAGATACCGAAACATTTGGTCATGTATCCTTCGTAGTCCGGAAGCATGGTATCCAGGTAAGAGCACGGATCACCAAAGTCCGGACCCCATCCGGAGACATCGTATACGTCGTAGTTTGCTTCATAACCATAGTTTGCATAGTATCCTGCATAGTACCATCCATCCAGGTCTACGGCATCAACCAGATTGATCACAACTTTTCCGCCAAGGGCAGCCTCTACTGATTTCTTGTAGGAGTTTGCTTTGTTGGTGTAAACTTCTACTGCAGACGGATATGGATATTCCATCTGGATCGGGTTGCTCTCATCGATGGTGATGCCCTCTTCTGCGAGCTCCTCGATTGCGGTATTCAGTTCTTCTACTGCGTTTTCCGGATTGTACCATCCATCAAAGCCATCGCTGGTCTTGTTTTCGGCATCCCATACTTTGATCTTCACGCCGTCGGCGTCGATCTGTTTCTGTACGATTTCACCATAGTAGGTGCCTGCCGGGAAGGTTGTGTCGGTTCCGTTGATCTGAATGGTAGTGTCTTTTGACAGGCTTACGAAATATCCCGGGGTAAAGGTATTTCTAAGGGAAGTATACTTCAGATCCTCGCCAACCTGCTGTGCATTGTAAGCGCCACGATCTGCTGCAAAGCTGATCGCTCTTCTGAAGTGAACGTTCTGCAGTGCTTTGTTCGTTCTCTGGATTTCTTCGTCAGACTTTGTACTCTTTGCTGTTGTTCCGTCGTTGGCATTTGCAGTCGCAGTACGGTTGATATTGTAGAATGCCATGAAAGAAGTAGCATCGGTATCTGAAACTACTGCGTACTGGTCGTACAGACCTTCGGATTTTGCTGTCTCCATAGTGGAGGTGTTCAGGTTTACATAGTCAACGGTACCTGCTTTTGCATCTGTGTACATTTTGGTAACATCAGACTGGTCATTGAACAGCCAGGTCAGGGTTTTAATGTTTACGTTGTCTTTGTTCCAGTAAGAATCGCTCAGTTTAAATACGATGGTATTTTTCGCTGTAGCGTTGGTTACCAGGTACGGTCCGCAGTATGCGATCGAGTTGGAATCTTTTCCGTACTGATAATCTGCTGCGGAGGAATCGTACTCAGCACCAAATTTACCGCCCTGGGACTGATAGTAGCTTCTGCTCATCGGCATGAAGATGGTGTAGCCAAGCATGGTCATGAAGTAGCTGCATGGCTCTTCCAGTGTGTACTCTACGGTATAGTCATCAACAGCTTTTACACCAACCTCGTCGAAATCGGTAACTTCACGGCTGATGTACTGGGATACGTTTTTGATCACGCCCTGTACCAGGTATTCCAGACCGCCCTGTGCATCACACATATGCTGCATTCCGGCCACGAAGTCATCTGCTTTTACAGTATCCACTTCACGTCCCTGGGAATCGGTCCATTTTACATCTTTACGAAGGTGGAAGGTATAGGTCAGTCCGTCATCAGATACTTCATAGGATTCTGCCAGTGCCGGCTGCAGAGTTCCCTCTACATCGTACTCCATCAGTCCGTCATAGGTATTGATGATCGCATCGGTATCTGCCGCACGGGAAGTTGCAAGTCCGTCCCATGTTACCGGATCGCTCGCATACGGCATGGAGAAGCTGTCTTTTAAGGTGTAACCTTTTCCTGCCAGATATTCTTTTACCCAGCTCTCATAGGTTCCTGTTCCTTTAAGCTCATCCCATTTTGCTCTCATCTCGTTGTAATCTTCTGCCTTGATAAAGTCAGTTGTTACAACATACTGATGATAACGGTCTTTATCGCTTCCCCAAAGGGTATAGTCCTTGGTGCGCGGAGCCATTCTGTACATCGCGTACGTACCACCTCTTGAGGTGAGCGGGTACATCATGGCGGACTCCATCAGTTTTCCCTCGGCAACTGCCATCAGGGCATATCTCTCATCCACCGTTTCTGCTTCCTTTGCAGTAGCAAGTGCATCGTTGAAATCGCCCAGTGCCTCGTTATAGAGCTCTGTGCTGGTCTCATCGTATCCTTCCGGCATTTCGGACTCCTCTGCCTCGGCTTCGCTCTCACTGCTTGCAGATGCGCTTGCATTGCTTTCGGAAGATGCGCTGCTGCTTACGCTTACACTCTCATCCGCCGGATCAGAACTTCCGCTGCCGGAATTTCCACAGGCAACCAGGCTTGCAGTCATACTCATAACAAGTAATGCGCTTACAATTTTTCTTTTCATAATTTCTTCCTAACTCCTTTCATGGATTCGCGTTGTTTTTGCATCATCCGGACATTTACCGGAACGGCTTCGCCATTCCACCGTTTTTCATTTTGGCACTTTACCACATCAAAACGAATAGTACAAAAAGGAGATGCGTCCAACAAGATTTGTTTTCTTCATCCCTCATGCCCGTACATTTGTCCGTTTGTCCAAAAACAACTGGGTTCATTATAACCAGAACTCTCTCTGTTTGTCAATATCCGATGCAGGAGAAAAGTGTATAAACTGCATTTAAAGTCATCAAAATCCTCTATTTTCCTCTTTTTGGGTATTGTTCTGATGCTGTTTTTCTATTTTCCTGTATTCTTCGGTTTTATAATAAAAAAAGATTACACAAATAATTGTTTCTTTCCATTTGCGTTCTGCAGCACTGTCTTTTTGTATTTGTTTCAGATTTTGCTCCGGGAAAGAATCCTGCCGGACGCAAAAACAGACTTCTGAAAATCACATTTCTTCTTATTTAAGAGCGTCATACTGTTTTTTACTTTCGTTTTTTACTTTCGTTTTTTACTTTCGTTTCCTTCTTTTACAAAGCAAAGCCTTCCATGAAGACCGCTCACACCGAAATCACTTTCTTGTTACTGTTCACTCCGTTCTCAGTAACACGCTTCGCGATGCACAGAATTTATGCTAACCGCATAAATTCGCGCTGTATGTCTCGGGATTTTGACATATTCATGCCAAAACGCCTCGCGGGATAGTAGCGTGTGAACAGTAACACTTTCTTACTTTTTGTCTTCGACAGTCTCCGGACTATTGACATCAAAAAAAAATCCTGCTAATATTAATTTTAATAAGGAACCAGTGCAGTACACGGAAAACAGGCACCGCACGCGGCGTCTCTGATATCCTTGTCGGATACAGCAGACGCTTTTTTGCTTTCTTGTGTATCATCACTTCTGCATCCGTATCCGCACGAAAAGAAAAAAGGAGACTTCTTTTATGTATCTTTATAATTCTGCAACCCATAAAAAAGCTGAATTCCTGACACACACACCGGGCCGTGTAGAAATGTACACCTGCGGACCTACCGTTTATCATTTTGCGCACATCGGAAACCTGCGCAGTTATATTATGGAGGATGTCCTGGAAAAGGCACTCCGCTATGAAGGCTACGACGTCAACCGTGTCATGAACATCACCGATGTCGGCCATTTAAGCTCCGATGCGGACACCGGCGAGGACAAGATGGTCAAAGGTGCAAAGCGCGAGCACAAAACAGTCATGGAAATCGCACAGTATTACACCGATGCATTCTTTGCGGATTGCAAAAAGCTGAACATCAAGCGCCCGGATGTCGTACAGCCGGCAACGGGATGCATTGACGAATATATCAAAATCATTGAAAAACTGATGGACACCGGCTACGCTTACTTTGCCGGCGGAAATGTTTACTTTGACACCAGCCGTCTCGACCACTACTATGTGTTCAACGATCACGACGAGGATGACCTCGCGGTCGGTGTGCGTGAGGGCGTAGAGGAAGATACAAACAAACGCAACAAAAATGATTTCGTTCTCTGGTTTACGAAATCCAAATTTGAGAACCAGGCCTTGAAATGGGATTCCCCGTGGGGCGTCGGTTATCCGGGATGGCACATCGAGTGCTCCGGTATCTCCATGAAATACAATGGCGAATACCTTGACCTGCACTGCGGCGGCGTAGACAATGCATTCCCGCACCACACGAACGAGATCGCACAGTCCGAAAGCTACCTCGGCCACGCCTGGTGCCCGCAGTGGTTCCATGTGCATCACCTGAATACATCGACTGGAAAGATGTCGAAATCGAAAGGTGAGTTTTTAACCGTTTCTCTTCTTGAGGAAAAAGGTTATGATCCTCTCGTCTACCGTTTCTTCTGCCTCCAGTCCCATTACCGTAAGGCGCTTGTCTTCACCTGGGAAAACCTGGACAACGCCAAAATTGCCTACGACAAGCTGATCGCCCGCATCGCCGCTTTAGACCCGAAAGACGGACCGGCCGAGGAAGCTTCTATGACTGCTTTAAAAGAGAAATTCCAGAAAGCGCTCGATGCCGACCTCAACACCTCGCTTGCCATCACAACGCTGTACGATGTGTTAAAAGCAGACATGCATGATGCTGCAAAGCTGGCGCTTCTCGACAGTTTCGATCAGGTACTCGGTCTTTCCCTTCTCGCTCATGCAGATGCGAAGAGAAAAGAGGCTGCAAAGACAACTTCTGCTTCCACCGCGTCCGGCTATCAGATTACCGGCGAAGGAGATCCGGAAATTGATGCTCTTGTTCTGAAACGATATGAGGCAAAAAAAGCCAAAAACTTTGCAGAAGCAGATAAAATCCGCGATGACCTGAAATCCCAGGGCATTGAAGTTGCTGATGTACGCGGCGGAGCCGTCTGGAAACGGATCTGATCTGCACGAAAGAGGAACTCTGATTTTCTTCTTCATTTCCTACGAAGGAAACAGGGAATTTCATGTGCTGAAAGCAACAACCGACCAGTATATTACCTGTGAAAACGCGGCTGCACTTTCTATTAAACTTCTTCCAAAGAGAACTGCTCTGATGCGGCAGTTCTCTTTTTTATGCTTTTTCACCTGCTGCTTGCGGCTTCCTTCGGATGCAGGGCATCGAAAAAAAGACGGCATCCATTTTCCGGATACCGCCTTTTTTGTTTCTTTCGGATGGCTGTTTCTTTATTTAATAATACGAACCCTTAACACGCCGTCTACTGCTTCCAGCGCTTTTACGATCTCTTCTGTTGCTTCGCTTTCCAGATCCATCATGGTGTAAGCGTAATCGCCTTTACCTTTGTTTGTCATGTCGCTAATGTTGACACCGGCGTTACCCATAACGGTGGTAAATGCACCCAGCATACCAGGAATATTCTTATGGCAGATGGTCACACGGCCTGCTCCTGTGCATACACCCATATCACAGTTCGGGAAGTTGACGGAGTTTTTGATGTTTCCGTTCTCCAGAAAATCACGGATTTCTTTAACTGCCATGACAGCACAGTTATCTTCGGATTCTTTGGTCGATGCTCCAAGATGCGGAGTAACGATGGTTCCCTCTGCGCCGACTACCTTCGGGTTCGCAAAGTCAGTCACATATTTTTTCATTTTTCCGGCCTTTAATGCTTCCAGAACAGCATCCTCATCAACCAGGAGGTCTCTTGCATAGTTCAGAAGAACCACGCCGTCTTTCATCTCATCGATCGCTGCCTTGTTAATCATACCTTTTGTGCTGTCCATCAGCGGAACATGGATGGTGATATAATCGCAGGTACGGTAGATATCTTCCACGTTCTGGATATGATGAATGTCACGGGACAGATTCCATGCCGCATCGACAGAAATGTACGGATCGTATCCGTATACTTCCATGCCAAGATGGGTTGCTGCATTTGCTACAAGCTGACCGATCGCGCCAAGTCCGATGATACCGAGCTTCTTTCCGCTGATCTCACAGCCGGCAAATTTCTTTTTCTGTTTTTCTGCTGTCTTTGCAATGTCGCCGTCTTCTTTGTCGCTCTTCACCCACTCAATACCGCCTGCGATATCGCGGGATGCAAGCAGCATGCCGGCAAGCACCAGCTCTTTGACGCCATTTGCATTGGCTCCCGGTGTGTTGAATACAACGATACCCTGCTCTGCGCAGTCGGCAAGCGGAATGTTGTTGACACCGGCTCCTGCTCTTGCTACGGCAAGAATACTTTTCGGCAGCTCCATACCGTGCATGGCTGCACTTCTGACGAGAACCGCATCGGCTCCCTCCAGGCTTTCACTCTGCTGATAGTTTTCATTAAAATTTGCAAGGCCTACGCCTGCAATCGGATTTAAGCAATGATACTGAAACATTAGAGATTTTCCTCCTCGAACTTTTTCATGAAGGCTACGAGTGCTTCTACGCCTTCTTTCGACATTGCATTGTAGATGCTTGCACGCATACCGCCGACGGTACGGTGACCTTTCAGGTTCTCAAGTCCGGCTTCTTTGGACTCTTTGACGAATTTGGCATCCAGATCTGCATTTCCGGTGATAAACGGAACGTTCATCAGAGAACGGTCTTCCGGTACAACGGTTCCTTTGAAGAGCTTGCTCTGATCCAGGAAATCATACAGCAGTTTTGCTTTTTCTTCGTTGCGCTGTTTCATGACTTCCAGTCCGCCCATTTTCTTCAGCCATTTGAACACTTTGCCGCACATGTAGATGCAGTAGCAGTTCGGCGTGTTATACAGAGAGCCGGCATCTGCATGCGTTTTAAATTTCATCATGGTCGGTGTTCCCGGCAGGACATCGTCGGTAATCAGATCGTCACGGACAATGGAGATGACCATTCCGGCAGGTCCGATGTTTTTCTGGACACCGCCGTAGATGATGCCGTAATCGGAGACATTAACAGGTTCGGAGAGGAAACAGGAGGAGACATCTGCCACCAGGGTTTTGCCCTTGGTATTCGGCAGTTTTTTGTATTTGGTTCCGTAAATGGTGTTGTTTTCACAGATATAAACATAATCGGCATCCGGGCTGATCGGAAGATCGCTGCAGTCCGGGATGTAGGAAAATGTTTTATCCTCAGAGGAGGCAATTTTGTTTGCCTTTCCGTATTTCTGCGCCTCTGCATATGCTTTCTTTGCCCACTGTCCCGTTACGATGTAATCAGCGACACCGTTTTTCATCAGGTTCATCGGAATCATGGAAAACTGCAGGGAGGCACCGCCCTGAAGAAACAGAACTTTGTAATTTGACGGAATTCCCATCAGGTCACGAAGGTCTGCTTCTGCCTCATCGATGATATTCTGGAATACTTTGGAACGGTGGCTCATCTCCATGACGGACATGCCGCATCCGCGGTAATCCAGCATTTCCTCCTGGGCTTCTTTCAACACTTCCTCTGGCAGAACTGCCGGTCCTGCGGAAAAATTATAAACTCTGCTCATTTTTCATCCTCCTGTTTCTCTTGCTACTTTATATTACTGGAAAACCACCGTTCCTATGCCGGTGGTTTTCCTTGTAATCGTTTGTACCTGTATTGCAGTTTTTCTTACAAGTCTGCAATTCATATGGTAATACGGTATTACTTTACCACGTTGAAACTATGATACCTCTTTGTTAGAAATATGTCAATCCTTTTCTTGTTCCTTTTTTGCCAGATCCTCTGCATCGAAGACATCCTCAATCGGTGCTCCGGCCGGAACCATCGGGAATACTTTTTCATCGCAGTCGATCCATACGTCGATCAGTGCCGGTTTTCCGCTCGCAATCGCCTCACGGATGGCTGGTCCCATTTCCTCTTTCTTCGTCACACGGATGCCCTTTACGCCGAGCGCCTCAGCAACCTTGACAAAGTCCGCCTGATCCTGCAGAACAGTGTTGGAATACCGTTTTCCATAGAACAGTGTCTGCCACTGGCGTACCATACCGAGTACATGGTTGTTGACAACGACTTCGATCACCGGAATGTTGTGTCTCGAAAGGGTTGCCAGTTCGTTCATATTCATGCGGAAGCAGCCGTCGCCTGCAATGTTGATAACGGTTTTGTCCGGGCGTCCCATTTTGGCGCCCATGGCAGCTCCAAGACCGAATCCCATGGTTCCAAGACCGCCGGAGGTTAAAAGGGTTCTCGGGCTCGTATACCGATAATACTGCGCCGCCCACATCTGATGCTGTCCGACATCGGTCGTGATGACAGCCTGGCCGTCGGTTGCCTTATAGATCTCCTCGATCACGAACGGTCCGGTAAGGCCTTCTTCATGCTTTAACGGGAATTTTTCTTTCATTGCCTCGATTTCGGCAATCCACTCGTCATGATGCATCGGCTCCAGCTTCGCATTCAGGCGTTTTAAGACTTCTTTGACGTCTCCGATGATGCTCGACTCGACAACAACATTCTTGTTGATTTCTGCCGCATCTACATCGATCTGAACGATTTTTGCATTGTTTGCAAATTTTGCGGCGTTTCCGGTGACACGATCGGAAAATCTTGCACCGAGCACGATCAGCAGGTCGCACTTCGTCACGCCATAGTTCGATGTTTTTGTTCCGTGCATACCGAGCATGCCGGTGTACAGCTGATCGGTTCCCGGGAAAGCGCCTTTTCCCATCAGGGTATCGCAGACCGGCGCCTGTATATGGTGTGCCAGTTCACGCACTTCCTCGGCCGCACCGGAGATGATGCTGCCGCCGCCCACGAAAATATACGGTTTTTTCGACTCCCGGATCAGAGATACAACGTGATCCAGTCCTTCTTCTGTGATTTTTTCGGTAGACAGTGCGATTGCTTCCGGTGTCTTTGGCTCATATTCATACGTTGCCGCCGTGACATCTTTCGTGATATCCACCAGAACCGGGCCCGGTCTTCCGCTCTTTGCAATCGAAAACGCACGGCGCAGCGTGTCTGCGAGAACCGTGATATCTTTTACGATCACGCTGTATTTTGTGATCGGCATCGCAACGCCTGCAATGTCAATCTCCTGAAAGCTGTCTTTTCCAAGCAGTGCCTTGCCTACGTTGCAGGTGATGGCTACCATCGGGGTAGAATCCATGTAGGCAGTTGCAATTCCAGTGACAAGATTTGTCGCACCAGGGCCGCTTGTTGCCATACATACGCCTGTTTTTCCGGTCGCACGCGCATACCCGTCTGCCGCATGGGCAGCACCCTGCTCGTGGGAGGTCAGGATGTGGTGGATTTCCGGATGACGGTAAAGCTCATCATAGATATTCAAAATCGTTCCCCCCGGATAGCCGAACACGGTGTCCACGCCCTGCTCCTTCAGGCACTCAATAACAATCTGTGATCCAGTTAATTCCATGTCTGTATGATTCCTTCCTTATCTTTTGGCTTTGTGTATGAAATCAGCCATCCGATGAAAATGCACGTTCGGACGGCTGATATGATTTTTTTCTATTAGAACTCCAGAATGGCTCCCTTATTTGCGCTGGAAACCATCTTTGCGTAGCGTTTCAGATAGCCTGTGGTTACTTTCGGCTCTCTCGGAGTCCATGCAGCTTTTCTGCGTGCCAGCTCTTCATCCGATACGGCAAGCTCCAGCTTGTGCTCCGGAATATTGATGCGGATCAGGTCGCCTTCCTCAACGAGCGCGATCGGACCGCCTTCTGCTGCCTCAGGGCTGACATGGCCGATGGATGCACCGCGGGATGCGCCGGAGAAACGGCCGTCTGTAATCAGAGCTACGGAAGAGCCAAGTCCCATACCTGCAATCGCAGAGGTCGGATTCAGCATCTCACGCATACCAGGACCTCCCTTTGGTCCCTCATAACGGATGACAACAACGTCGCCTGCCACAATCTTGCCGCCGCGGATTGCCTCGATGGCATCCTCCTCACAGTCGAAGACTCTGGCCGGTCCTTCGTGAACCTGCATCTCCGGTACAACGGCAGAACGTTTGACGACTGCGGTATCCGGTGCCAGGTTTCCTTTCAGGACAGCAATACCGCCGGTCTTGCTGTATGGATTTTCTACCGGACGGATGATCTCCGGGTTTTTGTTGACACAGCCTTTGATATTCTCGCCAACGGTCTTTCCGGTTGCGGTCATGCACTCGGTGTGCAGAAGTCCCAGTTTATTCAGCTCGTTCATAACGGCATAAACACCGCCGGCCTCGTTCAGCTCCTCGATGTAGTGGTATCCTGCCGGAGCCAGATGGCAGAGGTTCGGGGTCTTCTCACTGATGGCATTTGCCATCTCCGGATTCAGCTCTACGCCTGCCTCATGCGCGATGGCCGGCAGATGCAGCATACTGTTGGTGGAACATCCAAGTGCCATATCGACGGTCAGAGCATTTAAGAATGCTTCTTTTGTCATAATGTCTCTTGGACGGATATTCTGTTTTAACAGCTCCATAACCTGCATACCGGCTCTCTTGGCCAGGCGCAGACGCTCGGAATATACGGCCGGAATCGTTCCGTTTCCTTTTAAGCCCATGCCGAGAACCTCGGTCAGGCAGTTCATGCTGTTTGCAGTGTACATACCGGAGCAGGAACCACAGGTCGGGCATGCATTGCACTCAAAATCATAAACATCTTCCTCTGTCATAGTTCCGGCAGCGTAGGATCCAACCGCCTCGAACATGCTGGAAAGACTTCTCTTCTCACCTTTTACATGGCCGGCAAGCATCGGACCGCCGCTGACAAATACGGTCGGAACATTGACTCTTGCTGCTGCCATCAGAAGGCCAGGTACGTTCTTATCACAGTTCGGGATACATACCAGTGCATCAAACTGGTGAGCCATTGCCATACACTCGGTGGAATCGGCGATCAGGTCACGGGTAACGAGGGAATATTTCATTCCGATGTGGCCCATGGCAATACCGTCACAGACTGCAATGGCCGGGAACACGATCGGTGTTCCGCCTGCCATGGCAACGCCCATTTTTACAGCTTCTGTAATTTTATCCAGGTTCATATGGCCCGGTACGATCTCATTGTAGGAGCTTACGATTCCTACGAGCGGTTTTTTCATTTCTTCTTCGGTCAGACCCAGCGCACGCATCAGAGAACGCTGTGGCGCCTGTGCGATTCCTTTTTTTACAGCATCACTTCTCATGATTTTTTCCTCTTTTCTTATCTTACAGTTTTATGCCAGTGCTTTTACCAGCAGATCTCCCATTTCGGATGTAGATACCTGGGTACATCCCTCAGACATAATGTCTACGGTTCGGTATCCGTCTTTTAAAATTTTCTGTACAGCATTTTCGACTGCCTCTGCCTCCTGATCGAGATCCAGGGAATAGCGGAGCATCATGGCTGCGGACAGAACCGTTGCAATCGGGTTTGCGATGTTCTTTCCTGCGATGTCCGGTGCGGAGCCGTGGCTTGGCTCGTACAGACCAAATTTTGTCTCGTTCAGGCTGGCGGAAGAAAGCATTCCGATCGAGCCTGCTACCATACTTGCCTCATCGGAAAGAATATCTCCGAACATGTTCTCGGTCAGAACGACGTCAAACTGGCACGGATTGTGGACGATCTGCATCGCACAGTTGTCGACCAGCATATGCTCTAAGGTAACTTCCGGGTAATCTTTTGCAACATCCTCTACCACGGATCTCCACAGACGGGAGGAATCGAGAACGTTTGCTTTATCTACGCTCGTTACTTTTTTCTTTCTCTTCATGGCGATGTCGAATGCACGGATTGCAATGCGGCGGATTTCGGTCTCGCTGTAGGTCAGCGTATCGGTTGCTTTCCGGATGCCGTTTTCTTCTACAGTGCTGCGCTCTCCAAAGTACAGGCCGCCGGTCAGTTCACGCATAATCAGCATGTCGAAGCCCTCGCCGATGATCTCTTCTTTTAACGGGCAGGCATCTTTCAATTCCTGATACAGGTAAGCCGGACGCAGGTTTGCAAACAGACCTAACGATTTCCGGATTTTTAAGAGTCCTGCCTCCGGGCGCTTGTCCGGGCTTAATTTGTACCATGGGGATGTTTTTGCATCTCCTCCGATGGAGCCCATCAGGACAGCGTCGCATTTCTTTGCTTCTTCTATGGTTTCATCTGTCAGCGGCACGCCGTGCACATCAATGGAGGCTCCGCCCAGCAGAAGGTTGGTATATTCAAACTTATGTCCATATTTCTCGCAGACAGCGTCCAGAACTTTTTTTGCTTCCTTTACAATTTCCGGTCCGATTCCGTCACCGTGAATTAATCCAATACGGTATTCCATATCTTTCTCCCTCTTTTCTTCCGGCTGAAAAACCGTTCTATTTTCTCTGCGTCTATAGCATTTCTAAATTATACGCCATTTTTCCGGTAATTTCAACACGAAATTTCTTTGTATCGGACGAAACGCAATAATCTTTTTGCTTTTTTGCCATTTAAAAGAAAAATACGCGGCATTTTTCGCCGTGTTCCGCCGAAGAAGTTTCGGGGCAGAAAAAACGCAGGCATTCGTTTTTTTGAATACCTGCGTTTTTCTTGGCTTTTCGCCGTGTAAAATTATTTTTTCTTTTCTGTTTTTTCTTCAACGACTGCTGTCTCCGGTTTTTCAACCTCTGTAATGGCTGTTTTACGCATCGGGATACGGCAGTTTTTGTTGTTTCCGAACTCTACGATGACATCGTCGTCTGTGATATCGATGACTACGCCGTAGAAACCGCTTGTCGTGATGACCGCATCGCCGACTGCGAGGTCATTCAGCATTGCCTGAAGTTTTTTCTGCTCTTTTTTCTGCGGGCGGATCATTAAGAAATACATCATACCGAACATGATGACCAGCCACATAATTAACATACCAGTGCTCATCACACCGCTGTTTGCTGCTGTTGTTGTTGCTAAAAACATTTTCTTTCCTCCTGTTATTCGAGAGTACATCCCGTTCTTTAGACACACCTATCATAATACACAATCCGGAACCGATGGGCAAGTCTTTTTCGGATATTTTCCAAAGATTTCATACTTTCCCGATTACTTTTTGTCGTATTCCTCAAATCCTGCGAGTTTTGCCCGTTTGTAGGAAGCAAAATTGCCCTCGTCCAGCGCGGTCCGGATTTCTGTCATCATATTGTTGTAGAAATACAGGTTGTGCAGAACACAGAGCCGCATGCCGAGCATCTCTTTTGCTTTCAGCAGATGACGGATGTAGGCTCTGCTGTAGTGACGGCACGCCGGGCACTGGCAGCCTTCCTCGATCGGACGCGGATCCAATTCGTATTTCTGGTTGAACAAATTCATTTTTCCATGATTTGTATAAACGTGACCGTGACGTCCGTTCCGGCTCGGATATACACAGTCGAAGAAATCAACGCCGCGCTCTACACCCTCGAGAATATTGGCCGGTGTTCCGACACCCATCAGATATGTCGGTTTTTCTTTTGGCAGATGCGGAACCACTTCATCGAGAATATGATACATCTCCTCGTGGCTCTCTCCTACTGCCAGGCCGCCGACCGCATAGCCATCGAGATCCATCTCGGAAATCCGTTTTGCATGGTCAATGCGGATATCCTCATAAATCGCACCCTGGTTGATTCCGAACAGAAGCTGATGTTTGTTGATCGTGTCTTCCCGCTGGTTCAGCTCCTGCATCTTATTTTTGCATCGCTGCAGCCATCTCGCCGTGCGGTCGACAGAGTTTTGCACATAACGGCGCTCTGCCACACTAGACGGGCACTCGTCGAAAGCCATCGCGATGGTTGAAGCCAGGTTGGACTGGATCTGCATACTCTCCTCCGGTCCCATAAAGATCTTTCTTCCATCTACGTGCGAGTGGAAATAGACACCCTCCTCCTTGATTTTCCGAAGGCCTGCCAGAGAAAACACCTGGAATCCGCCGGAATCGGTCAGGATCGGTTTGTCCCAGACCATGAATTTGTGGAGTCCGCCCATCTTCTTTACGACTTCATCTCCCGGGCGCACATGGAGGTGATACGTATTGGAAAGTTCTACCTGCGTGCCGATCTGCTGGAGATCTTCGGTGGAAACAGCTCCCTTGATTGCTGCTGCAGTTCCGACATTCATGAATACCGGCGTCTCGATATTGCCGTGCACGGTTTCCATATGGGCGCGCTTCGCTCTTCCTTCCATTTTCAGAATTTTATACATAACGCTTTTCATCCTTTCTCAATGATCCCTGCCTCCTGTTTTCATGCAGGGCATACTATTTTTAGTATACAGGCAAAATCTGTTTTTGACAATGCCTGAATTTTCTTTTTTCTGCCTTTTTCCCTCCTGGTTTCTCCATTTTTCACAAGGACTTTATACTTTTTTCATAAGACATCGCCCTTTTTCCAATTGTATTTCCTTATTTTTTGTCGTATAATGTGTTGAGATTGTTTCTTATTATAAAAGGAGTTTGATTCATGACTGATAAAAAATATACTCTCGGAATCGACATCGGTTCCACCACTGTTAAAATTGCGATCCTCGACGAAGAGAACCAGCTTCTCTTTGCCGATTACGAGCGCCATTTTGCAAACATTCAGGAAACCCTTGCCCACCTGCTCGGGGAAGCACACGAAAAGCTGGGCGAACTGACCTTGCAGCCGGTCATCACTGGTTCCGGCGGACTTGCTCTTGCCAACCACCTCGGCATCCCGTTCACGCAGGAAGTTATCGCGGTTTCCACTTCGTTAAAAGCACTCGCTCCGCAGACCGACGTTGCCATCGAGCTCGGCGGTGAGGATGCCAAGATCATCTATTTTGAAGGCGGCAATGTGGAGCAGCGTATGAACGGTATCTGCGCCGGCGGCACCGGTTCGTTCATCGACCAGATGGCTTCTCTTCTGCAGACCGATGCAACCGGACTCAACGAATACGCGAAGCATTACCAGGCGATTTATCCGATCGCAGCACGCTGCGGTGTATTCGCAAAAACCGATATCCAGCCGCTCATCAACGACGGTGCAACAAAAGAGGATCTTTCCGCTTCCATTTTCCAGGCAGTTGTCAACCAGACCATTTCTGGTCTTGCCTGCGGTAAACCGATCCGCGGCCACGTTGCCTTTCTCGGCGGCCCGCTGCACTTCCTCTCGGAATTAAAGACAGCATTCGTCCGTACCTTAAAACTGGATGACGAGCATACAATCGTACCGGACAACTCCCACCTGTTTGCAGCCATCGGTTCTGCGATGAATGCAGACGGAAAAACCGAAATTTCCCTTCTCGCACTGAAAAAACGGCTCGAAGAGAAAGTTGCTATCGATTTTGAGGTTGCCCGTCTTGAGCCGCTGTTTAAAGATCAGGCCGAGTATGACGAATTTCTGGCGCGCCAGAGTGTCAACAACGTCGTGACCGCCGATCTTTCCACCTACGAAGGAAACTGCTATCTCGGTATTGATGCCGGTTCCACGACGACCAAAGCTGCTCTCGTCGGCGAAGATGGTGCTCTTCTCTATTCCTTCTACAGCAACAACCACGGAAATCCGCTCGGCACATCGATCCGCGCGATCCAGGAGATCTACTCCAAACTGCCGGATTCCGCACAGATCGCCTGGTCCTGTTCGACCGGTTACGGCGAGGCGCTCATCAAAGCTGCACTGATGCTGGACGAGGGTGAGGTAGAGACGATTTCCCATTATTACGCTGCCGCATTCTTTGATCCGGAAGTCGACTGTATTCTCGACATCGGCGGCCAGGATATGAAGTGCATCAAGATCAAAAACGGCACCGTAGACAGCGTACAGCTGAACGAGGCATGTTCCTCAGGCTGCGGTTCCTTCATCGAGACGTTCGCGCAGTCCCTGAACTACAGCGTGCAGGATTTCGCGCATGAGGCGCTGTTTGCAAAACACCCGATCGATCTTGGTACCCGCTGTACCGTATTTATGAATTCCAAGGTAAAACAGGCGCAGAAAGAGGGCGCATCCGTCGCCGATATTTCTGCCGGACTTGCCTGCTCCGTTATTAAAAACGCATTATATAAGGTAATTAAAGTTTCGGATGCCACCGAGCTGGGACGCCACATCGTCGTACAGGGCGGTACATTCTACAACGACGCTGTTCTCCGAAGCTTTGAGCGGATCGCCAACTGCGAAGCCATCCGCCCGGACATCGCCGGCATCATGGGTGCGTTCGGTGCGGCGCTGATCGCAAGAGAGCGCTACTCCGCCGATCAGGAGACCACGATGCTCTCCATTGAAAAGATCAACGAGCTGAAATATTCGACCACGATGGCAAACTGTAAGGGATGTACGAACAGCTGCCGTCTGACCATCAACAAATTCTCCGGCGGCCGTCAGTACATCAGCGGAAACCGCTGCGAGCGCGGTATCGGAAAAGAGAAAAACAAAGATCATATTCCGAACCTGTTCGAATACAAATACAAACGGATCTTCGGCTACCAGCCGCTGCCGCAGGATGAAGCGATCCGCGGAGAGGTCGGCATTCCGAGAGTCCTCAATATGTTTGAGAATTATCCGTTCTGGTACACCTTCTTTACGCGGCTGAAATACCGCGTGGTACTCTCTCCGACCTCGAGCCGCAAGATCTACGAGCTCGGTATTGAGTCGATTCCAAGTGAATCCGAGTGCTATCCGGCCAAACTGGCGCACGGCCATGTGACCTGGCTCTTACGCCACGGTGTGAAGTTCATCTTCTACCCGTGTATCCCGTACGAGCGCACCGAGTTCCCGGAAGCCATCAACCACTACAACTGCCCGATCGTTACCTCGTATGCGGAAAATATCAAAAACAACGTGGACGAGCTGCAGGACGATTCCATTACGTTCCGCAATCCGTTCCTTGCGTTTACGAGTGAAAAGGTGCTTGCCGATGGTCTTGTCAAAGAGTTCTCCGGTCTGCCGGAGGATGAAGTCCGTGCTGCTGTTCATGCCGGATGGGAAGAGCTTGGCGCTGCAAGACGCGATATGCAGAAAAAAGGCGAGGAAACGCTTCAGTATATGAAAGAAACCGGCCGCAGAGGCATCGTGCTTGCCGGCCGTCCGTACCACATCGATCCAGAAATCCATCACGGTATCCCGGATATGATCAACTCCTACGGACTGTGCGTGCTGACGGAGGACTCTGTTTCCCATCTGGCACCGCTCGAGCGTCCGCTCCGTGTCAATGACCAGTGGATGTACCACACCCGTCTGTATGCAGCTGCAAACTATGTAAAGACACGCGACGATCTTGACCTGATTCAGCTGAACTCGTTCGGCTGCGGTCTCGACGCCGTTACCACCGATGAGGTTTATGAGATTCTGACCAGAAGCGGCAAGATTTATACCTGCCTGAAGATTGATGAGGTCAACAACCTCGGCGCTGCCAGAATCCGTGTCCGCTCTCTGCTCGCTGCCCTCCGTGCACATGACCGGAAACAGGCGGTACGCGAGATTCTTCCGTCCTCGATCCAGAAACCGGTCTTCACGAAAGAAATGCGGAAAGACTACACCATCCTCTGCCCGCAGATGTCACCGATCCACTTCTCGATTCTGCAGCCGGCGTTCAACGCAGCCGGATACAATCTGGAAGTGCTTCCGAACGACAACAAAGAGGCGGTTGATGTCGGACTGAAATACGTTAACAACGATGCCTGCTATCCGTCTCTGATGGTAGTCGGACAGATTATGCAGGCGCTGCTCTCCGGCAAGTATGACCTGAACAAAGTGGCTGTCATCATGAGCCAGACCGGCGGCGGCTGCCGTGCTTCGAACTATATCGGATTTATCCGCCGTGCCCTGGAGAAAGCCGATATGACACAGATTCCGGTAATCTCCATTAACTTAAGCGGTCTGGAAGAAAATCCGGGCTTTAAGATTACACCGGATCTTGCGATCCGTCTCTGCTATGCGGCAGAATTCGGCGATATCATGATGAAATGTATTTACCGGATGCGTCCTTATGAGCAGAAGAAGGGTACAACAGACCGGATTCATCAGAAATGGGAAAAGATCTGTATTGATTTTATTTCAGCAAAACGCTTAAGCCATACCCGCTTCAAACAGATCTGCCGCACGATGATTCGCGATTTCGACCACATTCCGATCACCGATGAAAAGAAACCGCGTGTCGGTATTGTCGGCGAGATTCTTGTTAAGTTCCTTCCGGCGGCTAACAACCATCTGGCGGAGCTGCTTGAGAGTGAAGGCGCGGAACCGGTTGTCCCGGATCTGATCGACTTCTTCTGTTACTGCTTCTACAATACGAACTTCAAGGTAGAGCACCTGGGATTCAAAAAAAGTTCTTCGATGCTGGGAAATACCGGTATTAAACTGATCAATTGGCTGCGCAGTGCGGCGGTTGCGGAGTTCAAGAAGAGTGAGCATTTTGATCCACCGGCCGATGTGCGGGATCTGGCAAAATATGCTTCCCCGATTGTATCCTGTGGTAACCAGACCGGTGAGGGATGGTTCCTGACGGGCGAGATGATGGAGCTGATTCACAGTGATGTTTACAACATCGTCTGTATCCAGCCGTTTGCATGCCTGCCGAACCACATTGTTGGTAAGGGTGTGATTAAGGCAATCCGTAAGGAGTATCCGAAGGCAAATATCGTGGCTGTCGACTACGATCCCGGTGCTTCGGAGGTGAATCAGCTGAACCGTATTAAACTGATGCTTTCTACTGCAAATAAGAATCTGAAGCAGAAATTGCGTGAAGAAAAAGACGTGTAAATTTACATAGTTTCAAGCAAAGCGGATATTCGCAATCCGCTTTGCTATTTGCTTGATTCAGTTAACCGAAAAGGCGGTCAGAGTCGAAAAACTCTGACCGCCTTTTCTATTGGTTTTAGCGGTAAATCCGCAGGATACGGAGAACCTTTACCAGTTTTGTTCCCATTGGCATGCGGCGCATTTCGGCCTCGGTTGTCCCGGTTACAACCACAAAAGCAATCAAATATACAACAATTGCAATCAGGATTGCGATCAGCATGCTGATGGATGGGCGTTTGGTGATGGCAAAGAGCCCATAGTAAACAACCCAGGTTACGACGCCCATGATTGCAGCTGCAATCAATGGTTTTACATAGGTGTTTTTGAATTCGTTGCGGAAATTCAAGTGTTTGCGGATTGATAGATTATTTAGTATGCACATGCTTAAGGAAAACAGGATTCCCGCAAAGACAACAGCATAGATATTTGTCTTCGGGAAGACTGCGAGAATCAAAGCCAGGATGGCAAGATCCATTCCAAGGGAAATGGCAGCGTTGTGCAGGGCTTTTTTCTGCTGGCCGATGGACTGCAGGACGCTGTTGGTAATGGTGGACAGTGCCGAAAACACAACTGAGACTGCACCCATCATCAACAGTTTGCCGGAAAGGCTCGAGCTTGACGGGAACAGAACTCCTGTGATCGGGAATGCCAGGACGCCAAGACCGACAGCTGCCGGGATGGAGATGAACATCGTCAGACGGATCGTCTCAAGAATCTTGTCGTTTGCCTCATCGAGATCACCGGTCGCATAACACGAGGATACCTCCGGCATCATCGCGGATGCGGATGCACTTGCCATAGCAAGCGGGACGTTGATCAGGGTAACATAATAGTTGGAAAACTCTCCATATGCGGCATTCAGTGCTTTCTGATTCTCTCCGTGCCATCCGAGGATGGTGAAGAACAGGTAATTGTCCAGGTAAGCGTTGCAGTTATAAATAAAGGTCGTAAAGATAACCGGTGTTACCATCAGAAAAAGAACCTGAAAAATTTCGCGGTAGGATTCTTCGCGGTGGCGCGTGTCCTTTGCCACTTTCCGCAGAATGGTTTTCCGATTTACGCCATAGACAATCAACATGAAGCAGAGGCCTGCCAGGACACCGGCTCCTGTTCCGAGGGTTCCGCCGGCGGCACCGAATTTGGCATGTTCGGTATCGTTTGTCGCGAACTGCTGGATGAAGAACCAGGCGGCGCCAATACTGAATGCGGCGTTGAATACCTGCTCGATGATCTGTGAAATTGAGGTCGGAATCATCGTGCTGTGGGCCTGGAAATAGCCACGCAGAACGCCGAGAACAGCCGAGAAAAAGATCGTCGGCGCCAATACACGCAGGGCGAGGAGTGCATTCTGCTGGTTATACGGCAGAAGGAATTTCCCGCCAAAGAATGCCACCAGTGCAGCAACTCCACCTACGATCACGGCGTAAAGAAGGGCACCGTGGAACACGCGATGTGCATTTCGGTACTCTTTTAATGCCAGACGTTCGGATACGATTTTTGACACTGCCATCGGAATACTATAGGAGGAGATCAGAAGCAGAATCGTATACAGATTACTCGCCGTACTGTAATAGCCAAGTCCCTCATTTCCAATCGTTTCGCCGAGCGGTGACCGGTATAAAAGACCGATCACACGTGAGATAATCGTTGCCGCCATTAAAATAGAAGTATTTCTCAATAATGTATTTTTCTTTTTACTCATGCTTTTGCTCCCGTATTACATTTTCGATCTGCCAGTCAATCGGCGCAAGACCGTTTTCTTCCAGATATTCGTTTGTTCTGGAAAACGGATGGCTGCCGAAAAATCCACGGTATGCAGAGAGCGGACTCGGATGAGCGGACATCAGCACCAGATGTTTCGGATTGTGGATCATCTCTTTTTTGCGCTGTGCGGGACGTCCCCAGAGGATGAATACCATCGGGCGGTCCTGCCCGGCGAGCACTTTGATTGCCGCGTCCGTGAACTGCTCCCAGCCGATTTCCTTGTGGGAATTTGCCTGATGCGCACGCACAGTCAGCACCGTGTTCAGCATCAGAACACCCTGCCGTGCCCATTTTTCGAGATAACCGTTGTTCGGGATGTAGCATCCCAGATCGTCTTCGAGTTCCTTGTAAATATTGACCAGAGACGGCGGAATGTCTACTTCCGGTTTTACGGAAAAGCAGAGTCCGTGCGCCTGTCCCGGCTCGTGGTACGGATCCTGGCCTAAGATGACCACTTTTACCTGCTCGAGCGGGGTAAAGTGGAACGCATTGAAAATATCATCAGCCGGCGGGTAAATAGTGCGGGTTTTGTACTCCGCTCCCACCGTCTGAAACAGTTTTTTATAATAATCTTTGGAGAATTCTCCTTTCAGGGCATTGGCCCAGCTTCCGCTAAGAGGCGGCATATCGTTTTCTCCCTTCCTTTTACAGGCGGACCGGCACATTGCGGCCTGCCAGATATTCTTTGACTTCACGAATTTCCAGTTCTTTGTAGTGGAACAGAGATGCGGCAAGTGCGGCATCGGCTTTTCCTTCGGTTAAAGCGTCATAGAAATGCTCCAGCGTTCCTGCGCCGCCGGATGCGATGACCGGAATGCCGACACTTTCTGCGATGGTTCTTGTCAGCTCAATATCATACCCTGCCTTTGTTCCGTCACAGTCCATGCTGGTGAGCAGGATTTCTCCGGCGCCAAGGCTTTCTGCTTTTTTTGCCCACGCAACGGCATCGATGCCGACATCAATGCGGCCGCCGTTTTTATAGATATTCCAGCCGCTTCCGTCCGCTCTTTTCTTTGCATCGATCGCAACGACCACGCACTGGCTGCCGAATTTCTGTGCCGCGTCGTGGATGAGCTGCGGATTGTTGATGGCAGAGGAGTTGATCGAGATTTTATCGGCTCCTTCGCGGAGCAGCATCTTGAAATCATCCACGGTACGGATTCCGCCGCCAACGGTGAATGGGATAAAAACGTTTGCTGCTACTTTGCGTACCATATCAACGACGGTTCCTCTCTGATCGGAGGAAGCAGTGATATCAAGAAAAACAACTTCATCGGCTCCTGCCTTGTCGTACGCTTTTGCGATCTCCACCGGGTCACCGGCATCTTTTAAATCGACGAAATTAACGCCTTTTACGACTCTTCCGTTTTTTACATCCAGGCATGGGATAATTCGTTTTGTAAACATCCGTCAGTCCTCCTCTCCAATTTCCGCAAAATTTTTCAGAATGGCAAGCCCAAGATCTGAGCTCTTTTCCGGGTGGAACTGGCAGGCGAACAGATTTTCTTTTTCCACAGATGCATGGATGTGTGTACTGTACTCTGTCGTTGCTTTTACAATTTCCTCCTCTTCTGCTTTCAGATAGTAGGAGTGGACAAAGTAAACATACGATTCCTGCGGGATGCCTTTGAATAAGCGTCCACCGTTCTGCAGATGGATGGAATTCCAGCCCATGTGCGGAATCTTTAAGCCCTCTTTGTCCGGAATCCGGAGAATTTCTCCTTTTAACAGACCAAGGCCTGCAACGCCCGGGCTCTCTTCGCTGCGTTCAAACAGGATCTGAAGCCCGAGACAGATTCCAAGAAACGGAGTCCCTTTTTCTACGATTTCATGAATAACCGGCACCAGATGATAGCGGTTCAGATTTTCCATCGCATCTCCAAAGCTGCCGACACCCGGCAGAACGACGTGATCTGCGCGTTTTAACACGTCTGGATCCCTGGTCAGTACAACCTCTTTTCCAAGGCTTTGAAAGGCTTTTTCCACGCTTTTTATATTTCCGGCATCATAATCGATCAGTGCAATCATAGGTGGGTCCTCCTCGTTTGTTATTTCAGTCCACGCCCCCTGTCATTGGGGGCATCTCTGCTGTTCTTTTGCAAACAGTACACTTCATTCTAACATACCGTTTTCTAAAATTCAAATTTTGAAAGTTATAAAATTATACAAAAATGCAGAAATTCTTAAGATTTCTTTTACTCCCGCTCCTTTCTTTCTTTTTATACTGGACAAATGGCGGGCATCACGCTACAATAAGAGCGTTGCACTAAGAAACGATAACATTTTGCAAAAAACGAGAGGTGTATATGATTACCAAATATCTGATTGTATTTTTGATTTCCATGGTTCCGCTCATCGAGCTGCGTGGTGCGATTCCGTACGCGGTAGCTTTCCATATTCCGACGCTTCCGGCCTATCTGATCGCCGTCATCGGAAATATGCTTCCGGTTCCGGTTATTTTCCTGTTCGCTCGAAAGGTTCTTGTCTGGGGATGTGATAAAAAGTATATCGGAAAGTTCTTCACCTGGTGTCTGGAAAAAGGCGAAAAAGGCGGGGAAAAACTGAAAGCAAAAGCCGGCCGCGGACTTCCGCTCGCCCTGCTGCTCTTCGTCGGCATCCCGCTCCCGGGAACCGGCGCATGGACCGGCACACTGGCCGCAAGTATCCTCGATATGGACTTTAAGACCAGCGTTCTCGCCATCATGGGCGGTGTTCTCCTTGCAAGCGTCATCATGCTGCTTGCAAGTTCCGGCGTATTCGGGGCAATTGGGGCGCTTTTGGCGTAAACGGCTCTGCTTCCGTTTCAATTCCATAAAATTTGGCTTACAGCCGCACAGATTTGTTTTTCCGATCTGTGCGGCTGTTTTTGTATAACTTTTTTCTAACAGAAATTTTCCCTGCTGTTTCCTGTTCACGTTTTTCCGGATCGAATTCTGTTTCTTTTCTTCCAGTATTTTCTTGTACTATTTTCATTTTTCCTCTTGAACATTCGTTCGATTTGTGTTACACTTCTTTTATCGAACAGTTGTTCTTTTTATAAAATACCTGTTATCTTATTGTTTTACTTTTATTCGTATTCATTTGGACATAGAAAGGAATTTTTCTGCCATGCAGTTATCATCACAAACACTTTCTCTCTCCGAGAAGCTGAATCTTCTCGCTGACGCGGCCAAATACGACGTTGCGTGCACTTCCAGCGGTGTGAACCGTGCCGGAAAACAGGGACATCTCGGCAATTCGGTCTCCTGCGGTATCTGCCACAGCTTTTCTTCCGACGGACGCTGTATCTCTCTGTTGAAAATTCTGCAGAGCAACGACTGTATCTACGACTGTAAATACTGCGTCAACCGCGCCGGGAATGACCGGCAGCGCGCCACGTTTACACCGGAGGAGGTCTGTACACTCGTCACGGAATTTTATCGCCGAAACTATATTGAGGGACTCTTTTTAAGTTCCGCCGTCTGCAAAAATCCTGCCCATACGATGGAGCTCATGTACCGCACTCTGCATCTTTTACGTAATCGTTACCGCTTTAACGGCTACATCCACGTCAAAGCTATCCCGGGCGCACCCGCCGAGCTGATCGAAAAGACCGGCTATCTCGCCGACCGCATGAGCGTCAATCTGGAACTCCCGACCGGAGAAGGGCTGCAGAAACTGGCCCCGCAGAAGACACAGAAAGCGATTTTAAAACCCATGCGCCAGATCCAGTCCGGTATTGTAGATTACCGGCTGACCGCAGGGAAAAGTGCTTTTTTAGAGCGTTCCTCGGGAAACCGCTATCTCTCCCACTCCATTTTCGATACACGAAAGCAGATTTCCGCCTCCGCTGCCGATCTGGGCTGGATCTCTTCTTCCTCCGCGCGGTCGCTGCCGGAAAAGGAACGCTCTGCTCCCTTCGTTCCTGCCGGCCAGAGCACGCAGATGATCATCGGTGCGACAAAGGAAAACGATTACCAGCTTCTCTCCACCTCACAGCTTCTCTACCAGCAGTATGACCTGAAGCGCGTCTTTTACTCCGCCTACATTCCGGTCAACGAGGATTCCGCCCTGCCCTCACGTGAAACCAAGCCGCCGCTTCTTCGGGAACACCGCCTTTATCAGGCAGACTGGCTGCTCCGTTTCTACGGTTTTCAGGCGGATGAACTGCTCGATGAAGCCCACCCGAACTTCCATGCACAGCTCGACCCGAAATGCGACTGGGCACTGCGCCATATGGAGCTGTTTCCGGTGGAAATCAACACGGCTGAGTATGCCGACCTTCTGCGCGTTCCCGGCATCGGGCCGAAATCGGCCATGCGGATTGTAAAGAGCCGCAGAAGCTCCCATCTTTCCTTTGAGCATCTGAAAAAGATCGGTGTGGTGCTGAAACGCGCCAAATATTTTATCACCTGCGAGGGAAAAATGATGTATCACATGCGGCTGGAACAGCAGTTTCTGACCCGGCAGCTCACAGGAGAGGAAGCCGCCTCCAACTGGGAGGTTTCCCATCCGGAACAGTATCAGCAGCTTTCTCTGTTTGATGCTGCCGTACCTGGGCATATATAATCCCGGGCGTTCTTCTCACGGAAAAGCCTTTTTGCTGTATCTGCGCTTTTTTGCAGAAGGCTGTTGTCTGTATCAATTGATTTCAGAAAGGATTTTATTATGACTGTTTACACCTGCAGCCCGGATCTTGCGTCGATCCTGACCTGCATCTATGAAGCCTGGAATTCCCGTGTCGGCTACCGCAATGTACGGCTGATGACGGAACCAGTCGGCAATCTGGAGCTGTTCTGCGATTACTGCCATGTTGAGCCGGACACAGAAAAAGCCGCCAGCGTCACGCGATCCATTCAAAAGAAGATCGGCGCAGCAGCCTGGCGGCTCGTCTATCTCTGTGCAATGTCCGAGAGAAGCGACGCTCCCGACATCATTTATCGTTTTCTGCTCTACGGCTTTTCCTATGGAAAGGATACTCTGCATATGCTGCAGGAACCGGCGGTATTCCACGCTTTTGAAGTTTCCCGTCAGGTCACAAATGAAGCGCATTCGTTCCGGGAATTTATCCGTTTTGCAAATATTTCCTCCGGTTTTCCGATCCTGGTCTCGCATATTTCCCCGAAAGCTAATGTGCTGACCCTGGTCGCTCCCCATTTTTCTGACCGGCTCCCCTCAGAAAACTGGATGATTCTCGATGATAACCGGCAGCTTGCCGTCGTGCATCCCGCTGACCGGCCCTTTTATCTGACCCGTCTTTCTCCGGGTGAAATAGAACGCCTTTCCCTCACGGAATCCACTTTGGATCCTTACGAAGAACTCTGGAAAGGATTTTTCACCGCAATTGCCATCAAAGAGCGTTCCAATCCCGACTGTCAGCGTACGCATCTGCCGCTCCACTACCAGAATCATATGCCGGAATTTAAAAATCTTTAGAGTCTTAGAATTTTTCCAGCTGTTCCATGTTCAGCACAAACACAGTACAGCCTCCTGTCTGGGTATCAATCGGAACAGAGTAATTTCCGCCCGGGCAGAAGTTTCCGCTTTCCATCGGGGTGGCCGCATAGGTAACTGTTTTCCGAAGCCCTGCTTCCTGTTTTAAGATCGCAAGCACAGCGTCGAGCTTATGATCATCGGTTCCGATCAGCAGTGTTGTGTTCTTCTCCTTCAGGAAACCGCCGGTCGTGGCAAGCTCCGTCACAAAAAAGCCTTTTTTGTTCAACTCGGCAATGGTGTCTGCCTCGTCCTCTTTCCGTAATACAGCAACAATTAACTTCATACAAATTCCTCCTCGCATCCTCCGGTCAAACGGATTCTGATTTTTGAAAAGTCAGCTGCTTATGCCGTATGGCACATTGCATTTTTCTGTTTTCACAGTAAAAATAGCATAATATCACGGAAAAAGAAAGTCTTTTTTTACTTTTTCACTTCAAATCCGTATGACACGGTTCCATTTTCGAATACCGCGTCCACTTCGTAGATGTAGCCGGCCTCGGCTCCCGGAATGCTCCAGCTCTCCGCATGCTCCACAGAAACGCTTTCTCCCTCCGGGTAACCATTGCCAAAGTTCTGCCCCCGGTCTTCGGCCGGCCATCTTTCTGCTGTGACAGAATCCGGCTCCTCCGAGAAGACAAGCTCCAGATCGGTTTTTCCTTCGTCATTTTCTATATTCAGATCACTCAGTTCCGTCCATTCCAGAATGAACGCACTGTCCGCAACGACGTTCTGACCATTGCCGTCCTCATCAACATAAGACCAGGTATAACCTCCCTGTGTTGCCATAGCTGTCACCTGGGCATTTGGCTGTGTGTAGCACAGATTCAGAAACGGAATTTCCGATGGATCCTTTTCCGGCAGAATCTGGGAAAGTTCCTCATCGAATTTTTCTGCATCCGCCTCCGTACCGCCGCTGATTCTTATAATACGGCTGATACCCGGATATTGTCCCGGATAGGAGTTCAGCATAATACCGTCGCCCTCCACTTGAAGAAAATCTCCTTTTTTGATCTCGGACGGATCAATGGCATTTCCATTTTCATCGTAAAGTGTGTCGGACGGTGTATGTGTCACATAGATGTTTCCGTGTTCCAGATCTCCCAGGTACCATAACCCGGAATCTTCTGCAAGAAATACGGCTTTCTGTACTTCTTCTGCCCTATTGCTGTCCTCTGCAGCACTTTCTGTATCTGCATTCAGATTTCGGTCCCGTTCCGTTTTCATATAGATTCCGCCTCCAATCAGCACGGCGGCAACTACAACACCGGTCACTCCAAAAATAACTGCGTTTTCTTTTTTCATAAGCGTATTCTTCCTTTCCTGTTGTTTTCCCGTTTTTTTTACACGACTTGTTTTATCTTTCTGCAAGACATGCAAGAAACTGCTCCCCGTATTTTTCAAACTTGCTCTCGCCGACCCCGGAAACAGCCAGCATTTCCTCTTTATTTGACGGTCTCTCTACCGCCATCTGGATCAGTGTTTTATCCGAAAAGATAATATACGGAGGCACTTTATGCTCCTTTGCAAGCTCCATCCGAAGTGCCCGCAGTTTTTCGAATACCACGGCCTCCTCGTTGGAAAGCTCCTTTGCCGCTGCCGAGGTTTTTGTCTTTGTCTTCTCTTTTGCGGCTTTCGGAATCCGTTTTTCTTCTTTTGCCATCTTCATCAGCATCGTGCCGTCCTCATCCAGCAGCTCCGCCGCTTTTGGCAACAGGCGCACAATGCTGTATGTGTCGGCCGTTACATAGAGATATTCCCGAACCTGCAGTTCATTTAAGATCTGCCGCAGCCGGTAGACCGGCTCTTTTGCCAGTTCCCCGTAATGGGAGTTTTCATCCATGCGGTACTGGCGGATTTTCGCGGTATTCGCACCGTGCAGGGTATCGAGAATCACCGTCGTGCCGTACCGCTGACGGCATTCCCGCACACAGCCAAGGATTGCCTTTGCCGTCGCTGTCGCATCCACCGTTTCAAATTCCGAGAGGCAGCTGGAACAGTTTCCACAGTAATTGGAACCGTATTCCCCGAAATACCGCAGGATATAATCTCTGAGACACTCATGGGTGAAACAGTAAAACGTCATTTTCTTCAGCCGTTCCTCCTCCCGCTGACGGATCAGCGCTGTCGTCTCGGGATCCTCACTCTCCTGCGCCATGTTTTCGATAAAAAACTGGTTTGTGATCACATCCTGTCCCGCGTACAGCAGAATGCATTCCGCCGGAAGGCCATCCCGTCCCGCACGGCCGGCCTCCTGGTAATAGCTTTCCATATTTTTCGGCATATTATAATGGATGACGTACCGCACATTCGATTTATCGATTCCCATACCAAAAGCGTTTGTCGCTACCATGATCTGCTTCCGGTCATAAATAAAATCTTCCTGGTTTTCCTTCCGTTCCAGGTCAGAAAGACCCGCATGGTATCTTGTGACAGAATATCCTTTCTGCTCGAGTTTCTCACAGACCTCCTCCACATTTTTTCTGGTCAGACAGTAAATAATTCCGCAGTCCGCCTCGTGCTCTGCAAGGAATGATTCCACGGCTGCGAATTTATCTTTCGGCTGCTGTACCGTAAATTTCAGATTTTTCCGGTCAAAGCCTGTGACCAGACGTACCGGATCACGCAAAGACAGCAGTGCTTCGATATCATCCCGTACCTCTTTTGTTGCCGTTGCCGTAAAGGCACCGATCACCGGCCGTGCGGGAAGCTGCTCGACAAACTCTGTGATTTTCAGGTAGCTTGGGCGGAAATCCTGACCCCACTGGGAAATACAGTGTGCCTCATCAACACTAATCATCGAAATTTCCATCGACTGCACCGCGCACAAAAATTCCGGTGTCAGAAGGCGTTCCGGGGCGACATAAATAATCTTGTACCGGCCCTCCATGGCAAAGCCGAGTGCCTTCCGGTACTGCGCCGCACTTAAGGAGCTGTTCAGAAACGCAGCGTGAATCCCCGCCTGGTTCAGGGTCGATACCTGATCCTTCATCAGAGAAATCAACGGTGATACCACCAGGGTAATTCCTGGCAGCAGAAGCGCCGGAATCTGATAACACAGCGATTTTCCTGCTCCGGTCGGCATGATGCCGAGCACGTCCTGTCCGTTCAGAAGCGCATCCACCAGCATCTCCTGCCCCTCTCGGAAGGAATCGTAACCGAAGTACTTTTTTAAAACCTCATATTTTGTCATCTTGTTTTTCTCTGCCCTTTCCATCCACTCTACCTCCATTGTGACATAGATTGCAGGTAAAGTCAAACCGATGTGTGCCGCATGTTTTCTTTCATCCATACATATATTGTCTCAAAAAGTCCTGGAGGGGGATTTTATGCGTTCTCTTTCACCCCTTTCCCGCCGGATCCTGAAAAAAGCCGGTATCGCCGCCGCTTTTTTCTGCTCCGCTTTTCTTTTTGGCTCTATTCTGTCCCACTTTACCTGCCGTGCGCTCCGAAAGGCAGCCCCAGTTTTTCTCTCTGCTGCGCCGGAGACACCTGTTTCTTCCGTTTCGATGCCCGTCCTCTCCTCTGCTGCCGAAAACTGGGGGCTCTCCTTCCCGGAAAAAGGGAAGACTCCCGTCGGCAATGCTACATCCGAAGAGCTTGCCGCCTACAACGCCTGGTTTGCCGCTTCACCGGAAGAAAACATCATCTATCTGACGTTTGACTGCGGCTATGAAAACGGCAACACCCCGGCGATCCTTGACGCACTCCAGAAGCATCAGGCACCCGCAGCGTTCTTTGTCGTCGGCAATTTTCTCTCCGATCAGCCGGATCTTGTCAAACGCATGGCGGCAGAAGGCCATATCGTCGGAAACCACACCTGGTCGCACCCGGATATGTCCAAAATTTCCACGCAGGAAGCCTTCTCCGAAGAGCTGAACCGTGTTTCCGCTCTTTACCAGGAAACCACCAGCCAGGAAATGGTGAAATTTTACCGGCCTCCGCAGGGAAAATACAGCACGCAGAACCTGCAGATGGCAAAAGATCTCGGCTATCAGACTTTTTTCTGGAGTCTTGCCTATGTAGACTGGTACCAGGATCAGCAGCCGACCCACGAGGAGGCTTTCAAAAAGTTGACCGGACGCATTCATCCCGGTGCCATCGTCCTGCTTCATAATACCTCATCCACCAACGCGGAGATTCTCGATGAGCTGCTGACGAAATGGGAAGAAATGGGATATTCTTTCGGCTCTCTCGATCAGCTCGCATCGAAATCTGCCTGAGGACCGGAAATACGGTTTCTCATGTATTTCTATCTTTCTTTTGTTCTGCTTTTTTTATCCTGCTTTCAAACCGGAATGCCTCCTCTTTTACTTCCTTCCAGAGCCGCAGCACACAGAGCAGATTCGGCACCGCCATGCAGGCATTGGCAAGCTCCGCAAAATTCCAGACCGTTTCCGCCATGCAGACGCACCCGGCAAACGCTGCAAAGCAGAAGAAAACACGGTAAACCATTCCGAAGCTATCCTTTTTCACCAGCCAGAGAAACGCCTGCTCCCCCTGGTATGCCCAGCCGGCCATCGTTGCAAATGCGAACAGCAGAATCCCGACCGCGACAACATAGCCTCCCGCCGGTCCGAACACACTTTCAAAGGCCTGAATTACCATCGCCGCTCCATCCGCTTTTTCCGCCTCCAGTATCCCCTCTGCCGCCCCGGTCACTCCAACGGCAAGGCCGGTCACAAGACAGATCACCATGGTATCAACGAACACACCTGTCATGCTGATGTACCCCTGCCGCACGGGATCGTCGGTCTGTGCCGCCGCAGCACTGATTCCTCCTGCTCCAAGCCCTGCTTCATTCGAAAACACACCGCGGGAAATTCCATACCGCAAGGCCGGCGGCAGCAGGGAAATTCCCGCACCCACCGCTCCTCCCGATACCGCCCGGAAAGAAAACGCGTCCCGTACTATCGCAAGCAGTGTCCGCGGAAGCTCTCCGGCGTGCAGACCGATTACCATTCCTGCCCCGCCCAGATAAAAGAGTGCCATTCCCGGTACCAGCACCTCCGCCGCTTTTGCAATGGAACGCAGTCCGCCTGTCACCACGAGCAGAAGAAGAATCGTCAGCACCAACGCGCTTTTTTCTCTTGCCACGCCAAACGTATCCTGCATCGCCAGCGCAATCGAGTTTGCCTGCGTCATATTGCCCATTCCGAGAGATACCAGCACGGTGCTTCCGGCAAAAAACACAGCCAGCATCTTCGCCAGCCGCTCCCCCGGAAATGCTCTGGTCAGCGTCACCATCGGACCGCCGCAGTATGTTCCGTCTTTTCTTTGCATCCGGTACTGCACCGAGAGAAAACTCTCAGAAAATTTCAAAGCAAGTCCCACAACCGCCGCCAGCATCATCCATCCCAGTGCTCCCGGTCCTCCAAGCGCCATTGCGGAGGCAACCCCCACGATATTGCCCGTCCCGATCTCCGCCGCAAGTTCCGTCATCAGCGATGCGAACGGCGAAACTCCCGCTTCTGTTTTCTCCCCGCTGTACCTCGCCTCACGGCCGAATGCTGTACGAAGTGCAAAGAACAACCGTCGAATGGGTAGCGCGCGAAGCTGGATGGTCAGAAAAATGCCTGTCCCAAGCAGCAGAAAAAGAAGCGGCGGTCCCCAGGCGGCTGCATTCACCGCTTTTAGAAATGCATTGATTTTTTCGAGCGTGGCCATATCCATTCCTCCCTGTACAAAGTTCCAAAGGAAAGCAGTTCCCGTCCCTCCATTGTTAAACGGTTTTCTGTCCATGCATCGCAATGTTTTCTCTGCACTTTATGCAGCACCGCACAAAAAAAGAACCCGACAGCAGCCTTACGACCCGTCCGGTTCTTTCGATCTTCATCTTATTTTGTTGTATTCCGCTTCCGCCCGTTTTTCAGGACTCCTGCTCCTTTAAATCATCCGCCACGAGAACACCCGCTTTGAAGCCCATCAGCATCATCTCGAGCATTTCCGCATCGTAATTGCGGTATTTCAGGTAATAAAACAGCGAATCGAGATAATTCAGAAAGCCTTTTTTCGTCTCCGGACTTAAAATCACCCGTTTTCCGTCGCCCATCAGATATTTGGCAATCCGGGAAAAGACGAACTTTTCGTTCAGAAATGCCATCGCATCCGATGTCTCATCCTCCACCAGGATCTGGATCGGTTTTCTCCGCAGCAGCCAGTAGGTCTCATAGGAGATCACTTTCAATGAATTGATATGCTTTGCCTGATGAAAATGTTTCAGGCGGGAAATATCTGTGAAATAGTCCAGCACTGCATGGCTCAACAGCGACTCGCTGATCTGAATTTTCTCGCGGATGCCGAGACTCTTGGCAAATTCCTCGATTTCTTCGTAAAAAACAGCGTAACGGCTCTGGATTACTTCCTCGGAAAATTCTTCCAGAAGTCCGTCGTAGTTTGTGTATATTTTTTCTATTGTATTCATTTTTCCTCCCCGGGCAGATTCAGGATTTCATAGCAGAGTTTCGTCCGGACAAAGTCTGTATATTCGGTCATCTCGCGTTTTTCCATTGTTCCGTAGCGGATCGGCGAGTTATTTCCCATCAGATGTTTTCGGATTTTTCCGGCTTTGACTGCCGCCATCATATTCTCCGCAGAGTCCTCTGCTGCATGAGAGAAGCCCATGCGGCCCGTGTTTCTTCCATCCATTTTTTATCCTTTCCCATGTCTGAAAAGCAGTTTTATTCTTTCAGTATGCTCCAGACGGCATCATCCATCGTATGAATTTCGTTCAGATCGCGTTTTTCCACCGCTGCCTTGACCTGCGGTTTTAATTCACGCTTGCGCACGATCGTTTCCTTGCTCTGGAACTTCTCATCCGGCACAACCTGGAGACGGCGGTAGAACGATCCCATCTCATCTCCCATGCCCGCCAGACGGTTCAGCAGCTCGGAAAACTCTGTCAGCATGGCGTTTCCCTTGCGCCGCGGATAAAGAATGCTGTGGTCAATCTCTCCCCAGCCCTCCTCGAACAGCGTCTTAATCTGAATTTCAATGTAGACGCCGCGGTAAACGACAATGTAATGCACCGCACGGTAATGTTTCCGGTCCAGAATGTTCTCCTCCGGAATCCAGTTCACATAAATGTCAGCGTAATCGCCAAGTCTTGTATGGACTTTCGGCGGCTCTGCCATATAGCCCGATGCGTTCTGGTCGTAGTCACGGCCGTAATCACGGATGTATTTTTCCGGATCGTTTTTAAACCAGTGGATAATGTATTTATGGAAGTTTACCCAGTCCTCCCGATACAGCAAAAGTCCCCGGATTCCGATCAGGTCTGTCACATAACGCATATAGTTTGTCGCATCCATTTTCCGGTATTTTGCATAATTTTCCAGGCGCTTGCGCACCAGCTTTTCCACCAGATGTTCGGTGTCCTTCAGACGGCTGTGGTACGACTGCAGTCCGATCTCTTTTTCCTTGTCCTGCAGAAATTCTGCTACGAATTCTTTTCGGATCTTTTCCAGCGTCGGCCGGCGCCGTTCATAATCATCCGCAATTTCCAGCAGTTCTTCCCAGGAAATATCTGCCTCTTCAAATTCCTGCGGCAGAATCCCAAATTTCTGCAGAAACTCGCCCTTTGTCAGATACACGTAGATTCCTCGCTCTCTTTGTCAATTCAACGTACAGGTTTCTTTTTTTTCAGAACGCACCCCGGAGAAACCCGGCCCCGCTGCGTTCTGACGCACCGGAGAGATTATAGCACATTCATCCCCGCTTCACAAGTAAAATCTTTATTTAAGAATGCACATTTCCACTTTAATCTTTCTGCCAATTTCTTAAACTTTCCTTAAGCTGTCTTGATATTTCACCTGCCCCATGGTAAGATAATCGTGACTTAGCAGAATTATCTGCTGTTTACACTTACATTAAGAGGGAGGTCTTTTTTATGTGGACTCGAGAGGAACTGAAAACCCGCGGAAAAGCCGCATTTTTACGCAATTACTGGATCTGTGTGGTAGCCGCCCTGATTCTGACTCTGCTGGTCGGAAGCGGTACTTCTAATTCTGGAAATTCCAACAATGACAGCAATCAGACTAACTCGGTCGGTATATCTGGATTTACGATTTCTTCCGATAACTTCAATGTGGAATCCTTTGCAGAAAGATTCACCCCGCTTGGACCGGTTAAATTTGTTTTTACTGTCTTCAGCGGCATTGTACTTCTTGTCATTGGTCTTGCCTTTATTCTGATCCGTATTTTTGTTCTTGCACCATTTGAGGTAGGAGGCTCGAGGTTTTTCATTGAAAACTCGATGGAAAAAGCGGGACTTGGCAACATACTGTTCGGATTCCAGAACGGCTACTATGGAAAAACTGTGTGGACTCTGTTTTTAAAAAATCTTTATATATTCCTCTGGTCGCTGCTTCTTCTGATTCCTGGAATTGTGAAAGCTTATGAATACCACATGGTTCCTTATCTTCTCGCCGACTACCCGGAACTTTCGACCGAAGAAGCATTCCGCATCAGCCGTGAAATGATGAACGGTGAAAAGATGAATACATTTATTCTTGATCTCTCCTTTATCGGATGGTATATTCTTTCCGGAATCACCTGCAATCTTGTCGGTATTTTCTATCTGTATCCGTACAAATATGCAACCGATGCCGAACTGTTCCTGGTTCTGAAACAGAATTACTTCTCCAGCCGGAGTTATGGCAATACGTATCAGGCTTACTAAACCGCACAAAAAATCAGGTGCTTCTCTTTTTCGGGAAGCACCTGATTTTTTATGTATTTCTTTTTAAATATCTCTTAGATATAATCTTTCATTTCAAAATACCGCATCAGAATATCGGCACAGTTCTCGATGCCAAGATCCGAGGTATTCAGGATCATATGGTAGTTATTGACATCGCCCCATGTCTTTCCGGTATTTTTATAATAATACTCGGCACGCTGCTTGTCTGTCTCTTCCAGCATCACCTCAGCCGCCTCTCTTGTCAGGGAAAACAGCTTCATGATACGTTTGATCCGGTCCTCTTTGTCCGCGCAGACATAAATATTGATGACGTTGCTTTTATCTTTCAGAAACTCCGAAGCACACCGTCCAATGATAATACACGGCTGTTTCGCCAGCTCGCGGATCGCATCCGCCTCAGATTCAAAGGCATTTTCACGCATGCCGTGCTCTACATCGTCCTTATCATATACCGGGATATGCAGTCTCTCGGAAAGTTCTTTCGCAATAATACTCGCCCCAGTACCAAACCGGCGGCTCATCGTAATAACTAAGTTCATTTGCCACTTCCTCCTTCGCACTTCTCATAACGCAAACAAACGCCTTATGACAAATCAAAAAATTTTTCTTTCGCTGTCTTTCATTATAACAAACCCCCACCGAAAACTCAAGGTTTTTCGACAGGGGTATTGGCGTGCTATGCGATTGTGATTTCTTCTATTTTCTTCTTTCCAAAATGGTTAAACAACGCGATCACTCTTCCCGTGCAGACCATGGCTACAACAGTGCCGATTCCGATTCCCACCGGTCGTCCTGCACCGATCATTCCGATAGCAAGGGCAAGGACAAGAAGCCGGCTTCCCATCTGTTCAGGTACCGGGAGAACCCGGTCAAAGATGGTAATAAAGGCGCTGGTCAGGTAGCTGGCCGCAACCTGTAAGAGCTGGAACGGTGGAAATTTTCCTTTCAGCAGCACAATCCGCAATACGATAAAGATCAGATACGCCACAAAGACTGCCGTTCCTGTTTCATAGCCAAAAATCTGTGCCACAGCGTACGGAATGGAGATGATGGGCGACACGCCGAGGTTCGTCTTTGTATTCAATGTGATGCCAAGTGCCAGCACAATAATTCCAACCAGATAAAGCGCAATACGCAGCATCTATTTCTTTTGCTTTTCCTGCATGATTTTTCTTCCTCTTCTATTCCTGTTCTTCTTCCAGTACACATCCTTCCGGCGCGTAAGTCTCAAACAGCCAGTCCTCGAGCGCATTCAGGTTATCGTCGGAATGCTCAACCTCGCGTGCGTAACGCCAGGAAAGCTCCTCAACGTCATGCATGGAAAGTGTTTTTCCGTTTTCCAGCCACCGCGCAAGCAGGATTTCCTGGATCCAGCGAACGGAGAAAAGGGCAAGTTCCATTTTGGAACAGACCATATCATCGTAGACGGCACCGCAGAAATAGGTGTAGACGAAGAACATCAGAAGCTGCTCGCCTATGTTTTCCCACTCGGCACGACGGCTGCTTTTCGCTCCAAAGGTGCGGTGGAATTCTTCACAGATGGCCCGGTAAGCAGATTCGCCGTTCTGGTACAGCACTTTTTCTGTACCGTCAAGCACCTCATCCCATTCCGGGCGCAGGCGCTCGAGGCTTCGGAGAACAGCCAGTTCTTTTCTCTGACGTTCCCATACGTGGAATCCCGCAGCGTCCACACCTTTTTGGGCCAGACTTTCCGCCGCGCACTCGCTTAAGGTTCCCTCTTCCAAATGCTTCTCATATTTCCGAAGCAGATCATCAATATCGTATTCCCGCTGTTCTTCCATGCAGATCTGATACTGTTCGGCAAGCTGTTCCGCCGCCCTCATGCGCTCCTGCAGCGGCATCGTACGGTTCTGCAGAATTTTGAACAGAACATCTCTGGTATCTTCCAGCTGCGAGAACATCATGAAATCGAACTCTTCGAAATCATCCTCCTCGTCGGTCTCCTCCGCAAGGAAGCGCACCGGCTCCTGGCAGGACAGAATGATTCGCGCCGCCTCCGGGCAGGAAAGGGACAGGGAAAGCTCCCGCAGTCCCTCATATTCTTCCGTATGTCTCGGGTACAGACGGCACGTATCGCAAAGCGCATCCGGGCCCAGTGCCTTGTAGAGGTCACAGAGATTCTCATCATTCAAAAAAGCACAGCGGCGGTTCTTCTGATAGAAACACTCCTCTTCCCAGTCGATGGAATTGCGCAGACGTTTTCCAAACTCGCCCTGCTCCTTTCCGTACCGCTCCAGAGAATCCTCGTCGATCACAATCTGCCAGCCGGCGCAGCAGGTATCCGGACAATCTCCTGCTGTGCATGTAAACTGATCGTAAAAATGTGGTTTCAAATATCTCATGTTTTTTACTTTCCTTCTTTATATTTCTGTACGATCCACGCACCGGCCTCACCAACCGGCATACCGCTTTTTTCAGCAATGAGTGCGGCACTCTCGTACTCCGGGTAAACTTTTTCTATCTCTCCATGACGGCAGATCTTGACAGCGGCATCCCCGTATTCGGTCGTGATCGTTGCAAATTCGCGTTTCATCACGGTACGCTCCATCTGGCAGCGACGGATTCCGATCGTGGTTGTCTCCGTGAAAATAATATTCTCCAGTGTTTCCCGCTTTTCTTCCTCGCAGATCACATCCAGCTGATATGCTGGACGGTTTTTCTTCATATAGACCGGAATATAATGAACATCCCTTGCACCTGCCTGCAGCAGTTTTCCCATACAGTAACCGAGTGCCTCACCGGTGCAGTCGTCGATATTGCATTCCAGCTTCCAGATCGTATCTTTTTCGTCATTTTCCTCGGTTTCCAGCATCATAGCCCGTAAAAGTGACGGCCGCTCATACGTCCGTTTTCCGGCTCCAAGACCTGTTTTCGTGCATTTAAATGAGGACGGAAGTTTCTCTTTTGTTCGGATAGCAGCAACAATAGCTGCACCGGTCGGTGTAACAAGCTCGCCCTTGATTCCGGTTGGAATAAGCGTCAGGCCGTGCGTCTGCACGATATTTAAAACGGCCGGTACCGGAACCGGGATCAGTCCATGCTGGCATCGGATAAAACCGCTTCCCTCGCAGAGCCCCGTCACAATCACCTCGTCCGGCGCCAGGTTGTCCAGGCAGACGGCGGCGGCAACAATATCTACGATGGAATCGACCGCTCCTACCTCGTGAAAATGCACCTGATCGAGCGGCACACCGTGCGCTTTTGCTTCTGCTTCTGCAAGAATCTGGAAAATCCGCTCTGCCCGAGCTCTCGCTCCCGGTGTCAGATCACCGCGGCGGATAATGGCAAGAATCTCCGGCAGGCCGCGGTGCTCATGATGGTGCTGATGCTCTCCTGCGTGTTCCTGGTCATGGCTGTGTGTATGTTTCTGGTCATGTACATGCTCATGATCGTGCGTATGCTCATGATGGTGTACATGCTCCTCTCCATGTGCATGCGCTTTTGCCATATCCCCATGCAGATACGCCATATCATGATCGTGGTTCTCATGCTCCGCATCCAGAATGACATTGAAGTCGCAGGCATCCAGCCCCGATTTTTTCACTCTCGTAACGGCAGTTTTGTATCCCGGCAGCTGAAGGCTTGCCAGTGCCTTCTCCAGTACCTCCTGGTCTGCTCCCAGATCGAGCAGAGCCGCAACGGTCATATCCCCGCTGATTCCGCTCCCGCACTCCAGATATAAACTTTTACTCATCTTTATGCACTCCCATTCTGTTAATCTGTGTTGCAATATATCCGGCCCCATAACCGTTGTCGATGTTTACGACAGCAATTCCGTTCGCACAGGAATTAATCATCGTAAGCAGCGCCGAAAGACCGTTCATGCTGGCCCCGTAGCCCACAGAGGTCGGAACTGCGATGACCGGCTTATCCACCAGGCCGCCGAGCACGCTTGCCAGCGCTCCTTCCATACCGGCAACGGCAACAACGCAGTTGGCACTCTGAATCGTATCGAGGCGTGACAGCAGACGGTGGATACCACTCACGCCGACATCATAAATTCGCTCGACGTTTGCTCCGAAGTATTCTGCCGTCTGCGCCGCTTCCTCAGCAACGGAAATGTCTGCGGTTCCCGCCGTACAGACAGCAATTTTTCCGATTCGCTTTTTGTCTTTCTTCTCTATTTTTAAAATATGCGACAGCGGATCATAAACCACTTCCGGAAACTTTTCCCGGATCAGCTCATACTGGTGCTCACTGGCTCTCGTTCCGAAAACCTCGCCGTCCTGCGCATAGAGACGCGTAAAAATTTCCAGCAGATGCGCATCCGCCTTCCGCGCACAGAAAATCACCTCCGGAAACCCGCTTCGGATTTCACGATGCGTGTCAAGCTTCGCATATCCCATCTCCTCGAACGGCTCTTTTTTGAAATATTTTTCTGCCTCTTCGATAGAGATTTCGTTGTTTTTTACTTTTTCCAGTACCTCTCTTGCCTCCAAAACATTTCACCTCGTTTTCGTTTTTCAACTCTTTTCTTTCGTATCCACTACGGTACAACATAAAAAGAAAGCTGAAACCTCTGCTCTGCCAGAACCTTCTCTTTTCTGACACTGCAAATCTCCAGCTTTCTTTATTCTAAACTATGAAGTGCACTTTAAGTCAAGCAGATTCTATACACAGTATACCTATCTTTTTCCGTTCCTGCAATCCCTTCTTTTCGCGGCTTTATCCGGCATACGGAAGATCTGCAAAATATGCATGCTCATCTACCCCGTGAATCATATAAGTATATCCGTCTTCTGTCTCCACTTCAATCCGGCACCGTGTTCCATCCGAAGTTTCTGCATCCAGATACGTTTCTTTATCGGTTTCCTGTGGAATCAGTTCCGTACCTGCCGGAAGGACTCTGTTTTCTGTACTTCCGTCTTCGTTTTGAACAATAACTTCTAGTTCCTGCTTCAGGACGAGCGGTTTTTTGTCCCAGAAAATTGTCCATGCATCTTCTTTCGCCTCCGGAAGTCCCTCGCTTCCGACCCCGACGTTCCGTTCCCCGGCATACGTTCCCAGCAGATTGATTCTTTCCACCCAGGAAAACGCATTGACATCTTCTATACCGTTATCTCCAATTCTTCCATCCAGACAGCCAAGGTCCACAGCTTCATCCGATGATACCCGGAAAACGGTTACCGAATATAGTCCGTCTTCGTGATACGATTCCTGATACAAATAGTGGCCACCACTCTTTGTTCGTATTATCCAGGTTGCTTCATATCCGCCCAGGATCTCGAACTGCTTCACATGCTCTCCATAGTTGAGCGTCAGAATATACTTATAGTTTTCGAAGTCATGACCATTTTTCCCATCACCCTCAAAAGAAAAAGAAACTTCTTCCTCTGACGCATCCCCGTCCAGATCATCCCGGTAGATTTCTCCCTCTTCCAGTTTTACGGCGGAAGCTCCTTTTTCGTTTTTTCCTTCTTCGTCGTTCTCCAAACCATCCCCGGCCTCTTTCACCGCATCTCCATCCGATCCCACATCATCTGATTTTGCCTCTGGTTCACCGGATGCTGCACTCTCCGATACGCTCACCGAATTTTGTTTGGTTTCCTGCCCTGCCTGATTTCCGCATCCGCCTGCCATCAGTGCCGCCAGACACACTGCTGTTACCCATGCATACCGTCTCATAAAAATCCTCCCTTCCGATTTTTGGCTTTCGTTTCTGATACTCCCATTATATCAAACGATCTCCCCACCATGCAATCCATCTTAGAAATCGTAAGGCAACTTAAGACAAACGTAAGAATCCCCGCCCATGCAGCATAATCTGCCGCACGGACGGGGATTCGTTTAACTGTATTCCGCTGTCTTATTTCTCTGCTTCTCTTTTCTTATCCAGTTTTACATTGCGGAAGTACAGCACCATATCTACCGTGATCTCTGCAATGTTCAGGAAATAGAAAGCCCACGCAAGGAAAAAGATCCAGTCTTTGTCCGGGTTGTTCATATAGCTGATGAATTTGTTGGCAATACCGAAAATATATCCGATCCAGATGAACACCTCAAAGTAAAGGCTCTTTCCTTTTGCTGTTCTTGAAGTCCAGGATTTATAAATGGACAGCGGCCAGGACAGGCCAAAGCACAGGATCATCAGTGCTTCCAGTAAGTGGCTTATCATTTCTACAGTCATGTTTTTCTTCCTCTTTCATTTCTTTTTCTGCCGAAAGTCGCTTGCAAGTGTCAATGCCCTGATGCCTTTTCAGCTTGAGAGCTGTCTGATTTTTTCAGACAGCTCTATGGTCTCTCTTGTATTATGCTATTTCGTCGTTATCATCATTCACAGATACCCGTCGAAGCATAACCTTTAGTCTTCTTTATGCGCTTCTAAATACTCTTTTCTTCCCATCTCATACAGGTTATTTCCCTCACAGTCGATGATAACGAAAAGCGGCATATCCTCTACTTCCAGACGGCGAAGTGCTTCTGCGCCAAGATCTTCGTATGCGATCAGCTCTGCTTTTTTGATGCATTTTGCAAGCAGTGCGCCGGCTCCGCCGATGGCTCCGAAGTATACGCCATGATATTTCTTCATGGCTTCTACAACTTCCGGAAGACGTGCGCCTTTACCGATCATTCCTCTTGCGCCTACGGACATCATGGTCGGAGCATACGCATCCATACGGCCGCTGGTGGTAGGACCTGCAGATCCGATGACCTGGCCTGGTTTTGCAGGGGTCGGTCCTACGTAGTAAATCGTAGCGTCTGTCGGATCAAACGGGATTTTTTCTCCTCTTGCGAGCGCTTCACACATTCTCTTATGTCCGGCGTCACGGGAAGTATAGATAGTTCCGGTCAGATATACGGTATCTCCGGCATGCAGTGTTTTTGCCAGTTCTTCTGTTAAAGGCAGCTGAATATGTTTTTCCATGATCAGATCACCTCCGTTTTATGACGGGTAACATGGCAGTTGATGTTGACTGCACACGGCATTCCCGCAATATGAGTCGGCATTGTCTCGATATTGAGGCCGATGGCTGTGGTTTTTCCGCCAAAGCCCTGCGGTCCGATGCCGAGTTTGTTGACTTTCTCCAGCATTTCTTTTTCCAGATCTGCGTAGAACGGATCCGGGTTCTCGGAATCGATCGGGCGCATCAGTGCTTTTTTCGCAAGCAGTGCACATTTATCGAAGGTTCCGCCGATACCAACGCCGACTACCATAGGCGGGCATGGGTTCGGGCCTGCTGTCTCAACAACTTCCAGGATGAAATCCTTGATTCCCTGAAGACCTGCGGACGGTTTGAACATACGGATCATACTCATATTTTCGCTTCCGAAGCCTTTCGGGCCTACGGTTACTTTGATCTGATCGCCAGGAACGATCTCGGTGTAGAGCATAGCCGGTGTATTGTCGCCGGTGTTTCCTCTTCTGACCGGATCTTTGACAACGGATTTTCTTAAGTATCCTTTGTCATATCCTCTTCTGACACCTTCGTTGACTGCCTCTGCAAGATCTCCTCCTGCGATGTGCACATCCTGTCCGATTTCCAGGAAAACACATGCCATTCCGGTATCCTGGCAGATCGGCACGTTCTGTGCGTCTGCGATCTCATAATTTTCTACGATTTTGTCCAGAACACCTTTTGCAATCTCGCCATCCTCGCAGGCACGGCAGCCTGTGATGGCACATTTTACGTCTTCCGGAAGATGGTAGTTTGCTTCGATACAAAGTTTCTCTACCACATCCGTAATGGTACTAGCCTGAATTTCACGCATGGGATTCTCCACCTTTCTTTCCTTGCTATTTTATCATACCGATCATCCAATGGATTTTCAGCACGGAAAGCGTGTCCAGGGACAGTATTTCTGCCCCGGGCCACGCTTTTTCGCGGTTACTGCATTTTACAGGTGTCTCTTTCCTGCATAATCCGGCAGAAGCTGCGGAGATACCATACCGGTGTCAATGCCTGCCTCTTTTAAGGTCTCAGCATATTTCTCCACATGATCCAGATTCATCTTTCCAAGTGTTACGTCTTTTGCTTTTGCTGCTGCAGCTTTTCCTGCATCACGGCCAAATACGATAACATCCAGCAGAGAGTTACCCATCAGACGGTTTCTTCCGTGGATTCCTCCAACTGCCTCACCTGCTACGAGCAGGTTGCTTACGGTGTTGGTAAAGCCTTCGCCGTTGATTTCCAGTCCACCGTTCTGATAATGCAGCGTCGGGTAAACCAGGATCGGCTCTTTTCTCATATCGATGCCATACTGCATGAACATACGGAACATAGCCGGGATTCTCTTCTCAATGGTGCCTTCTCCGTGGATCAGCTCGATCATTGGAGTATCCAGCCATACAGCCTTGCCCTGTGGAGTCTCAACGCCCTCGTTGCGGTCGTCGGAGCACTCGCGGATGATGCTTGCTGCAGATACATCACGGGTTTCCAGCGGATGCATGAATGCTTCGCCGTCTACGTTTACGAGCATTGCGCCCAGAGAACGTACTTTCTCGGTTACCAGAGCACCGAAGATCTGAGCCGGGTAAGCAGCTCCGGTCGGATGGTACTGAATGGTATCCTGATACAGAAGCGGAGCGCCTGCACGGTATCCAAGGATCAGACCGTCAGCGGTTGCACCGTAATGGTTGGATGTCGGGAAGTTGTTGTAGTGAAGACGTCCCGCACCACCGGTTGCGATGATAACGGTTTTTGCCTTTGCTACCTGGTACTCGCCAGTCTCCATGTTCTGGAGAACAGCACCTGCAACCTGTCCCTTATCGTCTTTGATCAGCTCTACTGCGGAAGAGAACTCGATCACCGGAATACCGCGGTTGATGACTTCATCACGCAGTGTTCTCATGATCTCTGCTCCAGAGTAGTCACGGCATGCATGCATACGTTTTCTGGAAGTTCCGCCGCCGTGCGTAGTTACCATACGGCCATTCTCATCTTTATCAAACATAACGCCCAGGTTTTCCAGCCAGGAGATTGCATCCGGAGCTTCCATTACGAGCTTGCGGAGCAGTTCCGGTCTTGCAGCAAAGTGTCCGCCGCCGAACGCATCCAGATAATGCTGTGCCGGGGAATCGTTTTCTTTGTCCGCTGCCTGGATTCCACCTTCTGCCATCATGGTGTTTGCATCACCAATTCTCAGTTTGGTGGTAATCATAACGTTTGCGCCAGCCTCGTGAGCCTCGATAGCTGCAGAAGAACCTGCTCCACCGGCACCGATAACCAGTACATCTACGTCATAATCTACTTTGTCAAGGTCGATGTCAACACCGAGGATACGGCTGTTGGACTCCAGCAGATAGCCGAGCTCTGTCGGAACTTTCTCACCTTTGTTCGGGCCGACTTTCAGGGTGATGAAGCCTTCCTCTTTATAGTCCGGATGATATGCTGCAAGAAGGGCATCTTTCTCATCCGCTGTCATTCTTCTTGGCTCTGTTGCCATTCTCTGGGCTCTGGTAGCTTCTACCTTTTTAATAGAGTCCTGCATATTGGCCAGTGTATACATTCGAAATTCCCTCCTTATTTCTCGATCTCACGGTTGTTGTAAAGTTCCTGCATTTCTTCGATCGGTTTCTGCATAACCTGCTCGATCAGATCATCGAATTTTCCTTCTTTGATCTCTGCTACACGGTTCTTTACATGTTCAGACTTCGGAGCAATGTATTTTCCGTTCAGACGTCTTGCCAGCTCTCCTACCATCGGATGGGAGATACCAGCCGGACAGCGGGATGCACAGATTCCGCAGCCGATGCAGTCGAAGGACTCTTCTGCACATTTCTTGAAGTCGCCTCTCTGTGCGTATGCAATATACTGCATAACGTTCAGGCTCTGCGGACATCCTTTGGTACATGCATTACATCCAACGCAGCTGTAGATTTCCGGATACAGATCCATCATGACTCTCTGCTCTGCGCTGATCTCTTCGATATCGTATGTTCTCTTGTCGATCGGATAGAACGGAAGGCTTGCGATATACATGCCGTCTTCTACCTGTGTCTGACATGCCAGACAGGTTTTCAGTTCATTTTTTCCTTTGATTCTGTAGATGGTCGCACATGCACCGCAGAATCCGTGACGGCATCCGCATCCGCGTTTTAACTGATATCCGGCGTACTCCATAGCGGTCATGATGGTCAGATCGCCAGGTACGGAATACTTTTTGCCGTAAACGTAAATATTTACCATTTCCTGCATTTTCTTCAACCTCCGTTTAATATTCGTTCGGTAATTCGTCAATCTCGTCGCAGCGGAAAACCGGGCCGTCCTTGCAGACGTATTTGTCTCCGATGTTGCAGCGGCCGCATTTTCCGATACCGCATTTCATACGAAGCTCCAAAGTGGTGTAAACCTGTGTTTTCTCATAGCCCAGCTCCTGAAGTCCCTGAAGAACAAATTTGATCATGATCGGCGGTCCGCAGATCAGAGCTGTTTTGTCAACAGACATATTCAGTTCTTTTACATAGTTCGGAACGAATCCTACATGGCCGTCCCAGCCTTCCTGTTCACGGTCAATCGTCAGATGCACGTTGACATCTTTTGCTTTCGCCCATACTTCCTGGATCTCTTTTAACTGTACCAGATCGTCTTTGGAACGGGAACCGTAAACGATATCTACGGTACCGTAGTTATCACGATTGTCCAGTACGTAATTAATAACAGAACGCAGTGGAGCAAGTCCGATACCTCCGGCGATGAACAGCAGATCCTGTCCTTTTAATACGGTTTCTACCGGGAAATGATTTCCATACGGTCCACGAACCAGGATTTCATCTCCTACGGACATGTTGTGAAGATAATTCGTTAAAGTACCGCACTCCTTGATGGAGAACTCCTGGTACTCTTTGTTTGTCGGGGAAGAGGTAATGGAAAACAGTGCCTCTCCGACACCCGGTACACAGAGCATTGCGCACTGGCCAGGCATATGTTCAAACAGCTTGGTGCCGTCCGGACGAACGATACGGAATGTTTTTACGTCCGGTGTTTCGCGGCGGATATCTGTGATGATACCGACCTGCGGCAGCAAAGCGTTTTTCTTTTCTTCGCTTCCACAACTACAATTGCACATTTACTTGGTACCTCCCATGCGTTTGATTACTTTGACAATGTTCAGCGACTGCGGGCATTTCTCTACGCAGCGTCCACATCCGACGCAGGAATACATTCCGTCGTTGTTGTCCGGGAAGTATACCAGTTTGTGCATGAAACGCTGACGGAAACGCTGCAGCTGTGTGGTACGGTTGTTTCCTGCTGCCATCATGGTGAAATCAGAGTACATGCAGGAATCCCAGCAGCGGTAACGCTGTACACCGTTTCCGGTGTTAAAGTCTTTGATATCGTAGCACTGGCAGGTCGGGCAGGAGAACGTACAGGTTCCGCAGCCTAAGCAGGCATCGGAAAGTTCTTTCCACTTCGGATCGTCAAAACGTTCTTTTGTCTTGCCAACGCCCCATCCCTCGAGGGAAAGGTTGCTGTTTGGCATCTTGTCGATCAGAGTACGGATTGCTTCTTTCTCAGCCTCTACTTCTTTGGTAAGATCCTGCTCGGTCAGGTAAGCTTTTACAAGCTCGGTCAGTTTCTGGCCTTTTTCGGTTTTTGCTTCCCATGCATAACCGTCAGCTACCTGCCACATAGCAACATCTGCTGCCGGTTCTGCAGCATCGATGCCGAAGGTTTTACAGAAGCAGCTGTCTTCCGGCTCATGACAAGCCAGGGAAACAACGATGCCGTGCTCTCTTCTTGCTGCATAGTAAACGTCTGCAGGCTCGCTTAAGAAAACGCGGTCCAGAACATCGAACGCTCTGACATCGCACGGACGAACGCCGAAGATAGCAAACGGTGCGTCTTTTAATGCAGCCGGTTCAATGCTGGTTTTATTTGCCTTCTGATAGCAGGAGTAAAGAATTTCACTCTGCGGGAAAAAGGCATCTTTCGGGGATTTTACGGTTTTTAAGGTATCGAGATCCACGTCTGCGTCCTCGGTCCAGAAACCGAAATTGGTAATTCCATTGTTTTGTACCGGAAGGAAAAGATCCATCTCCTTTGCAACAGCGGCAAGGAGCTCCGGCATTTTTTCTCTGCTAATCTGATACATCCCTTAACCCCTTTCCTTAACGATACTTGGCTCTACATCTTCCTGTGTGAAGTTGGTGAGCGGTGCACGGCTGTCGGTATCGGCGCCTGCCTGATACTCTCCGTAGAACTCGTCGATATCTTTGATGAATTTACGGTTCAGCAGGTGCAGCGGAATGTGCTGCGGACATACACGGGAACACTCGCCACAGTCGGTGCAGCGTCCGGCAACGTGGAATGCACGGATAATGTGGAACATCTGCTCTTCAAATGTAGTCGTATTTGCTTTCTGTGCGGTATCGTAACGGTCATTATCGAAGACACATTTGATACAGCTGCAGGCCGGACATACGTTACGGCATGCATTACAGCGGATACAGCGGGACAGTTCGTTCTGCCAGAATGCGAAACGCTCTTCCGGAGCCATTGCCTCGAGCTTCTCAACCAGTTCAAAACGGCCTTCTTTTGCCGGTTTCTCTTCGTCGCAGTTCTCTGCCAGCTCGTCGTAGGCAACGTGTTTTCCGCCCTTGCAGGCTTTGCATCTTTCCAGGATAACATCCTCTCTTGCGAGCTCTTTGTCGCCGTAAACAGTTGCCACTTTGATGGTATCGCCGTCTTCTGTTACAGCGGTAATACCCTTGCATCCTGCTTCACGGATCTTTTCGATATCGAGTTTTCCATCGCAGCCGATGCCGACGATATAGGTTTTCTCGCGATCCACACGATGCTCTTTGATTAACTGATTAAAGCTGTAAGTATCACACGGTTTTAAGAAAACGAGTGTTTTTCCTTCTTCTTTCGATGCTTTAATCATGTATTTGCTAAGATTTGCGCCGCAGAATCCGTCGTAGGTAAACTCGGAAAGGCTCTCGGCAGTCTCGAAGAATGCAGGCTCTGCACTGAAATCAGTGTCACCTTTTCTCCAGCCAAGAACACGGACTACGGTACCGTCAGACAGAAGCTCTTTTGCGCGGGATACTAATTTTTCTTGCATCGTAAATCCTCCAATCTGACATTCTTACCAAGGCTTGTAACCTGCTCGATGAACTCGTTCATGGTCTGGGAGAATTTCACACCTTCTGCGGCGGATACCCATTCCACACGGGTACGTCCGTTCTCAACGCCCATGTAATCCAGCATGGAGAACAGCAGGGTCATACGTCTTCTTGCATAATAGTTACCTGTGCTGTAATGGCAGTCTCCCGGATGGCATCCGCAGAGGATGACTCCGTCAGCGCCCTTCTGGAATGCTCTTAAGATGAAGAGCGGATTGACACGGCAGGAACATGGAACACGGATGATCTTTACGTCTGCCGGATAGGAAAGACGGCTGGAACCTGCCAGGTCTGCTCCTGCGTAGGAGCACCAGTTGCAGCAGAATGCCACGATGACTGGCTTAAATTCTTTGTTTTCGTTGTTATCTATCGGCATATTGCATCTACCTCCGCGAGAATTTGTCTATTGGAGAATCCTTTCAGGTCCATAGCGCCGGACGGACATGCAACGGTACATGCACCGCATCCATGGCAAAGTGCGCCGTTAACGACTGCCACATGTCTGGTTTCACGGATTCCATGGTCGTTGACCTGACGGTCTTCGTAGGAAATTGCGCCGTATGGGCAGACTTTTTCACAGGATGCACATCCATTACAGAACAGCGGATTGGATTCTGCTGTACACGGGTTGGTGGTCAGTTTGTCTTTTGCCAGCAGTCCGACTACTTTGACAGCAGCAGCTCCTGCCTGTGCAACGGTCTCCGGGATATCTTTCGGTCCCTGGCATACGCCGGAGAGGAAGACACCTGCGGTCGGGGACTCTACCGGACGCAGCTTTGCGTGTGCCTCAGTAAAGAAATCGTTGGTATCCATACTTGCGGTCAGCATGGTAGCCAGTTTTCTTGCATCTTTGCTCGGCTCGATAGCAGTTGCAAGGACAACAAGGTCTGCTTCCATTTTGATCTGACGGTTGTCAAGCAGGTCGGAACCCTGTACCAGAAGACGTCCGTTCGGAGCCTCGGATACTTTTCCTACCTGGCCTTTGATGTAGTCTACATCAAACTCTTCTACCGCACGGCGATAGAACTCATCGAAGTTTTTACCCGGGGTACGAACATCAATGTAGAAGACATGTACATTGACATCCGGATAATGGTCACGCACCAGCATAGCCTGTTTTGCGGTGTACATACAGCAGATCTTGGAGCAGTAGCTCTTTCCTCTGCAGGTCACGTCACGAGAACCGACACACTGGATAAATACGATATCCTTCGGATGCTCGCCGTTGGAAAGACGTACTACTTTACCGCCTGTCGGGCCGGCAGCATTCATCAGACGTTCCATCTCAAGGGAGGTAATTACGTCTTTGCTCTGGTTGTAATAATATTCGTCAAACTTGTCCAGACTGATGGTATCGAAACCAGTTGCCACAACGATTGCGCCGTACTCTCTGGTGATTACTTCATCTTTCTGGTCGTAGTTTACTGCACCTGCTGCACAGACTTTGGAGCAGATACCGCATTTTCCGGTTTTGAAGTGGATACAGTTTGCAGTATCAATAACCGGTACGTTCGGAACTGCCTGTGCGAACGGTGTGTAGATTGCAGTACGGTTGGACAGGCCTCTGTTGAACTCGCTCAGGTTCTTCTTGGAAGGACATTTCTCCTGACAGAGTCCGCATCCGGTACATTTGTCCATATCTACGTATCTTGCTTTCTTACGGATGTCTACTTTGAAATCACCGACGAATCCGCCAACGCTCTCTACCTCACTGTAGGTATAGATGTTGATCTTCTCATGCGCGTTTACCTCTCCCATACGAGGAGTCAGGATACAGGAAGAACAGTCGAGGGTCGGGAATGTCTTGTCAAGCTGTGACATTCTTCCGCCGATACTCGGGGTCTTCTCTACGATATCTACTTCATAGCCTGCATCTGCGATATCCAGTGCAGTCTGAATACCTGCGATACCGCCTCCGATCACCAGCGCACGTTTTACAACGCGGCTCTCGCCCGGGGTAAGCGGGGTATCCAGCATAACTTTAGCAACGGCTGCACGGGCCAGAATTACGGCCTTCTCGGTAGCCTCTTCCATGTCTTTATGAATCCAGGAACACTGCTCACGAATGTTTGCAATCTCCAGCTGATACGGGTTCAGGCCCGCTTTTTCTGCTGCTTTGCGGAACGTTCCTTCATGCATACGCGGAGAGCAGGAACAGATGACAACGCCGGTCAGATGCTCGTTCTGAATGGCATCGATCACTTTCTGCTGACCCGTTTCGGAACACATATACTGATAATCCTCTGCATGAACAACACCCGGCTCTTTGCTGATGACGTCAACAACTTTTTTGACATCAACCGTAGCCGCAATATTTGTACCGCAGTGGCAGACAAATACTCCTATTCTTTGCACTTTTCTCTCACCTTTCTGTGGATGGGTTGTTTTTTACTTTCTATATTTACGGAATGCACTCATCAGAAGCTGCTGCGGAGTCTCATCATCCAGAAGAGCCGGAATTTCATCCGGAGAAAGATAATTCTCTCCTCTCTGACGGATCACGGAAAGACGAACTGCCTCGATCAGTTTGGCAGGTTTTACGTCTCTTGGACAGCGCTCTACACATGCGAAGCAGGAGAGGCATTTCCAGATGGACTTGGAGTTCATCAGTGCTTCCACATCGCCGTTCTGTACGTAAGATACAAACTGATGCGGACGGATGTCCATTTCGTTATAAGCAGGACAGGATGCGGAACATTTACCGCATTTCATACATTTTCTGGTATCCACACCGGCGATGGCACGGATTTCATCGGATGTTGCAATTTTCATGCCTGCACCTCCTCTTTGATGCCGAGTGCTTCTGCAAGAAGCTCGGTAAAGTAGGTAACCGGAAGACCTTCTTTTGTTCCGTTATTGCGCAGGTTGTACATGCAAAGCGGACATGCAGTGATCAGTTCTTCTGCTCCTTTGTAGGATGCGGATGCCATGATCTGGTCTACCATGTTGGATGCCATTTTCTTTTCTTTGAGGGATATGTAGCCGCCGCAGCACTCATTTCTCATCGGATATACGACCGGTGTTGCGCCAAGGGCCTTGATAAAGTCTTCAATGATTGTCGGATTTTCCGGATCGTCAAACTGCATTGTGGTGCTCGGACGAAGCAGCATACAGCCGTAATATGCGCCGATTTTTCTTCCTTTTAATGGGTTTACCACTTTCTCTTTGATCTTGTCAAATCCAACGACGTCACGCAGCACTTCCAGATAATGAAGTACTTTCGTTTCGCCAAGATATGGCTCGGAAAGAGCCATGTAGTTGTTTACTTTTGTCTGAATGTCTTCTACATTCGCCATGTCATCGTTTACGCGTTTGATCACGTGATGACAGGCGGAACAGACTGTGATCAGATCCTGTCCTTTTTCTTTGGCGTCTGCTAAGGCGCGAACCGAAGAAAGTTTGGTAGCGATTTCATCGGATGCCTGTGGATACACAGCTCCGCAGCACTGCCAGTTTTCAATTTCTTCCAGTTCAAATCCCAGAACTTTTGCGCATTCTCTGGCATAGTGATCCAGATCTTTTGCTTTGTTCTTCAGCGTACAGCCCGGAAAATAACTGTAGGTCATGGAATTGCTCCTTTCTTGTTACTCCTATTGGTTTCCATTTTGCCTGCGGTATCTTCTGTCCGGCACCGGAAAAGTTTCCGGTACTCTTTTTATGTACACCCGGCGGAAAATTTCTTCAGGCGCACGTTAAGGCAGTGGGAGATACCGCTCTTTCGCACTTTCTGCCACTGCCATAAATTTTATGTTTTGAGCTTATTGCCCGCTCTTAGTGCTCGATCTGTGCGATAACTGCTTTTAATGCGTCGGCACTTGCTTTGAGTTTTTCTACTTCCTCTTTTGTCATACGCATCGGAATCTTGCCCTGTACGCCTTTCGGTCCAACGAGGGTCAGTGTGCTTAAGCATACATCCTCGATGCCGTACTCACCGTGCATCATGGAAGATACGGTTGCTACAGAATCGGAAGAAGAAAGAATGGTTGCTACCAGTTTGCATACTGCAACAGATACTGCATAGAAAGTAGCTCCTTTGTTTGCAATAACCTGTCCGCCGGAAGTTCTTACGTACTCCAGCATAGCATCTTTGTCGATCTTGGTTACGTTCCTGCCCATTTTTTCTACGGTCTCGTAGTACTCGTCCAGACTGACACCGGAAACGTAAGCGCCGCTCCACGGAATGAAGGAAGTATCGCCGTGCTCACCGAATACGTAAGCGTGGATGTTTTTCTGGGCAATGTTGAGGTGTTCAGACAGTCCGCAGCGAAGTCTTGCGGAATCCAGCATGGTACCGGAACCAAGGATCTGGTTTTCCGGAAGTCCGGAGATCTTTGTAAACACGTAGGTCATGATATCAACCGGGTTGCTTACAATGATGTAGATGGCATTCGGAGCCGCTTTTACGATTTCCGGTGTGATGGATTTTAAGATGTTTACGTTGGTCTGGGTCAGCTCAATACGGGTCTGGCCAGGCTTTCTTGCAATACCGGAAGTAATAATTACGATATCAGAGTCCTTGGCATCCTCATACTCACCTGCGATGATGGAGACCGGATCGCGGAAGCAGGTACCCTGCGCGATATCCATAACCTCTCCCTCTACTTTTTTCTTGTTAATATCGATGAGAACAATCTCAGACGCGATGTCTTCGTTCGACAGTGTATAGGCGATCGTAGATCCAACGCTTCCAGCTCCAATGATGGTAATCTTGCTGCTCATAAATACTCCTTTCTAAAATACCCCTAGTTGGTTTTTGTGATTGATAAATTTTTCACTTTTCTTATCATAGCACTATGACAAGAATTTAACAAGTGTTTTTTTCGAGCATTTTCGTGAAATCTTTTTTCTCACTGAGCCCGTACGCTTCCAGAAGGGGTGTTCTGGATATATCTCAATACAATTATACCATTTTTTGTTCTTTTTCACAAGAATTCTTTCCAAAAACTTACAGTTTTGTCCTTCATCCCGCAGAATTCGTCTTTTCCCGCATGGTTCCCGGGTTTTTGCTTTCTGTGTTCAGTTTCACATATCTAACTTTCGTTCGTTATATTTTTAACAATTTTTCGTCATATGTGTTAGTTTCTGTCCTTCTTTTCTACATTTTGTAGGATGTATCCGCCAAATTTCCTGTCTGATTTTCGTTTCTGCTGCCGCCAGACGCAAAAAAAGACACGGATTTTTCTGTTCCGTGTCTTTTTTGCTCTGTTTTTTCTGTTTTTGCTTCTATTCTTCTGTTTCACGGGCCGTTGCCGCTTCGGCAAATGCATTCCCATATTCGGCAAGCGCCTCTTTTGCATAGACGGCATCTGACCGGTACGGCACATTTCCGTTTCCGACGTGCATCGTCACGTCCGCGCCTTTTCCAAGGATCAGAACAACCTCTCCCGGTACGGCGCCAAGAATCGCCTCCCGGATTGCTGCTCCGCGGTCCATGCGGATCTGGAAGGATGCACCTTCCTTTGCTATGTATCCGCCGATCTCCTCACAGATCGCCTGCGGATCTTCGTTTCCCGGATCATCCGGTACGAGGAAAATCCGGTCCGCCCGTTTTCCGGAAATCTCACCCATATCTTTTCTGCGGTTGAATGCTTTTCCGCCCGGGGTTCCGAACACAACGCTTACGCGGCTTCCCGGGTATTCGAGTGCTACGGTATCAAACATTTTTTCAAAACTCAGGCCATTGTGCGCGAAATCCACGATCGCCGTGACCTCGCCCGCGCTGCTCTCATACGTCTCCATCCTTCCCGGAACGGTGACGCCAAGGAGGCTTTCCTTGATCAGCGAAACCGGGATTCCCATCGACCAGGCAGCCGCAATGGCAGCTACGGCATTCTCCACATTGAAGGCTCCGTGCACCGGCAGGGTAAAATCTTCCGAGAAATCCGGTCCTGCCACATGGAAATAGAATTTTCCTCTGCCCGGCTTGATATCACTCACGCGGATTACAGCATTTTCTTTCGATCCAAACGTAACGACGCGCTCACATTTTGCCGCAGCTTTCAGGATTTCCCCGATATGGTCGCTGTCCAGGTTCACGCAGGCGCAGGTGCAGCGGTCGAAGATCTTTAATTTCGACTGGAAATAATCATCAAAATCCTTGTGCTCCGTCGGGCTGATGTGGTCCTTGGAGATGTTCAGGAAAATGGCGGTATCAAAATGCGTGTTTCCGACTCTCTCGTATTTGAGCGCCTGGGAGGATACTTCCATCACCATATGGGAAAGGCCTGCATCTACGGCATTGCGCATATGGCGGCACAGCTCCAGGGATTCCGGCGTGGTGAGCGTTGATGCTTCTCTCGTCTTTCCGTCGTAATATTCAATCGAACTTAACAGTGCACATCCGTTTCCGCCCTGTTTTTTCAGGCAGGCATCGAGCATCGACTGCAGGTAGTATGCTGTCGTTGTCTTTCCTTTTGTTCCGGTCAGCGCCGTGACATGCAGCGACTTTGCCGGATAATCGTAAAACGCCTCACCCAGCACAAACTGTGCTTTTCTGGCATCGTTGACGATGAGCGCCGGAATTTCTTTTCCCGCTTCGTATTTTTTTTCACTTACATAGGCAACAGCACCGCGGTTTACGGCGTCTTTTAAGTATGCCTCTTTGAATGCAGCTCCTTTGCAGAGAAACAGCGTTCCCTGATCCGCTCCGCCCGAAAAATACGTTACGAGGGTAACGGGTCTGTCCTCTCCTTCTTTTCCTTCCGGCTCTGCAAATTCCACCAGAAGTCCTTCCTGCTCCAGAAGTTTCTTATATTCTAATACCGACTGTTTCATAGGATATCTTCCTCTCTTCTATGGGATTCTTTTTCAGCTTTCCTAAAATCCAGGCTCCATTATACCAGAATTGAAACAGCTTGTCCATCTTGCGGCACGGCTTACATCATCTGCGCATTTTTCTCAAAAAGAGAACGAAGCGTTTTTGCGCAGTACAGGTACGCCGGAACGAGAAACAGATCGGCGAGAATCCATGCCACCGGGCTTGCGAAGCAGACTGCGGTGTAACCAAAATACGGAACCAGGAAAAAGGCTACCACCGAACGGCCGATCATCTCGCAGACGCCGGCAAGGATTGCAAATTTGCTGAAGCCCATGCCCTGCACGGTAAAGCGTACGACATTGACAAGGGTCAGCGGAATGTAAAATACCATGTTGATCAGCAGCATCTGACGCGCCTGGTCGAGGATGACCGTCTCGGATGCATCTACAAAGAGAAGCGAAATCTGGCGGGACCACAGAAACATAACTCCTAAAATGACCACGGAATACACGCTTCCAATAATGGAACTTGTCAAAATACCGGTGTTGACACGATCCATCTTCTTCGCACCGACGTTCTGTCCGGCATACGTCGCCATAGTGGAGCCGAGCGCGTCGAACGGGCAGCAGCAGAACATGGAAATTTTACCGGCAGCCGTAACAGATGCAACCGCAGTGGAACCAAGGCCGTTGACAGCGGTCTGCAAAATAACACTTCCGATCGCGGTGATTGAATACTGCAGTCCCATCGGGATTCCCATATTGCACAGATTAAGCACATAATGCTTGTGCAGCTTCCAGTCCTCTCTCGTAAAAGCAAGGATAGTGAATTTTTTCTTCATATAAAAGAGACACAGGAATCCAGAGACTCCCTGCGCGATAATCGTCGCCCACGCGGTTCCCGCTACTCCCATCGGGCGGACCAGCGCAAGATCTAGCACGATATTCAGTATTGAAGAGATACCGAGGAAAATCAGTGGGGAGCGGCTGTCGCCGAGGCTCCGCATGATTGCTGATGTCTGGTTATAGAGCACCATAAGCGGAATTCCGAGGAAAATAACAAAGATGTAAGCGTATGCACCGTCCAGAATATCGGACGGGGTTTTCATCAGAATCAGAATGTCGCGGCACCAGATGCAGACAAGAACGGTCATCACCACGGAAAGAATACCGGCCAGGACGGCTCCATTTCCTACATACCGGCACAGCGCTTTCCGGTCTCCTGCCCCGAACATCTGCGCAACCGGAATTGCAAATCCGCTGCAGACTCCCATACAGAATCCCACGATCATGAAGTTGATCGAACCTGTACTGCCAACAGCCGCGAGCGCTTTCGCGCCTAAGAATTTTCCTACAATAATCGTATCGACCATGCTGTAAAACTGCTGGAACAGCATGCCGAGCAGCAGCGGCAGTGCAAACCCCAGAATCAGTTTTACCGGGCTGCCGTTTGTCAGATCTTTTACTGCACTTTTCTTTGTTGCCATGTGATGTCCTCCCTATTGTCGTATGTTTTTGCTTCCCCTTTTTGTCGAATCTCATGCCATTTTATATCTTGTTTTCTCAGAATGCAATCCCGTAATACTGCCGAATTAAGAGACGTTTTTTCATCACTTTTACGTGTTTTTGACATGGCGGCCGCCTGTGCAGGAATTCTGTTTTTTTGCGCACGCCAAAAGCGGCTGCGGCAGGTTCCCGTTCCGGAACGCTGTGCCGCAGCCGCTTTGCTGTTCTTTCTTATTTTGCAAATTCTTTCTTTTTCCACTGAAGCAGAATCATCACAGCCACCAATGCGGTCAGAAAATCAGAAACCGGCTGGGAGGCAATAACACCGGAAAAACCGGCAAGTTTTGAAGCGCAGAAAATTACAATGGCAAAAATCACGCCCTGACGTCCTGCTGAAAGAATCATTGCTCCTGCCCCGTTTCCGATCGCCTGGAAAATACAGGTCGATGCGAGTACGATACCAACAAACGGCATACCAATGAGCTGGACGCGGAGGATCTGCTGGGCCACTGCAATGACATCCGCCTCTTTTAAGAACAGTCCCACGAAAAGCGGAGCCGCCACACCGAGCACAACCGCCATTCCGACACCGGTCAGCACTTCCAGGAGGAAGGCAAAGCGGATCGTCTCACTGAGGCGTTTTTTATTTTTCGCTCCATAATTGTATCCGACCAGCGGCTGTCCGCCAAAAGCGAAACCGACCATCACAAGAACAGAAATCATAATAATTTTCAAAGCAATTCCCATCGCTGCAACTTTGTCCGTTCCATACGGCTGCAAAAATCGGTTCGTCAGCGTCACGCCGATGCTCTGCATGAAGTTTGTGACGGATGCCGGAATGCCGATGGCAAGAACGGCGAGCACCTCTGCTCCGGTCATTTTCAGTTTTCGGAAATCGACGGAGAGATAGCGGCATTTCTTTATCATAAAGATAACATAGAAAATATCACCGCAGATGTTGCCGATCACCGTTGCAATCGCTGCTCCGGCTGCTCCCATGCCGAGCGTGTAAATAAAGATCGGGTCAAGAATGATGTTGACGACGGCTCCCAGCATTGTTCCGATCATCGAGGCTTTTGCGAAGCCCTCGGTCCGAAGAAGATTGTTCGGCGTCAGCTGCAGGATGATAAACGGTGCGCCGAATGCAATCCACTGGTAATAGTCCCCCGCATACTGCCACGTCGTCTCATCACAGCCAAGCAGGCCAAGGATCGGCTGTTTGGCGGCAAGCAGGATGATGCTGACCGCAATGCCGACAGCAATCGCTGCGTAAAAGCAGAATACGCTGATCCGTCTTCCGTCCTCGTACTCTTTTTTACCGAAGAGGCGCGAAATGACGGAACTGCCGCCGACGCCGAAGATGTCACCGAGTGCAATCATCAGCGTGAAAATCGGTGTGCCGAGCGATACGCCGGCAATCAGTGCCGTGTTTCCGGTCCGCGCGATGAAAAAAGTATCTACCATATTATAGATCAGCGACACGACCATGCCGAGCACGACCGGAAGTGCGAGCGTCATATATGCTTTGGACACTTTTGTTTTCTCAAATAATTCGTTTTCCATTTTGAAAACTCCCCTTTCCTCTTTTTCGGTTACAGTTCACTGGTACCCAGCAAACTGTAACCTTTTTCATTCTGGTTTATCTTAGCAGACTTTCTTGCTTTTTCTTGTGTCATATGTCACAATAAAGAAAAAGTTTTCCAAAAAATTTTTTCTGTGAAAGGATTTTCCTATGAAACGAATTTTTGATCCGGTTCTGCTGGACTTTTATCTTCAGAAACATGAGATCCCATCTCTTTTCGATACCCCGGATCTCGCATTTTCTCTGTATCAGTTTGAAAAGGGCGAACGGCTTGACACGCTGAATCCGGAGGAATACCTCTCGTTCCTCGTGGACGGTTCCATCGAGATCAGCGCCAACCGAGCCGACGGCACGAGCTACCCGATCGGCTATCTCGACGGCTTTACCTGCATCGGCGATATGGAATTCTGCGGAAAACGCGATGATACGCACCAGATCGAGGCACGCACCACCGCGCTTTGTATTGTTCTGCCGCTCGCTTCCACGAAAGAGCTTCTGCTGAACGACAACCGCTTTTTACGATATCTTTTAAACTCTGTCACCGAAAAGCTGATGCTTTATTCCAGCTCCCAGTCGAATTTTTCCACGCTCGAGGAATCCTTCCTCTCTTATCTCTCAGAGCGCTGTCCGGATCAGACGTTTTCCGGCGTGGAAAAGATGGCCATGCAGCTCCACTGCAGCCGCCGCCAGCTCCAGCGGGTCTTAAAGAAGCTGCTCGAAGAAGGACGGCTTGTGAAACTTTCGAAAGGTTCTTACCGCCTCAGCTGAAAACACCATCGCTTCCTTATTTCCACGATTCCAGGATCGATGTTCCGATCGTTCCCTCCGGCATTTTTACGCCGAAGTTCTCTGCAACGGATGCGCCGATCACAGCGAAGGTGTCTTTCGTCTCCTGAAGGCCGCTCTCCTTCATAGACGGTGAGTACGCAAGGAGCGGTACCTGTTCTCTGGTGTGGTCCGTTCCGGTATAAGTCGGGTCGTTGCCGTGGTCTGCCGTGATCAGGAGCAGATCGTCGTCTTTTAACTGCTCCAGCAGCTTTCCAAGGTTCACATCGAATTTTTCAATCTCTTTTCCGTAGCCTTCCGGGTTTCTTCTGTGGCCCCAGAGTGCATCGCAATCGACGAGGTTGACAAAGCACAGTCCTGTAAAATCTTTTCCTGCCGTCTCAATCGTCTGCTCCATGCCGTGGACGCTGCTCTTGGATTTCAGACTCTCCGTGATGCCCTCGCCGCAGAAAATATCGTTGATTTTTCCGATGCTGATGACATCATATCCTGCCTCCTGCATCGCGTTGAGCACGGTTTTTCCCGTCGGTTTGACAGCGTAGTCGTGACGGTTTGCGGTGCGGACGAACTCTCCTTTTTTCTTTCCGACGTACGGTCTTGCAATGACACGGCCGACTTTCCACTCGTCTTTCATGGTCAGCTCACGGGCAATCTCGCAGTAATGATACAGCGTCTCCAGTCCCATCGTCTCCTCGTTGCCGCAGATCTGCAGTACGGAATCCGCCGAGGTATAGACAATCAGTTCTCCGTTTTCGATCTCGCGCTCTGCCAGCTCATCGAGGATCTCCGTTCCGCTCGCCGCCTTATTGCCGATGATCTTTCTGCCGGTTCGTTTTTCCAGCTCGTCGATCAGTTCTTTCGGAAATCCGTGGTCGGTGAACGTAACGAACGGCTTTGTCGTGTAAATTCCCATCATCTCCCAGTGGCCGGTCATGGTGTCTTTTCCGTTGCTCGCCTCGTTCAGTCTTCTGGCGTAACCCTTTGCCTCATCCTCTGTCACACCGCAGAGATTTCCCATGCCGAGACGGCGCAGGTTCGGGATTTCAAGGCCTCCCTGACTCTCCCAGATGTGGCCGAAGGTATTGACACCGACATCCCCAAACTTCTCCGAATCCGCCATCGCCCCGATTCCGAGAGAATCCAGGACGATCAGAAAAATACGGTTATATTTTCTCATACTCTTTACTCCTTTCTTTTTAACTCAGCTCAAACATTCCATGATAGAGCTGATAATATTTTCCTTTCTGTGTCAGAAGTGCGTCGTGGTCGCCGCGCTCTACGATATTTCCCTGCTCCAGCACCATGATCGCATTGGCGTTTCGCACGGTGCTTAAGCGGTGGGCGATGACAAATACGGTTCTGCCCTCCATGAGCTGGTCCATTCCTTTTTCGATCAGCGCCTCGGTTCTGGTGTCAACGGAGGATGTTGCCTCGTCAAGAATCAGCACCGGCGGATCGGCAACGGCGGCACGGGCAATCGCGAGAAGCTGGCGCTGGCCCTGGGAGAGGTTGGCTCCGTCGGAGGTCAGCATCGTGTCGTAGCCGTTCGGCAGACGGCGGATGAAGGAATCCGCATTCGCAATTTTGGCCGCACGTTCAATTTCTTCCTGCGTGGCATCGAGTTTTCCAAAACGGATATTTTCTGCTACGGTTCCCGTGAACAGATGGGTATCCTGCAGAACGATACCGAGGGAGTGGCGCAGAGCGTCTTTTTCGATATCTTTTACGTCAATGCCGTCGTAGACAACCGCGCCGCCCTGGACGTCGTAGAAACGGTTGATCAGGTTCGTGATCGTCGTTTTTCCGGCTCCTGTGGAACCGACAAAAGCAATTTTCTGGCCTGGTTTGGCATACAGGCTGATGTTCTTTAAGATCAGACGGTCTGCCGTGTAGCCGAAATCCACGTTTTCAAAACGCACATCGCCCTTTAATTCCGTCATCGTTCCGTCCGGGCGCTTCCATGCCCAGCGGCCTGTTGTCTCTTCGCAGACGGCAAGTGCGCCGTTCTCTTCTTTTACGTTGACCAGTTTCACTTTTCCCTCATCGATTTCCGGCTCCAGGCTCATCACGTCGAAGACACGCTCCGCACCGGCGAGCGCTGAGAGAAGGAAGTTGCTCTGCTGGGTGAACTGGTTGATCGGAAGCGCCGCCTGGCGGACAAAGACAAGGTAGCTTGCCAGGCTTCCGATATCGGCTTTTCCGTGCAGGGCGAGAAGGCCGCCGAGCACTGCCACAATCGCATAATTGACATACGAAATGCTGACAACGACAGGAACCATCGTCGCCGCATACCCCTGCGCGCCGGTTCCCGCTTTCCGGAGCTCCTCATTCTTTTTGCAGAATTCCGTAAAGCTCTCTTCTTCGTGGTGGAACACCTTGACGACTTTCTGTCCGGTGATCAGCTCCTCAATATAGCCGTTCAGTTCTCCGAGACTGTTCTGCTGCTTCGTATAATAACCCTTGCTGCGCTTTCCGCTGAACTTGATATACCAGAACATGATACCGTAGCACACCGTTACAATCAGCGAGAGCCGCCAGTTTAGGATATACAGCAAGGTCAGTGTTCCCACAATCTGGATGAAGCTCTGGATAACCATCGCAAAACTGTTGTTCAGAGCATCTGCCATCGTGTCGATATCGTTCGTGAAAAGACTCATGATATCGCCGTGGCGTCTGCTGTCGAAGAACTGCAGCGGCAGTGTCTGGACGTGTTCGAACAGATCGCGGCGGATATCAAAGACAACCTGCTGTGCTGCTTTTACCATGGTCTGCGTGTAGCCGTATGCTGCGAGTGCGCCGCACCCGAAAATGAGTGCCGTAATCAGCACGCCGCGCAGCAGTGTGTGCACATCTCCGTCCGCCAGTCCGTTGACTACCGGGCGGATCATATACGTTCCAAGGAGGTTGGCTCCCGCGCTGATTGTTACCAGTACCGCTACGACTGCGAGCATTTTTTTGTGCCGTCCCAGATAAGACAGGAAGACGCGCAGCGTGTGTTTCAGGTTCTTTGGTTTCTTTCCGCTATAAGCTCTCGCTGCCATTTTCGTCTCCTCCCTTCATCTGTGAGGCGTAAATTTCCTGATAAATCGGGTCATCCGCCAGCAGTTCAGCGTGCGTGCCGATCCGGTGTACTTTTCCGTCATCAAGAATGATGATCTGATCCGTATTCATGACGGATGTTACTCTCTGCGCAATGATAATTTTTGTGACATTCTTCCGCGCCGCCAGTGCCTCGCGGATCTTTTTCTCCGTTGCCGTGTCGACCGCACTTGTCGAATCATCGAAGATCAGGATTTTTGCCTTTCCGATCAGCGCACGCGCGATGCAGAGACGCTGCTTCTGGCCTCCGGAGAGGTTGCTTGCGCCCTGCTCGAGCACGGTGTCGAGGCCGTCCGGCATGCGGTTCAAAAATTCATCCGCACACGCCGCGCGGCATGCTTCCCAGATCTCCTCATCGGATGCATCCACATTGCCCCATTTCAGGTTTTCACGCACGGTTCCGGAGAACAGCACGTTTTTCTGCAGAATGATATTGACTGCATCGCGGAGAGCGGCAAGATCGTACGCGCGCACATCCTTTCCGCCGACGCGGACGGTGCCGCGGCTGGTATCATACAGACGCGGAATGAGCTGCACCAGCGTCGTTTTCGAAGAACCTGTTCCTCCGAGGATTCCTACCGTCTGACCAGCTTTGATCTTCAGCGTAACATCGGAGAGTGCGTACTCTTTTGCTTCTTCTTTGTATTTAAACGATACGTTGTCAAACTCCACGCTGCCCTCTGTCACTTCTGTTACACCATTTTCCGGCGAGGTGAGCACGATTTTCTCATCGAGCACCTCGACAATCCGGTGTGCGCTCGCCATGGAACGGGTCAGAAGCAGGAAGACGTTTGCAATCATCATCATCGAGTTCATGACCTGCATGACGTAGCTTAAAAATCCGGTCAGGTTTCCAACGGCAAGCTGTTTTTTCAGAATCATATTTCCGCCGAACCACAGAATCAGCACGATCGCGGTATACATGACGCTCTGAAATGCCGGCAGATTCAGCACGGCGTAGTGGAACGTCTGCTCGCTCGCTGCGGTCAGGTCGGTGTTGACCTCGTTGAATTTGTCTTCCTCGTACTCATCCCGCACGAAAGCTTTGACGGCACGGATCGCGGTCAGCCCCTCCTGGACAACGTTGTTCAGGCGGTCCACCATGGACTGCAGTTTTGTGTACATCGGGGCAACTCTCCGCACAATCAGGGAGAGAATAAAGCCAAGAAGCGGGGTACATACAAGGAATACAAATGCCAGCCGCGGATTCATATAGAATGAAAGGCCGATTCCCATAATCAGAAGCGACGGTCCGCGCGTGATCGGGCGGAAGCCGGCGCTTACCATATTCTGGATGACGGTAACATCCGTCGTCATACGGGTGATCAGGGATGATACCGCAAAGTGGTCGAGGTTGGAAAATGCATACTGCTGCATTTTCTCATACTCCGCCTTCCGGATCTCAGCTCCCCAGCCGTACGTCGCCCGCGCCGCAAAGTGCGCGTATAAAATTCCGGTCACAAGCGCACAGAGCGCGCAGATTCCCATCTGGATTCCCTTGCGGTAAATGTAAGGGATATCGCCGTTCGCAACGCCGATGTCAATCAGATTGGAAATCAGAATCGGAATAAAAAGTTCAAAACACGTTTCTACCAATACCAGCACTGCTCCGAAAATCATATCCCGCTTGTAGGGACCTGCATACGAGAGCAGACGCTTCATATCATTCATCTTCTGTCATGTCCTGCCACTCAAAATGTGATTAAATATACTTATCACATCGAGATAATGTAAGTTCTCACGAATCTTACTTACTGCTTCCTTGTGTATACTTTTGATTGACCGAAATCATATCTACTCGTAGGTCCATGTACACTCCACAGTCGTTAATTCCCGAAATAGCCTTCGGTACATACTTACATTTGCGTCCTTATGCAATCTTGTAAGTTTTTACATCTCTCAGATTCAGTGCCGCATTGAAATCCCTGTCTTTGACATAGCCACAATGGCATCGAAATATTCTATTTGAAAGTTTTAAATCTTTCTTGATCATTCCACAACAATGGCAGATTTTTGATGATGGATACCATCTGTCTGCAACCCGAAGCTCAATTCCATTTTCCCTGCTTTTCGCCTTAAGCTTTATTCTGAATTCGTAAAACCTCTGCGAAGCAACTGCTCTTGAAAGATGTTTGTTCTTCATCATTCCCGATACGTTTAAGTCTTCAATCGTTATATAAGATGGTTTGGTTTTTACGATCTCTGCGATTGTCTTATTGATGTAATCCGTACGGATATTGTCTATTTTATGATGAAGTTTTTGTACCTTAAGTTTTTGTTTTTGTATATTCGCTCTTTGAGTGGACTCTCCTTTCTTTAAATTTTCATACTTTCGGGAGAGACATCTCTGTTCCCGAACGAGTCGTTTTTCTAACTTCTTTAATCTTGCTGATTTGTTGATATTCTTATAGGTCTTACCATTTGAAACAATGGCAAAATCCTTTAACCCCAGGTCGATGCCGATTCCTTCGTTAGAAAGATCAGCAGTTTTATTATCAGGAATTTCTATAAGAGCCGAAACATAATATCTGCCTGCTTTCATGGAAACATGGCCGCTTTTTATGATATATCCTTCTTTCGTCGTAGGAATGTATCCTTTTTCTTTGATACGAACCCATCCAAGTGACGGAATGTTAACTCGGTGTCTCTCGCAGCGACAATCTTTCGGATTATTCTTTACGAAATACATCTTCATATCTGATCTGCCTTTCTTTTTGAACTTCGGAAAAGCACTTTCATGATTAAAGAATTTTTTAAATGCAGTCTGTCCATGATTTACTGCCTGGGTCACCGCTTTTGAGTATGCTTCCTTAATCCATAAATATTCTGGATGTTGTGGAAGGTATTCATGATTCAGCCAGACTCTGAATTTACTGCTGCTCATGAATTTTTCGCCATTTTGATAAAGTTCCTTGTTATGGGCCAGATAGAAATTGTAAATAAATCTACAAGTTCCTATTGTTTTATGAATCCTGACTTTCTGCTCTTCTGTCGGATGGATTTCCGTCTTGAAGCTCTTTAGCAATTTCCTCGTCCCTCTCTATTTGTTTTTTATACTTACGAAGTCCATACAGCCTGCAGGAGAACACATGAAGTATGGAAACAATATCGTGTACAAGTTCTTCCTGTGGTGATAATTCTTCGTTGTTTACCACCACGATCGTTGTGTTGCATTTCATACAGAATTTTTCAAACCAATCATAACCGAATCGGATAAATCTGTCTTTGTGGGTTATGATGATCGTTTTTACTTTCTGTTCCATTAC
>NZ_QUGO01000006.1:99478-230910 GCF_003479105.1 Blautia sp. AF19-13LB
GTTATGATGATCGTTTTTACTTTCTGTTCCATTACTTCATCTAATAATTTATTCCACTTTTTGCGGTTGTAATTAAGACCACTTCCATACTCTTCGATACATTGGTCTACAATGATTCCTCTGGCATTACAAAACTGTCGCAAAAATGCGACCTGGTTTTGCAAATCGTCTTTTTGATTTTTTGTAGATACTCTGGCATAAATAACTGCCTGACGTTTATCATTTTCGATATTTATGCCTTTGAATTGAAGATATTGGTCATACGTATAATAACGCCTGTCAGTTGGAGTTCGATTTGCTTTTAAAATCCCTTCTCTGTCCCAACGCTGTAGCGTTTTAACAGATATCCCTAACAATTCAGCAAAATCCTTCGGCTTGTAGTTTGTGATATTTGATGTGTTCATAATATGATTCTCCTTTTGTATGTTTAAACACATTATATCACATTTGACAATATATTTAGTTACTTATATTTTCCTCCTTTTGCTGTTTTTCGGAGTCCATTTTACCATACCCCGGCATGATTTTCAACGCACCGAAATAATCCCTTTTACCCCAAAAATCCCCTTTTACCAACAACTTTTCTGTCGTCAGAAAAAGAGGATCGTTTTTTCACTCACGGATAACCTGAAACGTTTTCCACTTGCCCTGTTTGAATCTCCACCAGAAGATGATGCCGCGCACGGACCAGTCGAGGCACATCGCAAGAGCGATTCCCATAACGCCCATGTTCATCCAGATTGCAAAAATCACAGAGAAAATCAGGCGGACGCCGATGGTCGTGAAGAGGGAAATTCCCATTGTGAATTTTACATCTCCTGTCGCACGAAGGCCGCTTCCAAGCGGTCCGGCGTAGCAGAGTGCAATGCCGTTGAAAATATTATGCAGCAGTACCAGCCAGAGTGTCAGCCGCTTCGTCTCCTCGGACACCGCATAGAAGGAAAGGACAAACGGTGTGACTGCAAAGACAAGCGCATTCCATGCCACTCCAATGATCAGTGTGATTTTTATCAGCTTGCGGAAATAATACTCCGCTTGATCAGTATCTCCCGCGCCCATGCACTGTCCGATGACGGTGATGAATACTGGGGAAAGTGCACTGCTTGTGAGTGCCGCCATGGACCATATACTCTGGGCAATGCCGTTTGCGGCAATCTGGTAGGTACCAAACAGTGCTACCACACTGGAAAGTGCTACTTTGACGAGCTGGAAAATACCGCTCTCGATACCGTTCGGAACTGCGATACTGAGGATCGTTTTCTGGAAGCTCAAGTCTACTTTAAAAATCCACTCTTTCAGATACTGCACCGGATTTCGCTTTGAGAAGCAGAGAACCGTGATAACAGCTGCGGAAAAGATACGCGCAATCAGCGACGGAACCGCAACGCCAGGCACACCTGCATGCAAAGCAAAGACGCCGATACAGTTTCCGACTACGTTGATCACATTCGATGCAATCGAAAGGTACATCGTCGTGCTGGTTTTTCCAAAACTGCGGTACAAAGCCGCTCCCGCATTGTAAATCGCCATTGCCGGATAGGAATATGCCGAGATACGCAGATACGTCACGCATGCCGCCATGACATCATCCTCAACCTTGCCGAACATCAAACGCATCAGCTGTTCGTTGGCAACCAGTACCACTACAGAAATAACAACCGACAGCAATACCGATGCCGTCAGAAGCTGGGAAGCTGCCGCTCCCGCCTGCTCCTTGTCCTTCTTTCCGATATACTGGCTGATGACCACCGCACCGCCGGATGCCAGCGCTGTGAACAGGTTGATAAAGATCATATTAAACGCATTGACCAGTGACACACCGGAAACCGCCGCCTCTCCGACAAATCCGATAACAAACACGTCCGCAATTCCGACCAGAGCCACCAGAAGCTGCTCTAGGAAAAGCGGAATAATCAGCTTTTTCAAATCCTGATTTGTAAACATAAAACCCCTCCTGCCATTTTTCTTTCTGTCTCTATCTTAGACATCTAACAGCTCATTTTTCTAATGCTTATTCTAAATGGCAGTTCATACGCGGATTGCATATTACACTTCACAGAAATCTCTTTTCACTTTCTCACACAGCTTGCCATACACACGCTCCACAAACCATGGCTCTGTCGATTTTTCTGCGATCTGCTCCACCGGAATCCAGCCGACTGCGCTGTTTTCATCCGGCTTGCAGCGGATTTCCTGTACCGGGTCTGCTTCCATGAGATATGTCACATTCAGATGGAGATGTGTCGTCACGTACTTTCCGCGCTTCACATGGCCGTCCACCGACAGGATTTCGAGCGAGAATGGCTGATCCGATAAGAGCTTCACCTCTTCAATCCCGGATTCCTCCTTCACTTCTCTTACCGCCACGCTGCAAAGATCCGCATCTCCGTCCGCGTGGCCGCCGAGCCATGCCCAGGAATGGTAAATATTGTGATACGCCATCAGCACCTGCTTCCGATCCGGGCTTACGACCCAGGCGGAGACAGTCAGATGTGCGGTCTCATTTTCCCGCGTCAAAATATCGCATCCGCTCTCCATCCATTTCAGCAGAATCGCCCGATCCCGCTCTTCCTGCTCATTGTACGGACGGTATTTCCGGATCTGCCGCAGCAGGTTTTCTTTGGCTGTTTCATTCTGCATCCGTTTTCCCTCCCACTTTGATTTTAAACGATTGATAAAAAAGACCCCGGCGCCTGTATTTCTACAGACCGCCGGGGTCTCCTTACGTTTGAACACAAATCATGCTACTGCATGAATATCCTGATTCGGACAAATTCCGCTTAAATTAAGCGTTCTTCTGAGCGATAGCTGCCTGAGCTGCTGCCAGACGGGCGATCGGTACACGGAACGGTGAGCAGGAAACATAGTCCAGACCCAGTTTGTTGCAGAACTCTACGGAGCTCGGATCTCCACCGTGCTCACCGCAGATACCTACGTGCAGAGAAGAGTTAACCGGTCTTCCAAGATCGATAGCCATCTTCATCAGCTTGCCAACGCCGTCCTGATCGAGTTTTGCGAATGGATCGTTCTCGAAGATCTTAGCGTCATAGTAAGCATTCAGGAATTTACCAGCATCATCACGGGAGAATCCGTAAGTCATCTGAGTAAGGTCGTTGGTTCCGAAGCAGAAGAAGTCTGCCTCTTTTGCGATCTCATCTGCAGTCAGAGCTGCTCTCGGGATCTCGATCATGGTACCAACTTCGTATTCAAGGTCGCTGCCTGCAGCTGCGATTTCAGCGTCAGCGGTCTCTACTACGAATTTCTTAACGTATTTCAGCTCTTTGATATCGCCAACAAGTGGGATCATGATTTCCGGTTTTACATTCCAATCCGGATGAGCTTTCTTCACGTTGATGGCTGCGCGGATTACTGCGCTTGTCTGCATCTTAGCGATTTCCGGATAAGTTACAGCAAGACGGCATCCACGATGACCCATCATCGGGTTGAACTCATGCAGACCAGCGATGATTGCTTTGATCTGCTCAACAGATTTGCCCTGTGCGTCAGCCAGTTTCTTGATGTCCTCTTCCTCAGTCGGAACGAACTCATGAAGCGGCGGATCCAGGAAACGGATGGTAACCGGGTTGCCTTCCAGAGCTTCATACAGCTTCTCGAAGTCTCCCTGCTGCTCCGGAAGGATCTTAGCAAGTGCTGCTTCTCTCTCTTCTACGGTCTCAGCACAGATCATCTCACGGAATGCATCGATTCTGTTGCCTTCGAAGAACATATGCTCTGTACGGCAAAGACCAATACCTTCTGCGCCAAGCTCACGAGCTTTTTTAGCGTCTGCCGGAGTATCAGCGTTTGTACGAACTTTCATGGTTCTGTATTTATCTGCCCAGCCCATGATTCTTCCGAACTCGCCAGCGATGGTAGCGTCTACGGTCGGGATCAGTCCGTCATAGATGCATCCTGTAGAACCATCCAGAGAGATGCAGTCTCCCTCGTGGAACTCTTTGCCAGCCAGTGTGAATTTCTTGTTTGCCTCGTCCATTACGATATCACCGCAACCGGATACACAGCAGGTTCCCATACCACGGGCAACTACGGCTGCGTGGGAAGTCATACCACCACGAACAGTCAGGATACCCTGTGCAGATTTCATACCTGTGATATCTTCTGGGGATGTCTCAAGACGAACCAGAACAACTTTTTCTCCTCTTTCAGCCCATGCAACAGCGTCATCAGCTGTGAAGACGATTTTACCGCAAGCAGCTCCCGGAGATGCTCCCAGTGCTTTTGCCATTGGAGTAGCCTCTTTCAGTGCTTTTGCATCGAACTGCGGATGAAGCAGAGAGTCAAGGTTACGAGGATCGATCATTGCAACTGCCTCTTCCTCTGTTCTCATTCCCTCATCTACAAGGTCGCAGGCGATTTTCAGAGCAGCTTTTGCTGTTCTCTTACCGTTACGTGTCTGCAGCATGTACAGTTTACCGTGCTCAACAGTGAACTCCATGTCCTGCATATCTCTGTAATGTGTCTCCAGAGTTTTGCAAACATCTTTGAACTGTTTGAAAGCTTCCGGGAATTTTTCTTCCATCTCGGAAATGTGCATAGGTGTACGAACACCGGCAACTACGTCCTCGCCCTGTGCGTTGGTAAGGAACTCACCGAACAGTCCGTTCTCTCCTGTAGCAGGGTCACGAGTGAAGGCAACACCTGTACCACAGTCATCTCCCATGTTTCCGAATGCCATCATCTGTACGTTAACAGCGGTACCCCAGGAATACGGGATGTCGTTGTCACGACGATAAACGTTTGCTCTCGGGTTGTCCCAGGAACGGAATACGGCTTTTACAGCCTCCATCAGCTGTACCTTAGGATCGGTCGGGAAATCCTCACCGATTTTAGCTTTGTACTCAGCTTTGAACTGCTCAGCCAGTTTTTTGAGGTCATCTGCGTCAAGATCTACGTCCTGTTTTACGCCTTTCTCCTCTTTCATCTTGTCGATCAGCTCTTCGAAGTATTTTTTACCAACTTCCATAACTACGTCAGAGAACATCTGAATGAATCTTCTGTAGCAGTCCCAAGCCCAACGTGGGTTGCCGGAAGCCTGTGACAGAGTTTCAACAACCTCTTCGTTCAGACCAAGGTTCAGGATGGTATCCATCATACCTGGCATGGAAGCTCTTGCTCCGGAACGTACAGAAACGAGCAGCGGATTCTTAGCGTCTCCGAATTTCTTTCCTGTGATTCCTTCCATTTTATCGATTGCTTCCATGATCTGACCCATGATCTCGTCGTTGATCTGTCTGCCATCCTCATAGTACTGTGTACAAGCCTCGGTTGTTACCGTGAATCCCTGTGGTACAGGAAGTCCCAGGTTTGTCATCTCAGCCAGGTTTGCGCCTTTTCCACCGAGAAGGTTACGCATGTCTGCATTACCTTCAGTGAACATGTAAACCCATTTTGCCATTGTTACTTTTCCTCCTACTTGTAATTTTGATAGGTTATAGTAAAGTATTTCCAGATTGCCCTGGATGATACGTTCACCCTATACTGATTGCACCGAAAAGAAAGATATTCTCGGGCGCACACATTTATTTTACCATAAGAATATCTTTAGTCAATAAAAATATGGCAAATTTTCGGTATTTTTTTTAATTTACAGTTCACTCGTGTGTTCTGGCGGGCAAATTTCATGCTTGCATGAAAATTTGTTTGCAAGAACACACGAAGGGAGCGCCGAGAAATGAGCAAAAGGAGCTGCGCAGCAGCGGAAAGCGCTGAAAGCGCAGTTTTGCGAATGGCGCGGGTGAACTGTATCGTCTGTGCCCCTGTTATGTTTTATTATATCAGCTTTTGGTTACTTTTTACAGGGTTTTTTGTAATTTTCGCGTAAAAAAAGAAGTATCGCACAATTTTTTTCATTTTACGATACTTCTTCTTCTATTTTTCCCGGTAAATTTTCGGAATTGTTCGATTTTATGCTTTCAAAATTACGGTTTTGATTACGAAATACAGCAGCACAATCACACCGAGTACGATACGGTACCAGCCGAAGGCTTTGAAATCGTGCTTCTTGATGTACTGCATCAGGAATTTGATGGCAAAAATCGATACCGCAAATGCCACCAGCATGCCGACGATCATGATCGCCACCTCAACACCGGTAAAGGCAAAGCCGTGTTTTACCAGTTTTAAAAGGCTCGCGCCGAACATAACCGGAACGGCAAGGAAAAACGTGTACTCCGATGCCAGCTCTCTCGAGCATCCCAGCAGGATACCGCCGATGATGGTTGCTCCCGAACGGGAAGTTCCCGGTACGATGGAAAGGAGCTGGAAAACACCGATATACAGCGCATTTTTCCAGGTAATCTCTTTGATTTTTGTTGCAGACAGTGTTCTCGTCTTGTTGTAATTCTCAATGATGATGAAGAGGACACCATAGATGATCAGCATCAGTGCTACGATCACGTAATTCATCAGATGGGCCTCGATCCAGTCGTTGAATGCCAGTCCGATCACGGCTGCCGGCAGACACGATACGACGATCTTGAACCACATGATAATTTTGTCCAGATAACAGTAATTGTCTACAAAGTTCTGAATACCTGCAAAGACCTTGTTGTCGCTTGGATTGGCAAAATAGCTCCGGCTTCTGGCTTTACTTTTACCATGAAACGGCCAGAGATCCCAGAAATAGATGACGACAACCGCAAGGATTGCACCGAGCTGGATGACAACTTCAAAAACATTCTTGAAATCAGCTGTCACATTCAGCTTAATAAACTCATCTACCAGAATCATGTGGCCGGTGCTGCTGATTGGAAGCCACTCGGTAATGCCCTCTACGATACCCAGCAGGATAACCTTTAACCACTCAATGATGTTCATACGATATGTACCTTTCTCTTTTTGAATTGGATGCCCTTTTCTGGCATTCTATTAAAAATCTATCATACTTATGCTAAAAACACAAGCGCGTCACGTTTTCTTTTTTTGTAAAATCCATTCAAACCCACATTCGGCCAAAAAAGCTCTCTGCCGCTTTGTTTCTGCAGCAGAGAGCTTTTCTTTGCTTTATGCTTCTATCATGCTTATCTCTTGTCGATCGTTGCGATATCGATCAGGGTCAGCTTCTTCACATCTGTATTTTCCAGACTGGTTACGAGTGCGGTTGCGGTATCCAGAGAGGTCAGTACGTTGACACCTGTCTCGATCGCGTTCCGGCGGATGACGAATCCGTCTTTGGAGTGCTCAACACCCTGGGACGGAGTATCGATGACGAGATCGATCTTGTGGCCGAGGATCAGGTCCATCAGGTTCGGGGACGGCTGCTCGATCTTGTTGGTGCGGATCGCATTGACGCCGTTCTCGTTCAGGGCTTTCGCGGTATTTCTCGTCGCATAGATCTTGTAGCCGAGAGCCTGGAATCTCTGTGCGATCGGAACGATATCCTCTTTATCCTCATCCTTTACGGTGATGATCATGTTTTTATATTTCGGCAGGTTGATTCCGGCGCCGAGGAATGCTTTGTAAAGAGCCTCGTTGAAGGTCTTTGCAATACCAAGGCACTCACCGGTGGATTTCATCTCCGGTCCAAGGGCGATATCTGCGCCGCGGATCTTCTCGAAGGAGAATACCGGCATCTTGATGGCAATGTAATCTGCCTCTCTCTGCAGTCCCGGCTCGTAGCCAAGCTCGCGGATCGTGTGGCCGAGGATGACTTTCGTTGCCAGCGGCACGATCGGGATTCCGGTTACCTTGCTGATGTATGGCACGGTACGAGAAGAACGCGGGTTGACCTCGATGACGTAAACATCCTCACCGCATACGATGAACTGGATGTTGATCATACCGATGACATGCAGGGATCTTGCCAGACGTTTCGTATACTCTACGATAGTGTCTTTTGCATGCTGGCTGATGCTCTGTGCCGGATAAACGGAGATACTGTCTCCGGAGTGAACGCCGGCGCGCTCGATGTGCTCCATGATACCAGGAATCAGAATATCGGTGCCGTCGCAGACTGCATCAACCTCGATCTCCTTGCCCTGCAGATATTTATCAACCAGGATCGGATGCTCCTGTGCGATCCGGTTGATGATGCCGATAAATTCATCGACGTCCTCATCGCTGATGGCGATCTGCATACCCTGTCCTCCAAGGACGTAGGACGGGCGGACGAGTACCGGATAGCCGAGCTCGTTGGCTGCTTTTTTCGCCTCTTCTGCGGTGAATACGGTGTGTCCCTTCGGACGCGGGATTTCACACTGCTCCAGGATCTCATCGAACAGCTCACGGTCCTCTGCGGCATCTACGTTCTCTGCAGATGTTCCAAGGATCGGCACACCCATTTTCAGGAGTGCTTCGGTCAGCTTGATCGCGGTCTGGCCGCCGAACTGTACAACGGCTCCGTCCGGATGCTCGATGTTGACGATATTTTCTACATCTTCCGGTGTCAGCGGCTCGAAATACAGTTTATCTGCGATATCGAAGTCGGTGCTGACGGTCTCCGGGTTGTTGTTGATGATGATGGTCTCATAGCCCTCTTTCTTGAATGCCCAGGTACAATGTACGGAGCAGAAGTCAAACTCGATACCCTGTCCGATACGGATCGGGCCGGAACCAAGGACGAGGACTTTCTTTCTGTCGTTTGTCTCGACAGCTTCGTTTTCGCCGCCGTATACGGAATAGTAATACGGTGTGGTTGCTGCGAACTCAGCGGCACAGGTATCTACCATCTTGTAAGCTGCGGTGATATCATACTGTTTTCTTAACGCTTTTACTTCTTCTTCGGTCTTTCCTGCCAGTTTTGCCACCAGGTAATCCGGGAACTCAAGGCGTTTTGCTTCGCGCAGCAGATCCTCATCCAGCTCTTTGGCCTGTAATGCCTGCTCCATCTCAACGAGGATAGCCAGCTTATCGATGAACCATACATCGATTTTGGTGATCTCGTGGATCTCGTCGTAGGAGATGCCCTGACGAATCGCCTCTGCGATTCTCCAGATTCTCATATCATCTACGATGTGAAGCTCTTCGATCAGCTCGTCTTTGGACAAGTGGCTGAAGTCATAGGACATCAGGGAATCTACGTGCTGTTCCAGGGAACGGATGGCTTTCATCAGCGCGCCCTCGAAGTTGTTGCAGATACTCATAACCTCACCGGTTGCCTTCATCTGTGTGGTCAGGGTACGTTTTGCACTGATAAACTTATCGAACGGCAGACGCGGGATTTTTACAACACAGTAATCCAGCATCGGCTCGAAGCTTGCGTAGGTTTTTCCGGTAATGGCGTTCGGGATCTCATCCAGAGTGTAGCCAAGTGCGATCTTTGCAGCAACCTTTGCAATCGGATAACCGGTCGCTTTGGAAGCCAGTGCGGAAGAACGGCTGACACGCGGATTTACCTCGATAACACAGTACTCGAAGCTGTCCGGATTCAACGCATACTGTACGTTGCATCCGCCGGTGATGCCGAGCTCGGTGATGATGTTGAGTGCGGAAGTACGCAGCATCTGATACTCTTTATCTCCCAGGGTCTGGGACGGTGCTACGACAATACTGTCTCCGGTGTGAACGCCGACCGGGTCGATGTTCTCCATGTTGCAGACGGTGATGCAGTTTCCTACGCTGTCCCGCATTACCTCGTACTCGATCTCTTTCCATCCGGCGATACATCTTTCAACGAGTACTTCGCCGACACGGGAAAGACGGAGTCCGTTCGAGAGGATCTCGATCAGCTCTTCTTCGTTGTAAGCGATACCGCCGCCGCTTCCGCCGAGGGTGTAAGCCGGACGCAGTACAACCGGATAACCGATCTTGTTGGTGAAATCGATACCAGCCTGTACATCATGGACAACCAGGGATGCCGCTACCGGCTCGCCGATTTTTTCCATGGTATCTTTGAATTCCTGACGGTCCTCTGCTTTTTTGATGGTCTGTGCTGTGGTACCGATCAGGCGTACGTTGTTTTCTTTTAAGAAGCCTTTTTCTTCGAGTTCCATCGCAAGGTTCAGTCCTGCCTGGCCTCCCAGAGTCGGAAGAACGCTGTCCGGTTTTTCCTTCTGGATGAGCTGCTCTACCACTTCTACGGTCAGCGGCTCGATGTAAACGCGGTCTGCGATGTCTTTATCGGTCATGATGGTTGCCGGGTTGGAGTTCAGAAGAACAACTTCCATTCCCTCTTCTTTCAGGGAACGGCACGCCTGTGTTCCTGCGTAGTCGAACTCTGCTGCCTGTCCGATGACGATCGGACCGGAACCGATAACCAGAACTTTTTTAATATTCGGATTCTTTGGCATTATTTGTTACCTCCCATCATCTCAAGGAATCGATCAAACAGGTATCCGGAATCCTGCGGGCCAGGGCATGCCTCCGGATGGAACTGTACGGTAAAGATGTTTTTGCCGACGTATTTGAGTCCCTCGTTGGTGCCGTCGTTGACGTTCACAAAGGCCGGAACTGCCACATTCGGATCCAGGGTATCGGTATCTACGACATAGCCGTGGTTCTGGGAAGAAATGTAAACTCTTCCGGTTGCAAGGTCCTTGACCGGGTGGTTTCCGCCGCGGTGGCCGTATTTCATCTTGTGGGTATCTGCGCCGGTAGCCAGTGCCATCAGCTGATGTCCAAGACAGATTGCAAAGATCGGTACATTGGAATCGTACAGTTTTTTAATCTCTTTGATAATGGATACGCACTCTTTCGGATCTCCAGGGCCGTTGGACAGCATGATTCCGTCCGGATTTGCGGCGAGGATCTCTTCTGCTGTAGTAAGCGCCGGATAAATGGTCACTTCGCATCCGCGCTCATTTAAGGAACGTGCGATGTTGTTCTTTGCGCCAAGATCCAGAAGTGCAACTTTAAAGCCTTCTCCTTTTAAAACTGATTTTTCAGAGCAGGTTACCTTTTCTACAACTTTTCCGGTATTATACGCTTTTAATTTTGGAATAATTTCATCGAGGTGATAATTTTCGTTGGTCGTGATCATACCGTTCATGGTACCTTTTTCACGAAGAATTTTGGTAAGAGCACGAGTATCGATTCCGGCGATTCCGGGAATATCGAACTTTTTCAGGAAATTCTGAATGGTGTCCTGGCAACGGAAGTTGCTGGGGAGACGGGATAATTCTCTTACAATATAGCCATCCGGCCAAGGTCTTAAGGACTCCTGATCATCATAACAAATTCCATAGTTTCCAATAAGAGGATACGTCATACATACTGCCTGTCCCGCATAGGATGGGTCGGTCAGCACTTCGAGATATCCAGTCATGGATGTATTAAATACGATTTCACTGATCACTTCTTTTTGTGAACCAATGCTGGTTCCGGTAAAGACATGCCCGTCTTCTAAGATTAGAAAAGCTTTCATCATTCCACCGTTTTCCTTTCTTTTTCGTTCGGTTTTGAGTTTGTATGAAATATGCATCTCATACTTTAATCTTTCAGATTCTATCACAACCAGGGAAACATTTCAACTATTTTTGTCGAATTACGGAAATTTCTTTTCTGGAATACTTTTGAAGTGTGTATTGGGCATAAAATGTCCTGTCGGAATTATTTTCTTTTCTGGAAAAATAAAAATACCCTGACGGAAAGTTTTCACACTTCCCATCAGGGCAATCCGAATTGGTCCACCGGACCAATTCTTGATACGCAAAGCGAAAAAATAATGCAGGAGATGGGACTTGAACCCACACGATCTTGCGACCACAGGCACCTGAAGCCTGCGCGTCTGCCAATTCCGCCACTCCTGCATTTCTTAGTTGTCTTAGCGGTTGTCCGCTTGACAAGATAGATAATAACAGCTTTCTAAAGAAAAGTCAACACTTTTTTTGAAAAAATTTTAATTTTTTTGATTTTATGAAAAATATGGATAATAGTGATAATTTTAAACAATTTTACACTGTCTGAGATTCGTCTGTTTTTCTTTCCCCGTCTGCACATCTTCTCCGCACAGAAATAAAAAGACCCTGCCGGGAAGTTTCTGCATCATTCCAGGCAGGGTAAAAAATAATGCAGGAGATGGGACTTGAACCCACACGATCTTGCGACCACAGGCACCTGAAGCCTGCGCGTCTGCCAATTCCGCCACTCCTGCATTTCTTGTCTTGCGGCTCTCATGTGCCGTTCAACAAAACATATATTACCAGATGATTCCGAATCTGTCAACAGCTTTTTTCAAATTTTTTCAAAAAATTTCAAATTTTCTTTTTTGCCCCGAAAAGCCCGCCATCCGCAGGGCTTTTCGGGAGATCCTGCATCACCTGGACTCCCGGCAGGAAATTGCCGTCAGCAGCGCAAGTCCGAAGAAAATACAGAAATCAGAAACATTGAACACAAGTCTGCGGAACTTCTCCGGTCCAAACCGGAAGCTGACATAGTCGGTCACGTAACCTCTCTTATGCCGGTCATACCAGTTCGACATGCCGCCGCCAATCGTAAGCGCAAGCCCAAGCTTCTTCGCCTTACACTTACGTCTGCCCGCCAGCGCTCCGAGACGCGCCCACAGTCCGGACAGCAAAAAGAAGGTGAGAATTTCCACCTTCTTCGTGCTGTCCGCGAAGCCGCCGCCCGCTACGCCGCGGTTATGACATTTCCGCAGGACAATATGTCCTTTGCAGACCGGGATCTGCTCATTTTCCTTTAACTCCTCTTCTGCCTTCTTTTTCAGGCATCCGTCTGCAAGGAAAACCGCTCCCGGCAGCAGGGTCCAGATCATTCCTCTTCCGGTACCTCTGCTTCTTTTTCAGGCTCTTCTTCCGGCGCTGCTGCTTCGGTTTCTTCTGCTTTTTCTTCCGGTTCTACGTGTACAAACTCGGCATCCTCCGGCTCTTCTTCCTTCTCCGGCATAGCAGCACCGCAGCGCATGCAGAAAGCTGCATCTTTCGGAACACTTGCGCCGCAGGCCGGGCATACGATGCGGCCTCTCTTGTTTGCCACGTCTTCCCTGCAGTCTGCAATCTCTTTTTCCAGATCGGTGATATCTTTGCAGATGCCGGCAAGATTCTCGTCGAATGCTTCGCCGTTCAGATAGCGGTTGTAGATGATCTGTCCGATATCCTGGTAATTCTTCTCAATCTGATCCTCAAGCGCATGCTGACGGGTGCGGATCTTCTGAATTTCTACGAATTCATCTGTTTTCTTTCCCACAGTATCCACTGTTTTTTTCAGTGTTTTACTTAAATTTCCAAAAAAATCCTCTGCCATAGTTAAAACCCTCTCTTTCTTATCTCTTATTTCAAGAAAACGCCAGTTTCACGTCTGCTCCGCTGTGTTTTCCAGTTACCTTATTTCTGCTCTAACTTTGGAACTTCCTGACCGCGCAGGAGAATCGTCGGCCCGCCGGTCTTTTCAATATAGTCTTTTGTGATGATAACCTCTCCGATGCTGCTGTCCTTTGGAATCTCATACATGATATCCAGCATGAAATCCTCGATGATCGAACGGAGTGCTCTCGCACCGGTATCTTTTTCCAGCGCTTTTCTTGCAATAGAGCGAAGTGCATCATCATCAAATTCCAGTTTCACCTCGTCGAGTTCGAGCAGTCTCTTATACTGCTTCAGGATCGCATTTTTCGGTTCTTTTAAGATCTCGACCAGCATATCCTCATTGAGACTCTCCAGCGTAAATACGATCGGCAGACGGCCAAGGAACTCCGGCACCATACCGAAAGTCCGAAGGTCTTCTAAGGTCACCTGTGACAGCAGGTTCTTATCCCCATCATACTTGTCCTTCAGATCCGCCTGGAAGCCAATGGAAGCTGTCTTGTTCAGACGCTCCTTGATGATGTCCGTCAGATCCGGGAAGGCACCGCCGCAGATAAAGAGAATGTTTCTGGTATTGACGGTCTCGAGCGGAACCATCGCATTTTTGCTGTTGGCTCCCACCGGAACTTCGATGTCGCTGCCCTCGAGGAGCTTCAGCATTCCCTGCTGTACGGCTTCTCCGCTGACGTCTCTCTGGTTTGTATTTTTCTTTTTCGCAATCTTGTCGATCTCGTCAATGAAGATGATACCGTGCTCCGCGCGCTCCACATCGTTGTCTGCGGCCGCTAAAAGCTTAGATACCACGCTTTCAATATCATCACCGATATAACCCGCTTCGGTAAGGGATGTGGCGTCCGTGATGGCAAGCGGCACATCTAAGAGGCGTGCCAGTGTCTGCACCAGATACGTTTTTCCGGAACCGGTCGGTCCGATCATCAGCATGTTGGATTTTTCGATCTCGATATTTCCGTCCTGCGGTGCAAAGACACGTTTGTAATGGTTGTAAACGGCAACCGACATGACTTTCTTTGCACGGTCCTGGCCGATAACGTATTCGTCAAGCATCGCCTTGATCCGGTGCGGCGGCGGAATGTCCTTGATGGAAAATTCTTTTGTTTTCTTCTTTTCTTCTTTTTTCTTTACCCGCTGCCGGTTCGGGATCTGGTTGGAAAGCCCGGAGAGATCGAGCATGCCGATATTCGGCATGTTGTTCATATTATTCATCATCTCATTGATCTGGCCCGGGTTCTGGTTCATGGTATCAAAGCTCTTCTGCATGCAGTCCGGGCAGATATTGATGTTTCCCGGAAGGGTAATCATCTTTCCGGCTTTGCTCTCCGGTCTGCGGCACATGAAGCAGACTTTTTCATAGGTATCTTCTGTATGATGGTCAGAGCTTTTTGTTTCCGCCTTAGTTTCGTCCGCGGTACCGTCCACTCTGTCTTTCTCTTCTGACATGATTTTTCAAATTCCTTTCTGTAATAGATCGCTTGGTCTAGCTTGATTATAGCCCAAAAGCCATAGGGTCACAAGTAAAAACTTTCTTAAAAATTACCAACTTTTTTAAGAATTTTACAAATTCAAAAAATTATATCAAAAAATGCAAAAAAAGGCGGACAGCCAGGCGTTCATATTCCTGTGCTGTCCGTCTTTTTTCTCTTAGGAAATAGTTATTTCGAGTTTTTATCTGTTGCCAAACGGATTCTGAATACCCTGGTCATTCTGATCGGAGCTTCCGGTTCCATCGTTTGTGGTTCCGTTGCTGCTTCCGCTCGTCTGCGGCATATCTGCTGCAGAGCCAAGGGTCAGCGTCAGTGTTACTTCTTTGTACTCACCGTTGTCCGCACGCTGTACGGTGACATCTACGGTCTCGCCTGCCGCATAATAGGTCAGTGTCTCTTTTAAGCCTTTGGCGTTCGAGATGCTTCTTCCATCAAACGTGGTGATAACATCGCCTTTCTTGAAGCCCGCATCGGCTGCCGGGCTGCCGTCCACAACGCTCATGATGCAGACACCGGTCGGAATACCGTAGTTCTGGGAAACATCTGCGCTGACATCCGCCATGTTGATTCCGATATAAGCGGCCTTATCATCGCTGACTTTGTATCTTGTTGTCAGGTTCATCAGGTTCTGCAGAATCGGCTCCGCTTTCGAAATCGGGATCGCAAAGCCCATGCCCTCGACCTGTGTGGAGCTGTATTTTGCTTCGTTAATGCCGATCAGCTCACCGTTCATGTTCAGAAGGGCGCCGCCGCTGTTTCCAGGGTTGATGGCTGCATCGGTCTGGATCAGTCCCTCAGAAGTAATCGTCTCGCCGGTACTCTCATCCTGACTGGAGATCGTACGGTCTTTTGCACTGATATATCCGCTCGTCAGGGACTGGCCGGTTCCCAGTGCATTTCCGATTGCCACAACCTGATCACCGACCTCAAGGTCATCGGAATTTCCCATCACGGCAATTTTGATCTGGCTCTTTGTCTCGTCCTTGATGTCGGAAAGTTTTACTGCAACAACAGCAAGGTCATTGTCCGCATCGGTACCTTTGATCTGGCCTTCTACCGTCTCATCGTCGATAAAGCTGACGGAAAGAGACGTCGCACCGCTGACAACGTGGTTGTTTGTCGCAATCAGGAGCTCATCGTCGTTCTGTCCGACAATAACTCCGGTTCCGCTTGCAGGAACTTCCTGGCTTGTGGTTCCGAAGAATGTCTCAACTTCTTCCACCGTTGTCGTAGAAATTGCTACCAGAGACGGCATCGCACTCGATGCAACATCTTTCACGGACATCTCGCCGGTTGCTTTTACGGTATCGGAGGTATCACTGCTGTCTGCTGCCGTTGTTGTGGTGGTCGTCGGAATTGTAACTTCCTGCTTCTGCTCTGTTGCTGTACCGATCACTTTCGTACCGACTGCTGCAGTCCCAATGAAAACACCGCCTGCCACGAGTCCGAAGCACGCTGCCATGGCAAGTGTCATGCCCCATTTTTTTGCGGCTGACATTGGTTTTTTCGCTTTCTTTTTGTGATCCTGCGGCTGCGGAACGGCAGAAAACTGTGGTTTTTCCTGCTTCGGAGCACTCTGTGTCTGTGACTGGTACTGATAATGTTCTGTCTTTGCAGAAGATGTCCGCTCTGCCTTTGCCTCCGACGGGTCCGGTTCTCCGGTGTAGGAAGCGCTGTTATTCTCCTCGCCGGTCTTTCCGCTGATTTTCGGATTCACCCAGCTGTAGGTTGTCGTTTTCTTTTCTTCCGCCTTCGGCGCTTCTGCGGTTTCCTGCGGTTTTTCCGTCTCTGCTGCACTCTGCTCTGCTGTCGTTTCTGCTTTTACTTCTTCTGTATGCTCTGCAGCTTTGGTTTTCTCTGCTGCCTCACCATTTATTTCTTCTTTTTTGAATTCTTCACTCATGGCTGATCCCTCTTTCTCTTTTCTATCTCAGGCACCAATACACAGTGCTCTTATTTCTTTCTTCATTTTCTACTGCCTATTGTACGTTAGAATTGTGTTGAAACTGTGATAATTTTGAAAAAAGAGGAATTTTATGCTGCGGTTTTTATTCTACCGTAACCGATTTCGCCAAGTTTCTCGGTTTATCCACATCGAGGCCTCTGCCGATCGATACGTAGTAGCCAAAGAGCTGCAGCGGAATGATCGCCAGGGAGTTTGCAAAAATCGGATTTGTCTCCGGCAGGTAAACTACGTAGTCGGCTACTTTTTCCACTTCTGTATTGCCAACGGTCGTTACCGCCATGACAAACGCGCCTCGTGTCTTCACTTCCTGAATATTGCTGATCGTTTTCTTGTAGAGCTCCGGCTGGGTCAGCACGGCTACGACAAGGCGTCCGTCCTCAATCAGGGAAATGGTTCCGTGTTTCAGCTCACCGGCTGCATACGCCTCGGAGTGGATGTAGGAAATCTCTTTCAGCTTCAGGGAGCCCTCCATCGAGATTGCATAGTCGATGCCGCGTCCGATGAAAAAGACGTGTTCTGCCGCAAGATAACGGTTGGCAAAACGCTGTACGTTCTCCTTGTGGGACAGCAGCAGGGAAATCTGCTCCGGCAGGCGCTCAAGGCTCTGGATCATCGCATCGAAGTCATTCTGTGAAACGGTTCCGCGTACTTTGGCAAACTTCATCGCCAGAAGGTACTGCGCGATAAGCTGTGTGCTGTACGCTTTCGTTGTCGCAACAGCGATCTCCGGACCGGCCCAGGTATACATGACATTGTCTGCCTCTCTTGCAATCGAACTTCCAACTACGTTTACGATGCCAAGGGTACGCACGCCCTTTTCTTTTGCAAGGCGGAGAGCCGCGAGGGTATCGGCCGTCTCACCCGACTGGCTGACGATGACCACGAGCGTATTTTCCTGCAGAATCGGATCACGGTAGCGGAATTCGCTTGCCAGATCTACCTCAACCGGGATTCTTGCCAGCTTTTCGAAGACGTATTTTGCGGTTACACCGGTGTGGTATGCAGAACCGCAGGCAACGATAAAGATTTTGCGGATCGCGCGGATCTCCTCATCGGTCATGCCGAGTTCTTCGATCACAACATCACCGTTCTTAATACGCGGCGTCAGGGTATCTTTTACGGCTTTTGGCTGCTCATGCATCTCTTTCAGCATGAAATGCTCATAGCCGCCTTTTTCTGCCGCATTCATATCCCAGTCGATGTGGGTTGCCTCTTTCTCCAGCTCCTCCTCGTCAATATTGTAGAAGTGAAGGCCATCGCGGGTCAGTTTCACGATCTCCTCATTTTCCAGAAAATAGACATCTCTTGTATATTTCAGGACAGCCGGAACATCGGATGCAATCAGGTTTCCGCTCTTACTTGTACCAACGATCAGCGGGCTGTCTTTACGGACCGCATACACCTCATCCGGATGGTCGCGGAACAGGATACCCAGTGCATACGATCCCTCCATGCGGTGCATAACCTTTGTGATCGTTGCAAGCGGATCGCCGTTATAATAGTAATCCAGCATATGGGCAATTACCTCGGTATCTGTCTCCGAAAGGAACTCATATCCTTTGGACATCAGTTTTTTCTTTAATTTCAGATAATTCTCAATAATTCCATTGTGTACAACGACAATCGAGTGGTCTTTATTGAAATGCGGATGTGCATTCAGATCGGAAGGTGCCCCATGCGTTGCCCATCTCGTATGTCCGATTCCTACGGTACCCGGAAGTGTCGCTCCATTTTGTGTCATTTCCTCAAGCACCTTCAGACGGCCCATTGCTTTCTGCATCTGAATTTTGTTTCCATCGTATACAGCAATTCCGGCCGAATCGTATCCGCGGTACTCCAGCTTTGACAATCCGTCCAGCAGCACCGGGGCAGCCTGGCAGGTTCCAATATATCCAACAATTCCACACATAGATTTTTTCCTCCTAACAGCAAAAGGCGGCACCCTTGTTCTGTTTTCAGGTTATGCCGCCTTCTAATTTCTTGTTCTTTACTTTTTTACCACGCTGCTCCGTTCTCTGTCAACCTTATGGAGCATTTCGTATTTACTTACAAAATCTTTTTATTTTTGTTTTTTACTTTCACTTATCTTCTATTTCGTTTTTTTCTTATCTTTCCGTGATATTCCCACCACGTTTTGTTTGAGGTACACCAGCGGATCACACCGTCCGGAAGGCTTTTGTATCGTTTTCCGAGGAAGTATCCCACATATTTGAATCCGCTTTGAAAAAATAACGTGACGAGCAGCCACGGCTTATGAATTTTGCAGACGTAGGATGCCGATTTTTTCACCATACGGATTCCCTCACCCTCAGACGGATACGCATCAAAGATCTCCGGATGCTGTGCCTGGGATACACCGAGGTCGAAATTGCGGTGAAGCTGTGCCAGACAACCGTAATTGTGGGAATGTACCACCTTCGCATCTGCCGCATAGGCAATCGCATAGCCCGCCTGCACAAGATGCCCGGCATAGATCATATCTTCGTTAAACAAGGTGCTTTCTACAAATCCACCCAGCTCTTCATATGTCCTGCGGTCATACATTGCACAGACATTGGAGCAGAAAAAAGTCTTAACACCAAGTTTTGGCAGATCACCGGCATCCTTGATATCACTCTCCTCCGGATAGTTAAAGCCTCTCGTAAACCGTTCCAGTGTACGGCAGTCATCCCGCGGAAGCTGCCGCGCATAGGCCGCCTTCACATGCGGCAGTGAAAATTTTTCCACCAGATGTTCCACGCACGCATTGTCGTACGGCATGGCATCCTGGGTCATAAAAAGCAGAAGATCCGCATCCGAACTTTCTGCCATCGCCCTTCTCGTTCCGCCGTGGTCAAATTCGCTTGGCCGGATATGCTCTACCATAATTTTATCCGATAACTGCTCCCACGCCGGGTTCCAGAACTTTTTCCCTGTGTTTACAACCCGGATCGACCGGATCGGGTAAGTCTGTTCCAAAAGGCGGGGCAGAAGCTCTGCGAACTCCTGCCCTGGTTTATACGTTGGTATCATAACATCAACGGTATAGAATTTCATGTCTGGTTTTCTCCCTCGTATTTAGTCGCCTGCGATCACCGAATCTGCCTCTGCACCAGGCCCCTGGTTCAGCACATAGCCGATCATATCTTCATCGTAACCGCTCTTTCTTGCAATGTAGTCGCTGTACTCTGTAACAGCCGCAGACGGTTCATACGAAAGACCCGGATACAGATATTCATGCAGCTCTCTTACATTGAACTCCAGCGTAACCGGAATTACAACATCCTCACCAATGGCATTCACTACATTTTCACCATAGCAGAGCTGGAACGGATAGGCATAGGAGGTTCCCATCGTATACGTTACCGCATGCATACCAAGTTCCAGGATTTCATTCTTGGTAAGACTGGTGCTGACATTTCCCATCACCTTGTCCAGAATTTCCGGAATCTTGGTCGGATTCTGTTTCAGCTTCTGTACCATAAGATTGATAACAATTCGCTGACGGCTGGTACGTTTTGCATCATCACCGCCGCCATAACGGATCCGCGCATAGGAGGTAGCAAGCGCACCGCTGACATGACGTACTTCGCTGTAATCATCCCCAAGGTCCTCATCATACGGAATAGCTTCATACTCTACGCCCTGTGCTTCCGATACCTCTCTGTTGTAGTTGTTTGCATGAACACACTCTGCATTTGTCATCTCGATGTCGAGACCGCCCAGGACATCAATCGCATCGGCGAGTGCCTTGAAGTTTACGGTAACGTAATCGGTCAGTGCAAAGTCAAGGTTTGTATTCAGCATGGAGAGCATACTCTCCGGGCCGCCGCGGTTGTATGCGGAATTGGCTTTGTCAAACTCATAATATTCATCGGTATATTTCGCCATATTCATCCAGGTGTCACGCATAATCGACACCATACGGATTTCCTGCTTGTCATGATCAATACAACAGAGAATAATCGTGTCACTGTTCATGCTTTCTGCCAGCTCGGAGCCTTCCACACCTCTGGCATCCACGCCGACCAGCGCGATGACCTGTGTACCGGACATCTGTGAGAGATCGGTATTTGCCTTTACTTCACTGTTGATCTGAATCTGGGAGCTGTCCAGCGTATCCTGATTCATCTTATCCATCGAACGGTTGATCCATGCGTAGACGAACAGAATTCCGGAAAGAATCAGCAGAACGGTGATTTCAATTCCGAAAATTATTTTTCTGCGGCGCATTTTTTTGTATTTTCTGCTCTTTTTGTAATTCTTCTTCGACATCTCTTTTCCCCTTATCTTTTAGTAAGCGTTTTTATTCACAAATCCTTTGAAAAAGGTCAGGAACAGAATTTTAAAATCAAGTCCCAGCGTCCAGTTTTCAATATAATACAGATCACAGTCAATACGCTTGCGGATAGAAGTATCCCCCCGGTATCCATTCACCTGCGCCCATCCCGTAAGACCGGGACGAACCTGATGTTTTACCATATAACGCGGGATCTCCTCCCGGAATTTTTCCACAAAGAAAGGTCGCTCCGGCCTCGGTCCGACCAGGCTCATATCTCCTTTTAAGATGTTAAAGAGCTGTGGAAGCTCATCAATGCTGGTATGGCGCATGAATTTTCCAAATCCCGTCACACGCGGGTCATTCTTCACGGTCCATGCCTTCTTTTCTTTCTCCTCCGTCTGAACTTCCATCGAACGGAACTTGTACATTTCAAACGGTTTGTTGTGCAGTCCGACGCGTGTCTGACGGTAGATCAGCGGACCCGGTGAGGTCAGCTTGATCATGATGCAGGAAAACAGCATCACCGGTGAGAACAGAATGATCGCCACGAACGCGCCGAAAATATCCACAATCCGTTTCAGCATCGCGTTGAACGTGTTGGAAAGCGGCACATAGCGGATATTGATGACAGGAAGTCCCTGCAGGTCTTCTGTGTACGGCTTTGTCGGAATGATGTTGTGGTAATCCGGCACAAACTGGGTATGTACGCCGGATTTTTCACACATGGCAACGATCTCCTCCAGGCGGAAGTATTCGTTCAGGCCAAGGGTAATGGCAATTTCATCCAGTTTGTTTTCCGGCAGAATGACTGAAAGATTGTTGATTCTTCCAAGAACCTTGACACCGCGGTACATCGTTCCCGCTTTGACATGGTCATCGAGGATTCCGCGGACGAGATAGCCCCACTCCGGGTTTGCAATGATCCGGTCAATGTATTCCTCGGTCGCACGGCTGTAGCCGACCATCAGAATCTGCTTCTGGTTGCGGCCGTGTTTCCACATATTGCTTAAGATATAGTGGATCAGATTTCTTATGATCGTTTCCAGTGTCACATTCAGCACAAAGAAGATGCAGAGCATACCACGGGAAAAGTGAACCTGGCGCACCATGTAAAGGCTGGCCAGCCAGACCAGAAATCCAACCGTATTCGCTTTTAAGATATTGGCAAATTCCAGACGTCTTCCCTGAAAACGCTTGGATGCATAGAGATTGAATGCATAGTAAAGCAGCAGATAGCCGGGCACGATATAGAGCAGTGCCATCATATACGTCGCCGGCGGCAGAATTCCCCTCTCCGGATGATTATTCATAACGCCCAGCCGCACATAGCAGTACCAGGACAGTACGTAGGAAAGTGCGAGCACCAGGGCATCGATCAGAACGTGCATCCGGTCAAAATATTTCTGATTATCGTTGATCAAATTCGTTCACCTTATCTGTTTTTTTCGGGATTTAAAAATTCCCTACCCCTAACTATACAATAAGTTTCAAAAAAGAGCAATCATATTTTTCTAACATTCTTCTTATTTCCGTAAACTTTTTAACTTTTTCGTAATCTTTTGAAAGAATCCTTATGCCCTCTCCAGAAATCTCCGGAACACATTGATAAAAAGCTCCCATTCGATGACAAAATACGTGCCGAGGCGCTTCCACTCAAAACGGATCTTTTTTGCTCTGTTTTCCGGCTTCCGGCAGATGAAAAAACCATTCTTGATTCCTGCCAGATATTCTTTTCCGTATCCCTTCGATGCAAAAAAGACCAGTTTTGCCGAAAAACCGAGGATAAAGGCCGGCAGGTTAAGCAAAATCTGTAAAACCGGCATATTTTTATAGATCAGATAAATATTGTTCCTGGAAGAATAACGGATTTTAAAGAGGTTATACCGGGAGCCGCTCGTTCCGCTTCCGACGTGGTAAACCTTCGCGGACGGCTCATACCAGTTCTCGTAGCCCAAAAGCCGCGCACGATAGCCGATGTCGGTATCTTCCAGATAAGCGAAATGTTCTTCGTCAAAAAGTCCGGTCTTTTCCAGAAATTCCCGGCGGTAGATCGCTGCTCCGGCGCAGGCCGCAAAAATCCGGTCGGACGTTTCAAATTCACTGACCGGTTTTCCTTTTCCTCTTGCGAATGCCCATCCCAGCATATTATAGTAATTTCCCGCATCGTCGATTTTATCACGCTCCTGATAGGAAATCAGCTTTGCGCTGCATGCAAACGCATTCTTTCTTTTACAGATTCCCTCATAAAGGCGCTCGACAAAGTCCTGGAACACTTCGGTGTCGTTGTTTAAAAGGATCACATACGGCTCCTTCGACTGGCGGATGCCTTCGTTGACCGCACGGCTGAAGCCATAGTTATCATCGAGCTGGATGATTTTCGTCTCCGGGTAGTGTTCCCGCAGAAACGCACAGCTCTCATCCTGTGAACCATTGTCCACGAAATATGTGGTAAATTCCGTAAAGGTCTGCTTTGCAAGCGCTGCAAAGCACGTCTCCAGATACCGGTATCCATTATAATTTGGTATTACAACTGCTACTTTGTCCATGGTTTTACTCCCCTGCCGTCGGCACGCAGTCCATAGTTCCACGATGCCAGCGTTAAATTTGGATTGTAGCAGGGATCTCCTGCCTTTAACAGCCCAATCCAGCGGCTGCGCATAAATTCGATTTCCGACTGGAAGCGGCGCACCTTCTTCTCGTCATCCTCTGCTCCCCTGGATTTAGATTCATAATGGTACAGCTCCACGTGCGGATTGTATACGATTTTATAACCTGCTTTTCCAATGCGCAGGCACAGATCAACATCATTGAAAGCGACGGACAGTTCTTCTTCAAAGCCGCCGACCTCCTCAAAAACCTCTTTTTTCATCATCATGCACGCTGCTGTCACCGCACTCACATTCATCTGGAGCGATGCCTTATGCAGGTAGCCGCTTCTTCCGCGCGCCAGTCCTAAAAAGGCGTGGCCCGCAATGCCGCCGATACCGATGATGATACCCGCATGCTGCACCGTGTTGTCCGGGTAATACAGCTTCGCGCCGACCGCCCCGATCTGCGGTCTTTGCAGATTGGACACCATCTTTTCCATAAAATCGGGTGTAATAATTTCCATATCGTTATTGAGAAACAGGAGATACTCTCCCTTTGCCTCTTTGACGCCGAAATTATTGATCGCAGAATAGTTAAAGCCCTGTTTTGGATACTTCAGGACACGGATGCCCTGTGCTTCGAGTTCTTTGTAATAGGAAAACGTTGCTTCCTCAGTGCTGTTGTTCTCAATAATCAGAATCTCATAGGATGGATACATGCACTTCTTCTTAATGGATTCCAGACAGGTGCGTAACGTATCGGCCTGATCCTTGTTCGGGATCAGAATCGAAACCAGAGGCGTTCCCCGCAGTTTATAATCTACATCGTAGAAGCCATAATCCGAACGCAGTGTGACGGTTCCCTCTTCGCCGCAGCGCGCAAGGTTTCCCTCAATTGCCTTTTTTCCGGCCTCATACGCGTACAGCTTGCTTGCCGGATTGTCTGCGGTGGAAGCGCTGTGGACCCTCCAGTGATATAAAACTCTCGGAATGTGTACAATTTTTCCCGCCATTTCCGTGCAGCGGAAGATATAATCATAATCCTGCGCCCCATTGTATTCCGGACGAAGGCCGCCGGTTTTCTCCGCAATCTCCCGCCGTACAACGAAGAAATGGCAGATATAATTGTTTGACCGCAGCAGATCCAGATTGAAATCCGGTTTGAAATGCGGCTGGAAATACTCGGACAGATCGGTCCGTACCTTGTCCTCATCGGTATAAAAAGCATTGATGGACGGATCTTTTTCCAGACGGATGGCAATTTCAAAGAGTGCATCCGGCGCAAGCAGATCGTCGTGATCCATAAAACCGACGAAATTTCCCGCTGCTGCGGCAAGCGCTGCATTTGTATTCTCTGCAATGCCGATATTTTCCGGAATCGGAACGTTCTTTACGCGCGGATCTTTTCCGGTATACTCTTTCAGGATGCGCGCCATCGTCTCATCCTCCGGGCTGGCATTTCCGATCACCAGTTCCCAGTTTTCATAACTCTGTTTTTCCAGGGATTCGATCATCTGACGCAGAAAAATTTCCGGCGTACGGTAAGCCGGAACAACAACGCTGATCTTCGGACAATAAGAAAATTTATGATTTTTCTGACACGCCAGGTCCTCCTCTTTTGCGCAGTACTGCTCCCGCCACGGTCCGTACGGAACCTCCTCCGGCTCCATCCTCTCCGAAAGACGGATCAGGAATTCCTTTGGGCCATAATGTTTCAGGTAACGCAGTCCCTTCTGTATGTTGTAAGGTTTCAATTTCCGTATAAAACGGAGCCATTTCATATCTGACACTTTTTTTAACTCCTTGGGGTTTTTGTTTTTCAGGTTTTTTGTTTTTCCGTATGAACTCGTTCGCATTATACTCTATTTTACTGCATTTTGCAAATCCCGACTGAAAATATTAAGAAATTATGTGTTTCTTCCCTGCTCGCTTTATGTTATAATAATAAAAGTGTGTCTAATACATTTTAGAGAGATCCGCTGCCCGGACAGTCTTATGCAGCTGTACCCGCTGGATCAGAAGGAGTGAGTTATGATTAGAAAGAATTCTGCAGCCCGCACATTTTTATGCCTGTTGCTTGCTTTTGTTTTTGCCGCGTCCTGCCTCCCGCAGACGATTTTTGCCACAACCGATAAAAAAACAGTCACCACCTGGCCCGAAGGACCGGAAAACAATTCCGGCGCTGTCTGTTTACTCGATGCCGATACTGGTGCTGTTTTATACGATAAAAACATGGACGAGCAGCGCTATCCTGCCAGCATCACCAAGATTCTGACGGCTCTGCTGATCATTGAAAACAAGCAGATGACCGACACCGTTACCTTCGGCGAACATGCTGTCAGCGAATCCATTCCGGGAAATGCCCGCATCAACGTTCAGCTTGGCGAAACGATCACAGTGGAGGATGCTCTTCACGCGATTCTTCTTGCCTCGGCAAATGAGGTCTGCACACAGCTTGCCATCGACATTGCCGGAAGCGAGGAAGGTTTCGCCGCCATGATGAACGAACGCGCCGCTGCACTTGGTTGCACGAATACCCATTTTGTCAATGCAAACGGTCTGCCAGATCCGAACCACTACACCAGTGCACACGATATGGCACTCATTATGCAGGAGTGCATCAAAAACGAGACCTTCTGCCGCATCGAGTCCGATCTGACCTACACAATTCAGCCGACCAATATGACCTCGACACCGCGTGATCTTCAGAACCACCACGCATTGCTGTTCCAGGACGGTCAGTGGGGATACAAGGGTGCTTTCGCCGGAAAGACCGGTTATACCGATGAGGCACACAACACACTCGTTACCGCTGCCAAGCGAGGCAATATGACGCTGGTCTGCGTTGTTTTAACCTGTGATAACCTCGATTATATCAACGATACCCGTACCGTACTTGATTTCGGTTATGATAATTTTACACATTATACCCTGAAGAACGCAAAAAAGGAAAGTCTTTCCGGTGTGGTAACGCTTCCAAAGAATGCGAAAATTGAAACTGCAACCTACACCGATCCGGACGGCGCTTCCGTTGAGGAACCGTACACCCGCCAGTATTTTTTCGATGATCACTTCATCGGAACAGCCGAGGTTTCCGCTCCAGGTACTGTTTCCGACAGTTCTTCGGTTTCCTCCGATTCATCAGAAGAAACCGACAGCACAGATATTCCAACACCGGAAGAAACCAAGAAAATTTCTTTTCTCTCCACACTGCTCTATATTCTGCTTGGCCTGAACGGTGTCGCTTTTCTGATTCTGATCATTGTCGTGATCAACAACGCGAGAAAGAGACGGAAACGCAGAAACAGACGCCGCAATAACCGAAACAAACGGCACTGATCTTCTAATTTATAAGCAATCAGGACCTCCCGTCCAACGGGTGATCCTGATTCAAGAGTTCGACGGAAGTCGAACTTTCCTATAAGAAGTAAAGAATGGCATCGAAAACGCAACCGATTTCGATGCCATTTGGGTATAACGCAGAGCTACCGCCAGAAATATTTGCTAGTGCGACAGCCCTTTTTGTTGCTTATTTATTTTCCAAGATACTGTTCTAAAATCTGTGGTTCGATTCTTTTCCAGTTTCTTTCCTTTACCGTCTCTTCTGCTCCCGTATCCAGTTTTTTCCTCAGTTCCGCATCTGTCAGAATACGCTCAATCGCCGCTTTTGCCTCCGCGAGATTTCCCTGCGGATAGAGAATACAGTTTTCCCCATCTTTCAGGTATTCCAGATTGCCACCGTTCGGCACAGCAACGACGTAGCCGCCGGACGCCATCATCTCAAGCGGCGGATAGGAAAAGCTTTCCAGCAGGCTTGTTTTCAGCAGGATATCACACGCCGCATAGACTTCCGGTGTTTTTTCATATGGAACCCGGTGTAAAAAGCGGTCCACGCGGTACCAGGATTTCGGATTTCCATTGTAGGACATGTACCAGATCTCGAATTTTTCCAGATCCAGCTGTTCCACGATACGGAAGCTCTCGTCCACGTTTTTATGCTCCGCGCTGCAGTCTCCCTCGATCAGAATCCGAATTTTTCCCTGCAGATCCCGCCCCCGTTTCGGATAGAAGGACGGATCGATGCCGTTCGGAAGATAGGCTGCTTCGGTATGGTATTCCTCCCGCAGCCAGTTCTGACACCATTTGGAAATGGTTACGTACTCCATCGGGCTCCTCATCCGGTAAGTCGCCGAAGTTGCGATCCGGTACGGGCTTCCCGGCGGATAAAATCCAACTTCAAAATTCTGCACCAGATATTTTTTCTTTCGGATCTTGCTGGACTGTTCGACGAACTCTGCGGTATTCCACATCGTCGCTACCGCAAGATCCAGCGTTCCCTGCAGTTTCTCTCGCTCGGCCGACAGCACCGGAAAATGGAAATCACCCTCATGATACCACTCCGCCTCCCCTTCCAGAGTAAAGAGGCTGACCTGCGCTCCTGCTTTTACCAGCATTTCCGCATGAAGAAGTGCAACGCGGATGCCTCCGCTGATCTCCATCGCTGGAAGCACAAAGGCACAGCGTAGATTCCAGTGGCGCTCCACCCACTCGCAAATCCCGGTGGCATGAAAGATTGTGACACACTCGCGGCTGCACCGGCCATATGCCCGTCCGGCAATGGCTTTTCGTGCCGGTTCGTCGTCGATCAGCCACTGCAGTTTTTCCAACCACTCCGCTTCGTCTCGGCAGAGTACGCCGTCTTCTCCATCCTGTACCATCTCAGCAAAAGCGCCGAGATTGCTGGCTGCTGTCACAGTCTGCACCAGAGCCGCTTCCACCCATTTATTTTCCGATTTCGCACGGTTAAAAATCGTATCGGTAAGCGGAGCCAAGTTGATATCCACCGACGCAATCCGCTCCGGCAGTTTTTGGTAATCGACAAAGCCCTCCATCTGGATCTGGGAAGCAAACAGTTTCAGCTCCACCGGGAGTTCCAGAATTCCCACGATGAGGAGTTCCAGGTTCGGATTTTTGCCAAGCAACTGTTTCAGCACCGGAACGATCATCTCGATGTCGTCCAGATGCGTCGCACTGCCGCTGAAATAGCCAAGGCGTACTTTTTTCGCCGTTCCATCTGCTTCGTTCTTTTTCTGTTTTTCTTTTAACACCGCCTCGGACAGTAGCAGCATCTCATCTGACGCACAGTTGCGGTTGATCAGCACCTCCGGTACGTACTGCTTCAGTTCTTCTGCCAGCGCCGCTGTCGTCGTAACCGCCGCATCGCAGAGGGAAAGCAGCTCGCCCATGTTTCGGACATTCTGATCGTATGCCTGCCGTTCTTCCGGCTGCATCCGGTCGAGAAACGGAATCTGATCGGTGTATTTCGTATCAATCACAAGATCATCCACATCGTACCACAGAGGCTTGTTCATCTGCTTTGCCATTGTGGCAAATTCCCGCAGGGTGTCCGTCATCGGGCAGCGGAAAATCACGAACGCGCCGTAGCAACGTACCATCCAGGGCTTCAACTCCTGAAAATAAACCGTATCACACGTATATCCGCCTGCCTCCAGCTGCTCCATCTGATGCACCACGCGGTACCGGTGTGGATGCGGCAGCTGTTCATTGCAGCCACTGATAAAGAGAATATCCCGGTAGACCCGGGATTTTTCTCTCTGAAACTCTTTTTCTTTTTTTGCCCGCGCAAGGTACCCTTTCGTACGCCCAGCCAGACCGCCGATTCCTTCTTCTGCAACAGCTTTTTTTAATTTTGCTGTCAGCACTGAAATTTTTTCCAAACGTTTCACCGCTTTCTTTCTCTGTTCCGCTTACCGCAATCCGTAGTAGTTCTGCAAGTACATCGGATAGATGATTCTCGCCCAAGTAAATGCCGCTAATGCCGCTGCCGCCACACAGACCAGAATACAGAACAATTTTTCATACTTCTGTAGTTTTTTCTCCCGTTTCAGGAACGCCTGCACACCCTTCGTCACGAAATACATCAGCGGAATCAGCATCGGCATGCTGTATCGTCCCTGCGGCTGAAAATCAGAACTGTAGGAGTAATACGCATTCAGATAATTCGGGATCAGCAGGGCAAACACATTAGCCCAGGTAAACCATCCCAGTTTACTCCATTTTCTCTTCGTTTTTCCGGTAAGAGCCGTCTGCGTGCCGTCTGCATTCCAGAAGAAAAAGTCTCTCTGGCAACAGTTCCGCATCAGAATGAGACCGACAAGAAGACAGCAGAGGTACGGAACAATAATCATCGTGGAAAGATAAATCTTATTGTAGCCAAACGCGCCGACAAAGCTGTACAGCACTGTTACCAGCCAGTCATGTTCCAGAAAACTCGGCTTATAGAAGATCATATGCAACATGGAGCCTCCTTTTTTCTGGAAGGTCTTGCTGTGCGACGGCTTGTACTGGTATCTTGCATACAGTTCCGCGCTTGCGCTCGATGCCTGGCGTCCCAGAAAATCTCCTCCATAGAGAATAGCATTTCGAATAAACCACCACAGAGCAATGACACAGACGATCACCAAAATAAAAAGACCTTTTTGGATCATTTCTTTCCATCGTTCTTTGACCGGTTTCGACTGGTCCGTCAGCATCGTTCCCACAAAGTAGAAAAACGTCATCAGAATAAATCCATACGCATTGTAATACGACAAGAAACAGATTCCCATTCCAACGGCCGATACCGCACACGTGGTCCAGCTCCATCCCTCTTTGTACGCCTTTACCCAGGAATAAAAGATAATGGCCGTCGAACACATTGCAAGCGCGTCGCAGTTGACATAGGAATATAAAATCACATTGCCCGGCAGGAAAACCACCAGAGTCGTAAACATCCATGCGTAGCGTCTTGGAAACAACAGCTTTGCCGTCTTTAAGACCACCCAGGCAGTAAGCGCTCCCAGCAGAACATTTACAAAACGGGCGGAAATGAGCAGCATCCACTCATCCGTGGAAAACAGGCTCATCCCCTTCATCAAAACTGCAGATGCCATATAGGAGAGAATCGGATTGAATGCATAGGAAATCCCCCAATCCTCATTCCGAATCAGCGGTTCGTCACCCCGCGGAAGCTTCCCATATTCATAAATGAACTGTGGAATCTGATACCGCATTGATTCATCCGACGAGAAATTGTATCGCTGCGTACAGGACCACAAAAAGTAAAACAGGAATACGCCGAATACAAACAGAATCTCGATTCTGCGTTCTCTGCTCACATCCTTACTGCAGTTTTTTCTCATCTTCCTCAATTCCTTTTAGCATACTTGCGTAAACTTTTTCGGTTTCTTTGTACCAGGAGGTTCCCTTTACGAAATCCATTCCCTTTTTGCGGATTGTAGCCAGCTCATCCGGGTGGTTGAAGTAATATTCCATTCTATCTGCGATCTGGATCGGATCATAGTCAACCAGAATGGAGTTTTCCTCATTTACCATCCAACTGCTGTTTGCACCCTTGGAGCAGACAGCGACCGAGTTGCAGGCCATAACCTCGAACGGTACGAGGGAAAGGTTGGTATTCGAAATAACAAGGCACATATCACAGATCGCATAGGAATCTGCCAGCACCTGCGGTGTTACGATACCTAAATTTCTGTGTTTGAACGGAATCTCATAGCCGCTGACATCCCATCCCGCGAAAACAACCTCGATCTCCGGCATTCTGCGGCACAGCTCATTGAGTGCCAGCATACCGAGCTCAAAATCACGTCTCGGGGTAACCGGGCGGGCATAGAAGAAAACTCTCTTCTCGTTGTCCTGCTTTTCCTTCGGCTGATATACCTTGTCATCGTAGGAGAAATGGAAGCTGTCTGCCTGCATGCCGTATTCATTTCTCATGATATCCCGCAGCCAGTCTCCTGCTGTGATTCCTCGGAATCCCATCTTGTACGTGTTCTCTGCAAACTCATACTCCGAACCGTGTGCATAGAAATGCGGCTCGAAATCCTGTACGAAGTAAAACTTCGAAATCGTATTCTGGAATTTTCTTACGTAGTAAGCGGTGGTCCAGGAGGTTGCTACGGTTGCATGTGCAAATTTCATCTGGGATACATCGCAGTAAACTTCTACTTCCGGCACAAGAAGCGGGAAGTACTCTTTTAGGAATTTGCGGATGGACGCATTATCCTGAAAATTCGGGGACATGTAGAGATAAACTCTACTGTGGAAACCGAGGCGCTCCAGGTTGGAAATAAAACGGAAAATGGTGGTATGACCGCCGGAACCAGGTCCCATTTCCGGTACAACCCAATTCAGGATCTTTTTCTTGTCGTTTTTATGTTTCTCATACTCTTTTTGATTGAACGGGATCGGATCGTTGTCTACGACAAATCTGTAAAATCCGATGACGTTGTTCTTCGGCGGTACAGCCGGCTCATTGCCCTGTTTTGCGCGCTCAATCGTTTCTTTTAATCCATGATTCTTCAGATACCGTAACGCACGGTATGCTACATTTGGTTTTTTCACGTTTCTTTTTCCTTTCTTCTATGCATGTCTCTGATCGTACTGCTGCGAAATGTGACGATCCAGGAACTGTTGTTTCCGTTTGGAATACAGATGGTATTTTCCGCCGAGATAGCCGCCCACAAAGCGGTCAAAATTGCGAAACAGGGAATAAAATGCCCAGTGGATTTTCTCTTTTTTACTGAGCGGCTGCTGACGGATATACACGCAGTCCCCTCTCACCTGACGGTACAGCATGCCCGGAAGCTGCGTCCATTTCTGTGCAATCATATACTGATGAACTTCATATAATCCCTTCTGCTCATCATAATACCGTTTGAAATACGTTCTGAGTTTGAAATTGTGGGAATGATATACCGGTGCATACGGGCAGTATACTTTTTTGAATCCGAGTTCAATCATCTTTCTCGCCCAGATCTGATCCTCGGCAAAGTTGACATCCTCATACGGATATTTTTCAAAAATATCTCTTCGGATACAGGAGTTATTGTCGGAGAAAAACGCCAGATAATGACGATATCCTTCTTCTCTTTCGTAGCGTTCCGGATCATCAAGGTGGAAAATCGTATTAGTTTCTCCAAATCCTTTAAAATGGCCGTCCAGATCACGCTTGTCAAGCAGATTGCAGTCCGGATACGGATAATGAATCCCGAATCCTCCCACGATTTCCGGGTCCATCTTCATGGCATCAATGAAATTCTGCAGCCAGGTATCGGTCGCTGGAAGCGCATCCTGCGTAATAAAGATGATATACGTTCCGTTTCCTTTGGAAGCACCATAGTTTCTCGTTTTTCCATGTCCAAATTCGGACGGCTCAATCTGAAACAAACGGCATGGATATTTGCGGATCACATCGAGAGTTCCGTCCTTTGACCCGGAATCCACGCAAATTACTTCATATTCATACTCTGTCTTCTGTTTGAAAACGGCATCCAGCACTTTTTCAAACAGATGCCCACCATTTTTGGTAGGAATGACAATGGATACATCCATAGTTATTTACTCCTTTTTATCACATGCTGCACTTTATCTGCCATACGCACAACCTTACGCTGGCGCATCCGCTCCAGCTCTTCCTCCAGAAACTGCTTCTGTTTTCTCGTTTCCTGGAGTTCTTCTTCCCTGTGTGCAAGTGCCGCTTTTTCTGCTTCGATTTCTGCCTGCAGCTGGCCTTTCCGATAAATCTCCCCGTTCAGTTCATCCCTCAGATCTTTATTCTGACGGATATATTGAATAAACTGGGACGTAACGCCATCGCCTTTGTAGTAAATCCGGTAATCAATCCGGATCTGTTCATAACCGGCATTCCGGAATTTCAGAACCGGCGTTCCAAGGAAATAATAGTCGTCGATAATCTCAAGCTCGGCGTTGTGCGAAAAAGCGATACGTTCCGTCTTCCCATCGCTGCATACGCCCGCGAGAGAACGGATTTTAATGACAGCCCCCTCCTGCATCAGCTGAAGGGAAAGCTCTCCGTCCGCGTCTGCCTTTTCAAGCATCATCACCTTCTGCTCATCCAAGCCGAAGCAGTCCTCATAATAGAGTTCTCTCTCCTCCGGTGCTGTTTCGGTGAGCACAACCGGGTACATCATTTTTTCTTTTTCCCAGATAGAAAGCGGATAATTGTGCCGGTGCAGTTTTCCATAGAACGCGGCGAGCGCATTTGGCTCACCCTTTCCGGCCGCGAATTCCTGGAAGCACTCTTCCATATGGTAGTATACCGGAATCTCTTCCATGGAAATACCGCCAATGGCGTACAGTTCTTCCTGCTCTTCCTTCGTCAGTGCACTCGCCGCCTCCTGTAAAAAGACGCTCCGCGCATAGATAAATGCAATCGGTACGGCAAACGGGAATACCCACTCGTAGTCTGCCACCCAGACCTTTTCTCCATCCAGAAGAAGGTTGCCCGGAATCATGTCAATATTGGAAATCTCCGCTGCGGCAAGTCCTTCTTTCAATGCCGGATGGCCGAACACCTCACAGAACGCATCGGTTTCCACAAAGGATTTCTGCCCTTTTGCCGATGCAATGATCTGATACAGCAGTTCATAATCCTTTTTCAGCGATGCAAAATCTTTTTCTTTTCCATGACGGGAAATGCGCGTTTCCAGACTTTCCCCTTCTACAAAAGGAAATGCAAGCGCGCATTTTTCTTCATCCAGTTCGCATGGGCAGATCTGTACGCCCGCATAGGCGTACAGATGCTCCAGCTTTCTATAGTTTTCATACATATGCCGGATGTGGAGTTCTCCCTCTTTCTGCAGCGGAAGCTTCCACACACGCCGGATCCCATCCTCTTCTGTAATCCGGGTCATAATCTGAAATTCGTTCCGACGTTCTCTCGAAAATTTCGTATACAGAACTTTCCTCATACGTTTACTCCTTTTTCTCCACTTCAATCAGAAAGGAATTGGAAAAAACCGGAAACAGACCGGACTTCAGGATTCCGTCAAATGCTTTGCCTTCGTCAAAAAGTGTGATCCTGTCAGCATCAAAATTCCGCTGATTTTTTCTCAATTCACCCGGCTTCGGCAGATATTCATCCGAATAAATGACCGCCGGAAATTTGTAATCCGGATAGGGATAATAAAACTTAAACTTCGAAAAACCGTTTTCCTGCAGCATCTGCTCCAGCTCCGGTTTGCTGAATGTCTCGACAAAATCGATCCCCGGATATCCTTCAATTCCGGCAAATTCCCGGCCCACATGGTCTTCCCTGCAGCCGGCAAAATACTTCAGTCCCAGACGGTTCTCAATCGCAATCAGGATTTTTCCGCCCGGTTTTAAGAGACGATTGATCTTTTCCAGATATTCCGGATACGGATTATCCTTTCCAATATAGCTTTTTGCATACTCCAGAACACCGATCAGTGTCACGTAATCGAAGCGTTCTTCCATTTTTTCTGCAACAACATTAAAGTTTCCAACCATAATCTCCAGGTTGGACGCATCCTGATTTTTGTAGGCATTGATCGTACTGCGCCGCTTCGACAGATCGTTTGCCACTACCCGCTTTGCATTTCTGCAGAGCACGCCGGAAATGGCTCCGCAGCCGGCTCCGACTTCAAATACGGAAGCATCGTCTTTCCACTCATACCAGTCCAGAATATTTTCCCGTTCCGGAGAGAGATGATAAAAAATCGGCCAGCTTTTTTCTGTGAGGATTACCTTCTGGTAATCCTCTTTCGGCGTCGTCTTGACGATCTCCAGCAGCCGGTCCTCAATGCTGCCGTCGCTGTAAGCATCTTCGCCGTCATAATAATCCAGGTTCAAAAGAACATTTCCTATTGTTTCTTTCATATAACCCCCGTCGTTTATCCTCCGCATCCTACTCGTAGGTCACGGTAGAGTTCATATCAAAAAATCCTACGGTGTCTTTCATGGAGAAGACTTCCAGGAAGCAAGCATCGTACAGTCTGTGGTGGATCACCAGCTCTTCCAGATGGTAGCTGGTACATCCAAACGACATCAGATACTGTCCGCTCTGCAGCGGCATGATCTGGTCAAAGCATACCGTGACGGTCTTTCCTGCTTCCACCACGTCTTTTGTGTAATCCTCCAGCGCCGTATTCGTTCCGGTAATCTCCGTTCCCTTCCGGTCTTTGATCGAAAAGGCAAAAATCGGATGCTCCATCGTTTCATGGAACTTGATTTTCATCTTGATGCGGAATCTCTGGTTTTTATCCACAGAAGATGTAATCATACCTTTGTGGTCGATAATCGCAAAGTCCACGATCTCCGCAGCCTTGTCTCCATACTCTACCAGCTGCGCATTCGCAATCAGGCGTTCTCTCCAGAGGCCTTTTTTCGGCTTTTCTGCCGATACGGCACCGGATGCATCTGCTTCGGTTCTCTCTTCGGTCTGTTCTGCACTCTCTTCGGTCTCTTCCTCTTCTTTTGTCTCGTCATCGTACTGGTTGGCAAGAATCTTCTTGTAGACATCGACTGCCTCCGACGATTTTCCAACCATCACCTGTTTTCCTTTGTTAATCAGAAGACATCTCTCACAGTACTTGATGACGCTGCCCATATCGTGGGAAACGAAAAGGATCGTTTTTCCTGCTTCTTTCAGATCGTTAAATTTCCGGTAACACTTGGACTGGAAGAAAATGTCTCCGACGCTTAAGGCCTCATCGACAATCAGAATATCCGGATCCACATTGATCGCAACCGCGAAGGCAAGGCGGGCAAACATACCGCTGGAATACGTCTTAACCGGCTGATTGATAAAGTCACCGATCTCTGCAAACGCAATGATATCGTCGAGCTTTGCCTTCATCTCCTCCTCGGTATAGCCAAGCATCGTTCCGTTCAGGAAAATGTTCTCAATACCGGTATACTCCATGTTAAAGCCTGCACCCAGTTCCAGAATGGCACTGACTCTTCCCTTTAACTCCACGTTTCCGCTCGTCGGGTTTAAGACACCTGTGACGATTTTCAGCAGTGTGGATTTTCCGGAACCGTTCGTTCCAATGATACCGACACACTCGCCCTTATGCACCTCAAGTGAGATATCCTCCAGCGCAAAATGATCGGTGTGATAGTTTTTATGTGTCAGTGAAAGCGATTCTTTCAGACGGTCCATCGGCTTTTCAAACAGCTTGTAGACCTTGCTGACATGGTTAATTGAAATTACTGTTTCTGTATTTTCTGTGCTCATTCCATCCTCCTATAATACATCTGAGAAATGAACCCGGAGGCGCTTGAACACTTTGGAACTGATTAGTCCTGCCATAAGCACAAAAGCCCAGAAGTAAAGGGTGTGCCATGGATGCTCGAAGAACCAGAGTCCATTCATAAAGCTGTCACGATATCCCTGGACAATATAGTACAGAGGATTCAGCTTCAGAAGGCTGTTCAGCCAGTTCGGAATATTCGGAATTGTTGTGGTATCCCACAGAATCGGGGTTGCCCACATGCCGACATTCAGAATTACATTGATAATCTGGCCGAAATCGCGGAAAAACGGTGTGATGGAACAGGTCAGATAGGAAAGTACAACGACGAGACAGATCACCGCAAAGGTATAGTACCCGATCTGGATAATCTGAACCGGCGGAAGTTTTCCCATCAGTGCAAAAATCAAAATAGCAAACACAATAAAGAACAGATGTACAAACAGGGAAGAAATCACCTTTACAATCGGAAGTACACTGATTTTAAATACGACCTTCTTTACCAGATAACTGTATTCCAGCAGACAATTTGACGCACTTGGCAGCGCATCAGAAAAGAAGAACCACGGAATAATACCGGAAACCAGCCAGCAGATATACGGATATCCAGTGGCAGCTGGCTGCACGCGCAGTCCGAGCTGGAATACGACAAAGTAAACAGCAACCGTCACCATCGGCTGGATAAATGCCCATATAATGCCAAAATACGCTCCGGCGAATTTATTGCGGAAATCATTTTTTGACAGTTTCCAGATCAGTTTCCGGTTCTGATAAAGTTCTTTGAATACGTTCATAAATGTTTTTTACTCCTTATTTCTTTAAATCCTTAATTCCGCCCCATTTATGATCTTTTTCCGAAATAATCAGATCTTCTTTTGTCATTCCTTCCGGCATCGGCCACTCCACGCCGATCTCCGGATCGTCAAAGTACAGACCGCCCTCATCGTTTGGATGATAGAAATCGGTACATTTATAAGCAAACTCTGCATAATCAGAGAGTACGATAAATCCATGTGCAAAGTTCTTCGGAATAAAGAACTGTTTCTTATTTTCTGCCGAAAGCAGGACGCCGAACCATTTTCCGTAGGTTTTGGATCCCTCGCGAAGGTCAACCGCAACATCGAATACTTCTCCGTTTACCACGCGTACCAGTTTGTCCTGCGGGTAATTGATCTGGAAGTGAAGTCCGCGCAGGACACCTTTTTTGGATGCAGACTGGTTATCCTGTACGAACTGGACATCAATGCCGGCTTCTTTAAAATCATTGTAATTGTATGTCTCCATAAAATATCCGCGCTCATCGCCGAATACGGTCGGGGTAATTACTTTTAATCCTTCAATTTCACAAGATTCTACTTTAATTTTTCCCATTTTTCTTTCCTTTCTCTTCTCCACAAAAATGTGAACAGATCTTTTTTTGACCTCTTTTGTGTCTACAATCTTTGCTATTATACCATTCTTTTCTGAGAAACTCAAGAACCCATTTTCACGCCCGCCCCGCCGCTTTTTATGTAAATTCCCGGATTTTCATTTTCCACTCGTATTTTTTAAGAAAATACTATTTTTTTCGTAAAGTTTCTGTTATAATATCGTAAGTTCCCAGTTATATTTTATACCTAACGCTACCTGTTTGTTACCTATTATAAAACACTAAAGAAAACTGGAGGTTATTTACTGTGTCTCGCAAAAAAGTACAGCATGTTGGAAAGATACTTTTTTCCATTCTTTCCGTTCTGTTAGGATTCCTTGGGATCCTTCTTTTTACGTCTTCCCGCTGGATGCTCGCGACCTGGGCGCATCTTGATATGGAAGAACTTGTTTATCACTTAAAGGCACCCCTTGAGGGTACCAGCAAGGATGTGCTCTGGAGTTACGTCTGGTCCTGCGGCATGATCTCTTTTGCCGTTCTTGCTATTCTGATCGCGCTTTTTATTATCCTGCGCCATCGGAAGAAAGTGGAAATCATTCTCGGTTGCATCTGCATTGCCCTGGGAATCGCTCTTTCTTCCTATTCTCTTTATAATGTCTGGACGACGCTGGATATCGATACTTACCTGCACATTCAGAACAGCTACAGCACTTTGATCGAAGATAATTACGTCAATCCGTCCCAGACAACGATTACATTCCCGGAAAAGAAACGGAATCTGATCTATATTTATCTGGAATCAATGGAAAGCACCTATTCTGATAAAAAAGACGGCGGTGCTTACGACCACAATTTTATTCCCGCCCTGACTAATCTTGCCCTGGACAATATCAATTTTTCCAACTCCGACAAGCTGGGCGGCGCTTATCCGACAACCGGAACCACCTGGACCATGGGCGGTCTCTTTGCACAGACTTCCGGTCTTCCGCTGAAGCTTTCGATTCAAGGCAATGAGATGGCTTATCAGGACAGCTTTTTTCCGCAGCTTTCAACACTTGGCGACGTTCTCAATGAAGCCGGCTACAAACAGTACTTTATGATGGGTTCCGATGCCGCATTCGGCGGACGGAAGAATTACTTCACTTCGCACGGTGATTATGAAATTGACGATTACTACTGGGCGATCAGCGAGGGACTGATCCCGGAAGGCTACTACCAGTGGTGGGGCTATGAAGATGCCAAACTGTTTGAGTATGCAAAAGATAAACTGACGGAGATTTCCAAGAATGACGAACCGTTCAACTTCAGTATGCTGACTGTTGCCACCCACTTCGAGGACGGCTACAAATGTGACGAGTGTGATGAAAAGCAGTACGGAGATGACCACTACGGTATGGTGATTGACTGCTCCAGTTCCCGTGTCAGTGAGTTTATAGACTGGATCAAGGAACAGCCTTTTTATGAAAACACGACTATAATTCTTTCCGGTGATCATCTGACCATGGACTCTGATTTTTGTGAAAACATCGATGAAGATTATCAACGTTCTACTTATAACGCTATTTTAAATTCACCCATTCTTCCGGTTCATGAAAAAAATCGGATTTTCACCACGATGGATATGTTCCCAACTACTCTCGCAAGCCTTGGAGCTGTCATTGACGGTGACCGTCTTGGACTTGGTACGAATCTTTTTTCAGACAAGCCTACACTTGCCGAAGAACTTGGCTTCGATGAACTGAATCGCCAGCTCTCTATGGGCTCCCGATTCTTCGATGAACTTGATGCTGATCTTACCCCCGTCTGGGTCGGCGATGGCGAATATCAGAAATTTTATATTAAGGAAGAAGATCGATTTGCCAATAACGAATGGGTAACTTACAATCCACATCAGCTCTGGGCTGACGGTAAGCAGTCTTATTTTATTGATAAGGACGGCCACGCGGTTTCCGGCTGGCAAAAGCTTGAGGATGGGAAATGGTATCATTTTTCCGAGTCGGATTACCATCTCATCGAGGGTCCTTGCGATACAAATCCTGAATTGGAAGAGGAAACACCCGACTCCACTTCGGTAAGTGACATTTCCTCCGCTTCTTCTTTTACAGAAAACGATTTGGATTCCACAGTCGAAAGTTCTTCTTCTGGAATAGATGAGGACGATTTCTCTGAAAATGAGGATAATTCCAAAACCATCAGACATCTAGGCTCTTCTGCGGAAGATGATCCTCACAACCTGTCTCCTATCGATTATCAATAAAAATTTGATAACGATTCAGATCTATGCAATATAAAATAAAATCCCGCAGAAAAAGTTTTCATTTCTTTTTCTGCGGGATTTTTATTTTGCAAAATATTTAAAGCAGTATACGCTTAACTATTGTCTTACGTACAAAAATATGTTTTTTCCCATTTTTTTCACCTGTGTAAGGATCCACTGGATCAGTAAGGCAACAAAAATCGCTGCTAATAAATACAGAATTTTTGTCTGTTCTACGTCCTTCGGCATATAATACCACCAAATATCACTTTTACATCTTGACCAGTCAAACTTCAAAAACAGCTTTGTGCCATTCGCAATTGTTCCGAAAGCAACTTTTACAAGTAAAAAACCCAAAAACTGATTTTCCATAATCGAAAATGTGTTGTCTGCAAGAAGATTAATCCACTTTTTTCTTCCAAATACTGGTTCCATTATCGTTGCAATCCGCATCCAAAGTGCAATTCCCAAAAAACCAATAATAATTGGCATGACCGGTCCTTGATTAAAGTCATTGCACCACGCTGGCGTATAAGCCAACCTAGTTTTATAATGAAGAAAAATCATAAGTTTTGCAGCAAACACAATCGCAAAATACACTACAGATGGAATCCTGTCCACATATTTCTCCAGTATCTTTTTATAAAAAATACCCATTGCATAAAACGGAGCAAAATACAGAATTCTGACCACTGTCAGCCACCAGCTGGTGCGATATTCCATAATCGCCAAAAAATTGCCGCCCATTCCAATAAGTACTGCCCCTGCAAAAAATATCCATTCCGGTATCTGCCATCCTTTTCGCTTAAAAAATGCCCGAATCATACAATTTAATATTTCTACCATAAACAAGGGCACAATATACCAGCCGGCCATATTAAGGACAAACTGATGCCCATCGTTTAAAGGTGAAATCAGAATATTGTGCAAATTAAATTTTCCACCGATTTGAAAGCCCCACCGATGTAATAACCTGACAAGCAGCCCATACGCAATCGTATACCCATACATTGGAAGTATCAGGGTACGAAGCTTTTTACAGACATATCTCCCCGGTCGTTTCAGTGCTGCATCTTTAAAAAAATATCCTGAACAAAAAGTAAACAGCGCCAGATGGATTCCCTCATACGGAAACCATTGCGCAAAGTCCAAAGAAATTCCACCACCATCACAATGTCCCGCAACAACCATCAGAATCGCCACAGCATATAATATCTTAAAACGATAATCTATTTTTTTCTTATTCATAATCAAAAGCCGTTCGTTTGTTGTACGCAGACCCCCTATTTCAAAGGACAAGGACTGCTTAGCTGATATCGCTTTCTTTCCATCATCGGAACATTTTACGGCAATGTATACACCAGTACTCCCAGGATAATAATCAGATTCCCAATCAGCTTTCCTTTTGATACCTTTTCTTTCAAAACGCCAAAGGAAAGCAGCAGGACAAAGACGTACGTAAAGGTATCCAACACCGGACCGTATTTCAAATCTACCTGTGTGTAGGCATACGTATTTAAAAGAAGTACACTGCCAAAAATCAGATACGCCACAATCACGCGCCAGTTCAGATACTCGCGAAGTGCAGATGCATGCTCCTCGTTGGCGCTTTGTTTCAGCAGAATCTGTGATACTGCTGAAAACATTGTACAGATCAGCATTAAAATCATATATTTATTCATATCGCTGCACCACCATAACTCCCACCAGCACAATCAGAAGGCCGATGATATTTTTTACCGTCAGATTTTCATGAAAAATGAGCACGGCCCAGATCTGGGACCAGATCAGATAGACGCTGCGGTTTGCATATGCGGTTGACAAAGAGAATTTTTTGATTACCTTCTGCCATGCAATAGCGTAAATGCCACAGTTTGCAACCATCAGAAATAAAAATACATATAATAGAGGATTTTTGATTCCTCCCCGGTTCAGCTGAACCGATGCTGCTTTCGAGAACACACTCGTCAGAGAAAACAGCAGGATATTCAGGTGCAGCTGAATATAATCTTTTGCCTTATTCAAAAACAAGTCCTCCTTCTTACTTTTCTTCCACGCGGAAAATGATATGCCCTTCTACTTCTCTTACCGGGATGCACCCCGCTGTTTCCACATAGGATACTGCCGCTGAACTGCTCGAAAGTACAATATACTCTGCATTCATTTCCCTAAGACTTCTGTAAAATTCTTTCTGATCCAGCGACAGATCCATCTGTGTGATAATCTGAAGGATCTTTGTTTCGTCTTCAATTTCCTGCTCGGTCAGTGCATCGGTTGATACCGTATTGGAGCCCTGATAGGTCAGAACCATATCGCGGTCCAGAACCAGTTCAAACGAAGCATCATACTGCCGCACGATCAGGTTGAAATCCGGTTCAAATACAACTCTTACGGTTCCCTCTCCCGCTTCTTCGTGCAGCACCGTACAGACGGCCAGAAGATCATCTGGCATCTTGTACTGGTTATCCGGCAGCTTCGGCAGTCCGCCAGCCAGTACGGAATTTCCGCCAAAACAGATGACCGCTGCCAGCGCAGCCGCGGTCAGATACCGTCTCCAGCCTTTTTTCTGCCCGCCCACAACTTTCGTGCAGGCATATCCGATGGTCAGTACCATCGGCAGAATCCAGAAAAACCGGTAATAGACATTGACCATTCCAAGTTTTCCCAGGATATATTTCACCGCAAATGGATTGTATACCGTAAAGGCCAGAAAAACAGCGGTTGTTACGAACACATACCGCTCTTCCTTTTTTCCTTTTAAAGCGAGATACAGCACCGACAGCAGAAACAGCGTCAGTACGGTTGTGTTTCCTCCAAACGTCACAAAGACCTGTCTCACAAAATCGAGGCCGCTCTCATTCAGATTTATTCCGCCCACATTTTCTCCTTTCTACCGCACAACCGGAATCTGCAGGATACCGCGCACACCAAGGAGATAGACCCCAAGCACCAGCACACACGGCAGCACAGCAAGCAGATAGAGCCTGCTCTGTCCCCAGCGTTTTTTCCGCACAAGATTCGGCAGAATCACAGCACTCATGGCCACCGGTACAGTCATCATGGATGACATCGTAAGGTCAATCGCAGCGACGCCTGTCATGAAAAACAGCAGCCAGACTCTCTTTCCGTTTTTCTCCTGATACATGCGCAGACCAAGATAAAACAGAAACGGGAGGATGATATTGCACAATACGGCCTTTCCCTCGTATCCCCTCGTCAGCAGGAACGACGCATTCGAAAAGATCGTATGAAAATTCAGATTCACAACACTAATAAAGCACAGGAGCACCCATACCATCTGTTTTTCTTTTAACAGCGCCTTTCCGATCTGTGCATAGACGAGATAACTTAAAACTACCGTCATCATACAGAGAATCACCTTCGTCACTACGAGCGGATGAAGGCCCGTTAAACGGCACAGTACTGCATTTGCTGCCGGATACATGCTGAACACATAACGGATGTTAAAAAAATCCAGTGCTTTTCCTGTATATGGGTCAAAGCTGCTGATGGAATCTGTCGCAAGGTTCGTTGTCACACTTCCCACATAATACGCTGCATCCGCACTGCCGTTTTCCTGCAGTGCAGCAACAAAATACAGCTGGATTCCAATCAGCACCAGCATCACATAAAAAGCTGCCGTCTTTCCTCTCCATAAACCGCCGCTTCTTTTTCCCCACTCTCTCCACATTCCCAGATGAAGACAGATGGAAGCAATTACAAGGACAGCCACAACAGCAGCCCATACCCATGCGAGCAGATGCAGTTTTGCACCGAGCACCATCATCGGCACAGAAATCAGTTCAAATAAGAAGTAATATGCAATAAAGCCAAACAGCACAGTTTCACCCAGATGTCCGCTCTCATACCTGTTTTCTCTGATAAAAAAAGAACCCAGGCAGCAGAACACTGCGAGCATTCCCAGAAACAGTGCCGGCATTTTTAATAAGGTAATCATGTTTGGTTCCTTTCTTTTCCTTACATTCCCAATCCCACTCATTCTAACATGATGCCCTGTCTGCGTCAAGTAATCGAAATTCTAATAAACATTGACTTTTCCCTGAAATTTTGTATAATTGTGATGTTGAGCGCTTATTTTCCACCCGGCTGTTTTACTTTTTGTTTTAATGATATATGTTACGAAAGGAGCCATTGATATGCCTTTTTCCCGGCATACCCGCAGATCCGTGTTTTCCATCGGCGCGGCATCCCTTGCCGCTGCTTTTCTTTTTCTCACCCCGGAAAACACACATGCGGCTGATACTACAGCAAAAATTCACATTCTGACACTCGGCAGCGGCTCCAATGCCATCGTTCTGGAAAGTGTAGACGATAATGGCCAGAAAATTTTCGGCATGGTAGACTCCGGCGAGGACTGGGATTACCCTGACGGATCTGATCCGCGTTATCCGCTGCGCAGCGGCATCACAACGTCGACCGGCTACGACGATGAGGTACTCTCCTACCTGGACTCCCTCGGTGTCACCTCCGATAATCTGCAGTTTTATGTTGCAACACATCCGCACAGCGACCATATTGGAACCGGCGATACCATCGTGCGGCTGTATTCCCCCGACCGGGTTTATCTGCTCCCGTATGATGACAGTTATATCTATAATACTGCGCGTCTCTGGGACAATCTTTATGTCTACGACCAGCTTCTTACTGCTGTAGAAGAGACTGAAGGTGTGACCCTGATCCAGCATCTGAATCCCGGTGCCGCCTCCGCAGAAGAAGGATCTCCTGATTTTGCTTTTGGAAATTTCCAGATCCAGATTGTCAACTACGAGGAAGATTATCTCACAAGTCCAAAAGAGGACGCCAACCAGTTCTGTCTTGGTGTAATTGCCTCCGCAAACGACCACCGCGCTTTTCTGACGAGCGATATCGACGACGTCGAGGGCGATGCCAGCCGGATTGTTTCGAACTACGGGCTGTACAGCATTGATCTGATGACTTCCAATCATCACGGATATCCGAATGCTGTCGATGCAGACTATCTTGCTGCCGTCAACCCGGAATATTTTATCCAGACCGGTGACTTCCGTATTATGGATAACGATACCGTCGAGACCCTGACCTCTCTGGGGCTGCGCGTATTTTCCACGACAGAATATTCCGGCGATCTTCCGGCAGTCATTGCTGACTTTTCCGGTTCCGCGGTCACTTCCAACGTGGATGATACCTATGAAATTTACCGCGGCCGTTCTTCCAAGCTCGTTGCTTATCATGACGGCATCCCGTACAGCGGATTTTTCACCCGCGGCGGACAGAAATATTATGCAGACAGCAGCCATCTTCTCGTATGCTCCACTTCCTGGCGCGACACAGAAACGGGCATCGAATATACCTCCGATGAAAACGGCGTGATCACAAACGAACGCCACGTCATCGGCTGGGTAAAACGGGATGGAAAATGGTATTACTACAACGATGATGAAACACCGTATACCGGCTGGCTCACCCTCGACCACAAAACGTATTACCTCGGCGCGGACGGCGTTATGGCAACAGGCTGGCTTCTGCTTGATGGAGATTACTATTATTTTTCCGGCAGCGGTGAGATGCAGACCGGATGGCAGTTTATCAGCAACAACTGGTACTATCTCGCCAAGGATACCGGTATTATGTATTCGTCCGGATGGCACGCTGATCCGGAGACCAAAACGATGTACTATTTTTACACATGGGGAGGTGCCGCACGCAATACGACACTTACCTTAAACGGTTACCGCGTCAAATTTCTTTCCTGGGGCGGTATTTCCGGCAGCACCTGGCTGTACCATGACGGTGCCTGGTATTATGTACAGAAATATTCCTGCGTAACCAATGGCTGGTATCAGATCGATGGCGCCTGGTATTTTATGAATGCGGACGGTTCCCTGAAGCAGAACGAAAGTTTCCTGTATGACAACAATCTCTACTTTGTAAATAAGAGCGGAAAAATGTATCAGAACCAGTGGCTGAAATGGGATGGAAACTATTATTATCTCAGAAGCTGGGGCGGTGCCGCACACGAAGGCTGGCTGCTGCTTCAGAATAAATACTATTATATTAATGAGGACTGTACACGGAAAACGGATGAAGCCTTTACGTATGATAACAATCTTTATTTTGTTGATGAAAACGGCGTCATGCCGGCAAACCAATGGGTGATCCGGGACGGTGTCTGGTACTTTACCTACAGCTGGGGCGGTGCGAGAAAATCGCAGTGGTTCTATTATAAAAACAACTGGTATTACTTCAACGATGATGCTTCCATGCAGACCGGCTGGGCAGAAATTGATGGAAAAACATATTATTTCCAGAGCTGGGGCGGATGCGTCACCGGGACGAAAAAAATTGACGGAACAACGTATGTGTTTGATAAAAACGGTGTTCTGCTTTCCGAAAAAGAAAGCTAGAAAAATCCATATAAAAATGCGGCAGAAACGAAAATCTCATTCGTTTCTGCCGCATTTTTTATAAATTTCTTTTCCGGAACAGTGCACGAACGCACTGCCGGTAAATTCCGGTTCCCAGAAACAGGGTCAGATAGGCGATTTTCCGCCCGTTCGTGAAGTGATCGCCTTCCAGTACCAGAAGCGGATGCTTTTTAAGCTCTTTTGCCAGCCTCTTCGCAAGCGCCTTTTTCTCCGCGTCCATGGTTTCCAACAGCATCAGCTTGTCCAGCACGAAAAACCGCGCCCAGCAGCAGCGCACACCTGCTTCTTTTTTCAGCGCCGGGTGGCGTTCTTCCACGACATTCTGATTATGATCCCATACTTCCACCGAACCCAGATCTGACCAGCGAAAACCGCTTGTCGTGAGGCTTTCGCGCCGGTGCACATAATAGTATTTCTGTGCTGTGGAAAAGGCCACCTTCCGGCAGTGCTCCATTAACGGAACGATGACGTATGCATCCTCGGCGATTGTTTTCTCCGGATAGACAACGCCCTCGAAAATCTCTCTCCGATACAGCTTGCCCCACGGCATCACGCCGAACACGCGCGCCTTCATCACCTGGCGCAGTCCCTCCTCGCTGTCGGTCACAGATTCGATTCCCTCCTGTTTCAGATCCGGCACCGGCCTTCCTTCATAGAGATCGTATCCGCGGCAGATACTCATTTCGGCATCATATTTTTCCGCCAGACGATACAGTGTTTCCAGAAGATCCTCCGCTGCGAAATCGTCGCTGTCCACAAACGTGATATAACGCCCCTCTGCAAGCGCAACGCCCGCATTCCGCGCCGAACTGACGCCGCCGTTCTCTTTTTGGTGATAACGGATCCGCGCATCCTGTTCTGCGTATGTCCGGCAGATTTCACTGCTCTTGTCGGTGCTTCCATCATCTACAAGAAGCAGCTCCCAGTCCGTAAAAGACTGGGAGAGAATGGAATCCACACATTTTTTTAAAAATTTTTCTGCCTGATACACCGGGGTAATGATTGAAATTTCCGGCATTGTTTTATCCTCTTTCTTTATTTCTTACAGCAGTAGTGTATCCCCTTATACTGCTCATACGGATGATCGAGATCCAGAAACGCCGCATCGTGGTGCCCTTTCTGCTGTTCTTTCGGCGGCAGTTTCATATAATTGCCGAACGCCATGCGCAGATATGTGTCATATCCGACCGGAATCGGCAGGCACTCATTCTCGAACGGAACCTCAATCGCCGATGCAAAAATCTTTTTCGGATATTTCCGGAGAATCGCCTGCGGTGCGCACATCTCGGTGATGCCGTCCACCCGTGGGCTGTCGATATCAAATTTTGTAATATAGTTCTCTGCCTGCTTCCAGATCCGGTACCGCATCTTCTGCGTCGGAGCCAGCGCCAGCAGAATCGTTCCCAGGTAATGCATAAACGCGCCGTGGCGTTCTTTGGTCGGAATAACCTGCGTGCAGAAGAGCTGGAAAATCTTTCCCTCGATCACCTGCCATTTCCGCGCAAGGTTTCCCGGTGCATAGCCCTCGATCGGGAGAATATCAAGCGCAACGCCGTGGCAGAGATCCATATCGACCTGCTCCTTTTTCACCTGCGTGGTGCGGCTGTCGCGGATGTTCGCAAACGTGTGCGCATTGCAGAAGCCCTCTTTCGGGTACTCGAGCTTGTAGATTTTACTCTCCTCCTGCGTATCCCAGATTTTCAGGAACTTCTCGTAATCTTTCCGCGGCATGAAAAAGTCGAGATCATCGTCCCACGGAATAAAGCCGCCGTGGCGGATTGCACCGATACAGCCGCCGCCGCAGAGATAACAGGTCAGATGATTTCTCTGGCACCAGTGGTAAAACATAACGGCCATTTCCAGATTTTTTTCCTGCAGCCGGCGCAGAATTTCGTCCTCGGTATTAAACATCTTTTTTCTCCTCTTCCTTCGCGTTCAGGCTGATCGTCTGTCCTTCCTCGAGCCCTTCTGTGCTCTCCTTTGTGAAGACAATCTTAAAGGTTGCAAGAATCAGCTTCAGATCCTCTAAAATCGAATAGCTCTCTATGTACATCAGATCCAGCTTCAACTTGTCGTATGCGGTCGTGTTGTACTTTCCGTAAATCTGGGCGTAGCCGGTAAGGCCTGCCTTTACTTTCAGACGGTAAGCAAACTCCGGAATCGATTCCTCATATTCCTTTGCAATCTCCGGCCGCTCCGGGCGCGGTCCGACGACGCTCATATCGCCCTTGAAAATGTTCAGAAGCTGCGGCAGCTCATCAATTCTCGTCGCGCGGATCACCTTTCCGACCGGCGTAATGCGGCTGTCGTTCTTCGTTGCCAGACGGGCTACGCCGTCTTTTTCGGCATCCACGATCATGCTTCGGAATTTGTAGACATAGAATTTTTTTCCGCCGATCGTGAGACGTTTCTGTTTAAAGAACACTGGGCCATGGTCATACAGCTTGATGCAGAGCGCTGCGATCAGCATAATCGGCGACGTGATCACAAGAAGAATCGTCGATACGAGCAGATCCAGCAGGCGCTTGCAGAATCTCTGATCAAACGAAAGACCACTGTTTCGCGCGAGCAGAAGCGGTGTATCGAAAATATGGAGCGCTTCCGCTTTCCGTACCATAATATCCGACAGCTTCGGCGTCAGATAGACACGGATTTCTTTCGCATAGCAATATTTCAGCAGACGGTTGCGCAGCTCCGAATGAAGATCGCCCAGGATCACGCCCTCCTGACCGTATGCGTCAATCTGGCGGCAGAGCTCTTTCTCTCCCACTTCCACGCTCACCTTATGTGCTACAATATACTTGTCCGGCCGCTGGTTCATCTTCAGCTCCAGGCTTTCCATCGGGTATTCACCGTAAATCAGAAGCACCTCTCTTGGCGGAAAGAGACGCGCAAACGTCTTCTCAAAAAGCCAGGATACAATGCCTGCCAGCGCAAAGTCCACGAGTGTCATGCCGACCATCGGCAGAATGTACGGCAGGTGGCGCCACAGCAGGATAATCTGCAGATACATCAGCGCATTGGCACAGAATGCCGTCATCATCTGGGAATAGATGATGCTGCTTCCCTTCATGTAGCCGATCTTCATGCCGCCGTAAATGTACATGAAAACCAGAAGAAAAATGCCGTAGATCACGACGATAATCTGATTTCCCTTATCCCAGAACGGCTCCAGCCACAGGTGGCTCGCATAGTATCTGTCCCAGAACACAGAAAAAACAGCGCATTCCAGAAGCACAATCGCCGCGACCGCCAGGACACGCATCAGATGTTTGTACTGTTCCCTGTTTTTATAGTTCATCAATCTCTTCCTCTCTTTTTGCCCTTACCGTAATACTTCCGCACACCGTTTACGGCATAGCACGCAAAACAGTACAGGGAGCGGAACGTTCCCATTCCCAGCTCGCGGTAAACACGGTAAGTCATTCCTGCAGAATGCAGTTTATTCCCCGATTTTCCTGTGCTGGACAGCCGGTATTTCAGCAAAGGCTCATCCACACCGCAGGCTGTCCCGTATTTTTTCAGGATCCGCAGCCAGTCCAGATAATCCTCGTGGCACTCGTCCTTTTCCATCGGGAATTCCAGCAGAACGCTTCTTTTGGCCAGTACCGACGAGCAGCCGATCACGTTGCCGCGCAGTAGCATTTTGTAGGTGATCCGCTCCGGGACAGAAAAAATCTTCTGCTTTTCCGGTTCCTGATCGTAAATCAGCTCCCGACCCGTACAGCAGAGCACATCACCGGTCTTTGCAAGGGCTTTTTCCTGCTTTTCCAGTTTTTCGGGATCCCAGTAATCATCCGCGTCCAGAAAGGCAATGTAATCGCCCTTTGCGAGCTGTACACCGCGGTTTCTGGATGCGGATGCTCCTTTGTTTGTCTCATTCCGGATATACCGTACCCGGTCATTTTCTCCGTAACGCCCCATCTTTTCCATCGTATCGTCCGTGGAATGGTCGTCGATCACCAGGATTTCCAGCGGGGTTTTTGTTGTCTGGCAAAGGACTGAGTCGATTGCCTGAAACAGTGTTTCTGCACCGTTGTACGAAGGGATTACTACTGAAATCATGTATTTTCCTCTCTTACTTTGTCTGCTGCATCTGTTTTTTAAATTTTCCAGCAGCAAACCTCCTACTTTTATAGCATATCTGCACGGGCTTGTCAATTTTACGCCGGGATCTGCTGGTTTTTCTTTCTTACATGTAATTCTATGTGAGCTTTAAAAACGCCAGTAAATAGAACAGAATTCCTCCGAACAGTGCTCCGTTTCCGCCGTTTTTCTGCCCCGTCTTTTTTCCGATGGCAGTTCCGGCATACATCGCCGCCATTCCGACCGCGAAGGAGGCAAAAAAGATCTGTCCTCCTGTCACCGGAAGATCCGCGGCAAAGACGCCGGAGACAATTCCATCCACCGACATCGAAACCGCCAGCAGGCCAAATTCCAGTGGGTGGAGCTGTTTTTCCAGATGTTCCAGTCTTGCTTCTGGTTTTCCCTGCTTTTTTCTTCTGCGTTTTCTCAGTTCTTCGAAAATTTTCAGCGTTCCCATAAGAAAAAAGCAGCCCGCACCCACTCTGGTTCCCCATTCCGGTCCTGCGGACTGCAGAAATCTTTTTCCAAACTGCGCGGAAGCAACCAGGGCAGCACTGCAAAACAGATTCAGCAGCGCCGTCATGCCGGGTGAAATTCTCGTATTGCTGCTTCCATATCCGATGCTTACTGCAAAGTTATCGGCTGAGAGCGCCGCAGCAAGCAGAAGCAATTCTACCATATGACACGCTCCGTCATTTCTCACTTTACAGTATTCGTCTGTTTTTCAAACCGTGCATCCCGGGAAGGCAGTTCTTTTTCTTATTCCACTGCTTTCCGGAATTCCCGGATTTTTTCTCCGAAGTGCGATACATTGGTGCAGAAAATGCTCGAAGTTCCCGCCACAAAAATGCTGGCTCCAAAGGAACGCAGCGTCGCGCCGTGCTCCTTCGTAATGTTTCCGTCCACTTCTAAAATGATGTCCTCCCGGTGCATCTCCTGCAGAAATTTCTGCAGCTTTTCCGCCTTGCGCAGCGTACTCGGCACAATTTTCTGTCCGGCAAAGCCCGGATTCACCATCAGAAGATTGACGCCGTCGATATAATCAAGCACTTCCTCGATCTGCCCGATCGGTGTCGCCGGGTTGATCGCGAGGAACCGCTTGCAGCCGTACGGCACGAGGTAATCGAGCGCGCGCTGCACCTGGAAAGTGCTCTCATAATGAATCGTCACGATGTCCTCTTTGTAAATGCCGATCCACGGCAGCTTGTACTCCGGGTCTTTAATCATCAGATGAAGATCGAGCGGAATACTCGTCAGTTCCCGCAGTCCGCGGATGTAGTCGACGCCAAGGCCGAAGTTCGGAACGAACTCGCCGTCCATCACATCAATATGGAGATATTCGACTTTTTCTTTTTCAAATACATCGATCGTCGCCTGCAGATCCACAAGGTTTGAGCACATCATGGATGCCGATATCTGACTTTTTCTCATATTTTTCTACTCCCATGAAACCATTACTTTGCAGTATGGCTCTTTATGATTTTTCATCAGTTCCAGTCCGTCCATCAGCTTTTCGGACGGGAAACAGTGCGTGATCAGCGCCTGTGCCGGGATTTTCTTCTTCGAAAGCGCATCGAGTGCCTCCGTCCAGTCGCAGGCTTCATCTTTTTCATAAGAAGAATTCCACGTTCCCATCAGGTTCAGCTGTTTGCGCAGGATGCGCCAGTACACGTTCTTTTCCATCGCAAGATCGCCCGATGGATTTCCCATCAGCACGATGCTTCCGCCCGGTCTTGCAAGAAGAACTGCACCGGAAACGGCCTGCGGCGTTCCGACCGCTTCTACTACAACATCCGCCTGAATCGCTTTACTCTCCTCTTCCGTCACATATGAGATGCCCGGGATCTGTTCTGCGATCGCACGTTTTGCTTCGCCCCGTCCAATCACAAAAACGGTTTCGGCGCCGAGCGCTTTCGCCCACGCTGCCGCTGCAAAACCGATCATGCCCGTTCCGATCACTGCTGCGGTATCGCCCGGCTTCACACCGCTTCGTTTCACCGCATGAAGCGCCACAGAGAGCGGCTCCAGCATTGCTGCCTCGCGGAAGCTGACGTTTTCCGGCAGCTCCATCAGGTTCCAGTCCGGCACGGCCACGTATTCCGCAAAGCCGCCGTCCCGGCGCGAGCCGAGGTAATCGTAGTGTTCGCACATCTCATATTTTTTCTGCCGGCACTGCGGGCAGGTGCGGCATGGGATCAGCGGGAAAATGCCGACCCGTTTTCCAACTCGCTCTTCCGGCACACCCTCGCCGTATGCGGCAACCACGCCTGAAAACTCGTGACCCGGAATCGTTGGAAAATGGTATGTTCCGTTTGTGAAAATCCGCGGAATATCGGAGCTGCAGATTCCTGATGCCTTTACCTGCACCAGAACCCAGCCGGATGGGATTTCCGGTTTTTCGATGTCTTCCCTTCTTAAATCATTGACTCCATGCAGCTCGTATGCTCTCATTTCGTTTCTCCTTCCACAATCGTACAGAAACGCTCCAGGTCGCTCCTTGTTGTAATCTTAAAGTTCCGCTCATCCCCTGGGATCATCGCCACATCCATTCCATGGCGGTAGGCAATTTCACTCGTTCCCCTTGTGAGGGACAGCTCCTCTTTCGATGCTTCCCGGTTGATCTTCGCGTACGGATGCAGCCGGAAGGCTTCCGGCGCCTGACCGGCAAACAGCGTGCTGCGCTCCAGCAGATGGTCAATTTTCGTTCCGTCGCTGCTCTGATAGATCGTGTCCTTCATCGGCAGCACCGGCATACAGCCCTCATGATCGGCAAGCGCCGCAAGGCAGTCGCCAATCAGCTGTTCGCTCACCAGAGGCCGCACGCCGTCGTGGATGATCACACCGTCGTTCTCCGATACGGAATCCTCCATGCAGACGGTAAGGCCATTATGAATGGATTCCTGCCGCGTATCCCCGGCATCCGCAAAGGCGAGAAATTTCGTAATCCCGTCTTCTTCCATCCATCCGCGGATCTTCTCTCTCCAGGCATCTGCCGCCACGATGACGATTTTCTCAACGGCACTGCTTTTCTGAAACTGCTCCAGCGTATACAGCAGAATCGGTTTCTTTTCCACTTCCAGATACTGCTTCGGAAAATTCCCCATCTGCATTCTCGTTCCGATTCCCCCCGATAGTATGATTGCGTAATTCATCTTAAGCCTTTCCTTTGCTCTTTTTACTCTCTTTTTTTCGCTCTTCTTCCAGCTCTTTTAAAAAGTCTCCCAGTTCTCCGGAGGCGTTCTCCAGCAGGTACGACTTCGTTTTCTGTTCTTTCTCCAGATAGTTTTCCCGGATCTGGCCGTTTGTATGTTCAATCTCTGTGCGCAGATCCCGTGCGGAGAGACGATGCGCGCCCGCTCCCATAATGATGATCTGCTCGAGACCGTCCGAGGAAGCCACCGTTACGTTGCCGTTGTGGCCGATCCTGTGAACCGTTTTCTCGATGTACTGGTCAGCCGTCTCCGCCTCTTTCGTATAAACGACATGAATATTATGGTACATGCCGACCTCACCCTGGTTGCCTTTTACTTTGTAGGCATCAAAGACAAGAATCAGCGTCATTTTTTTATATCCCTGATAATTTGACAGGATGTCCATCAGCTTTCCTCTGGCGCTCTCAATATTATACTTCGCCAGCTCATTTAAATCATCCCATGCAAAAATAATGTTATAGCCGTCCACCAGCAGATATTCCTCCTGCGGCTCCTTCGGGCGGTTTGATTTTGCATATTTGGGATCCCCGATGCCGGATGACGAGGTGACCGGATGTGTCCGCCGCTCGAAACCGGCGCGCTTCCGCTCCACTTTGCCGTATGTCCTCGTAAAGATTTCTTCCAGCTCCTCTGCCTCCTGCAGGGAAGCTGCCATCGGCACGCGGTCGGATGCTTTTTTTGCTTTCTGCACAGAGGATGCTCCGCCGCTCCGGTCTGCCGCAGATTCGGCTGAATCGCTTTCTTCTTCCGGATTTTCCAGCGTGTATTCCAGATGCATATGGTCTTCCACTTCATTCCATGGAACGACAAAGCCTGCCCCGTGGGCACAGAACACAGAACCCGTCGGATTTTCCACATCCGCCTCGGAATCGTAGCCGATGGAGGCAATCACTTCCTCCGCGTTGTGACACGGCTCATATCCTTTTAAGGTACAGAACACTCTTCCGCGTCCCCGGCTGTAAGCAGTCACTTCTTTCTGATAATCCCGCATCGTCACAACCGGTGCGGTTCCGGTGATCACTGTCATATCGCCTTCCATTTCCGGCGGTTCAAAGCTGCCGTACATCCGCTGGATATCGTTCAGCGCCCGTCCCGTCGATTCCGACGGAATTTCCAGACGGAACGCATAGACCGGCTCCAGCAGAACGGATTCTGCTTTTTTCAGCCCCTGCCGCACCGCACGGTACGTCGCCTGGCGGAAGTCGCCGCCCTCGGTGTGCTTAATGTGCGCACGGCCCTTGACCAGCGTGATTTTCATATCGGTAATCTCCGACCCGGTCAGCACGCCGGGATGCTTCCGCTCCAGCAGATGTGTGAGGATCAGACGCTGCCAGTTGCGGTCCAGGGTGTCCTCGCTGCAGACGGTTCCAATCTGCAGTCCGCTGCCCGGTTCTGCCGGCTCCAGCAGCAAATGAACTTCCGCATAATGGCGCAGCGGCTCGAAATGGCCGACACCCTCCACGGTACTGCGGATCGTCTCTTTGTATACAATATTTCCGGCTCCGAATTCCACCCATTCGCCGAAACGCTCGTGGATCAGACTCTTTAAGATCTCGATCTGCACCTCACCCATGACCTGCGCATGGATTTCCGCGAGGCGCTCATTCCAGACAATGTGGAGCTCCGGGATTTCTTCTTCTAACTGGCGCAGTTTTCCAAGCATCTGATGGACATCGCAGTCCGGCGGAAGCTCGATGCGGTACGTCAGCACCGGCTCCAGCACCGGTTTTTCCGCCTCGGTTTCGTTGCCGATGCCCTGACCGGAGAAAGTGCTGTTCAGTCCCGTTACGGCACAGATCGTCCCCGCCGGTGCTTCCTGTACCATCGTATAGCCCGCACCGGAATAAATACGGATCTGGTCTGCCTTTTCTTCGCCGAGCATCTGCTTCACCTTCAGCACGCCGCCCGTGATTTTCAGATGCGTCAGACGGTTTCCTGCCGTGTCCCTTGAAATCTTAAAAACGCGCGCGCCAAAATCCCCGCCGTACTCCGGCGTTTTTGTAAACCGGTCCAGAATTTTCAGAAATTCCGTCACGCCCTCCATCTTGAGTGCAGAGCCAAAGCAGCACGGAAAAACCTTCCGCTCTGCGATCATCGTGCGGATCTGGTCTTCTTCCACGCTTCCCGTTTCCAGATACTGCTCCAGCACGTCCTCATCACACATGGCGAGTTCTTCCAGCAATTCTGCGTTCTGGAGATCCTGCGAGAAATTCAGGCAGTGCTCTGAGAGACGGCTCTGCAGTTCTTCCAGCAGTTTTTCCGCATCCGTGCCTGGCTGATCCATCTTGTTGATAAAGAGAAAGACCGGGATCTCATACCGTGCGAGCAGCCGCCACAGGGTTTCCACATGCCCCTGCACGCCGTCCGCACCGCTGATCAGAAGAACCGCATAGTCCATGACCTGTAAAGTGCGCTCCATCTCCGCCGAGAAATCCACATGGCCCGGCGTGTCAAGGAGTGTGACCTCCGTCTCGTTCAGCTTCAGCACGGCCTGTTTGGAAAAGATCGTGATGCCCCTTGCTTTTTCCAGTTCCTCCGTGTCCAGAAAGGCGTCCTTGTGATCCACTCTTCCGGCTTTCCGGATCTGGCCTGTTTTATATAAAATTCCCTCTGCCAGCGTCGTCTTTCCCGCATCGACATGCGCTAAAATGCCTACCGCCAGTTTTTTGGTTTTTTCCATTTTGTTTCATCCTGTCTGTATGATTCATATTTTTCAGGCCCCCTCATCCCCTGCGGCCCGACTCACTGCTTATTGTACCACAAAACCTCTCATTGCGGAACCCCGGAGTGAAACGCAAAAAATCTCAAAGCGGATTTCTCTCCTGCTTTGAGATTTTTTATGCTATGTTCTGTTTTATCTCTCCCCCGCCATCGGCTGCCGATCTGCAATTTTCAGGAAAACAAATCCCAGTGCAAAGAAAATCGCCAGGCATGCAACCGCCACGTTGATCGTTCCGCCTGCCAGTTTTACAGCTGCAATAACTGCAGAACCGAGGAACGATGGTTACTCTGTCTTCCAACGTCATATCCGTTTCTTTTAAAAGTTCATTTGCAAGAAGTGCACCGTACTCTGCCTGATGGGCAACCTGCATACAGTGTTTCTGCGAATGATCCGTATATCCCAGCTGTCCCAGGTTTTCGTTTCCTTTTTCAGATATGCGCTGCATCCATTCCAGACTCCAGCCTAACCGCTGTATTTTTGCTGTTCCTGCCATTTCTTTCAGAATATTTTTTACTACAATCACGATCGTAGCACATTTGTATTTTAACTGCTATCCTGTTCCTATAAGGTCTATATCAAATGATTGTTAAATTTTTTATATTTTTGATGCAGTCAGGCGGGGTTCTGTTACAGCAGAAAAGCACTGCAAATACAGATGGATGTATTTACAGTGCTTATTTTGAGATTATTTTTGTTTTTTAATTCTGTGCGTCTTCGTATTCTTTTACTTTTTCTTCATACTGCTCCTGGCTCTCGATCGTATGTTTTACAATATGACCGTGCTCTTTCTGCTTATGTGCCAGATCCCGGCCAGGACGCGGTGCATATTCGTCTTCCGGGATTTCGAGTGCATTGGCGGTGGCGTGAATGATACCGTTGCTGCTGTAGGTGGCACCGCTCAAGGCGTCGATGTTAAGGCTCTGTTCTTCTTTCATCTGCCCTATCACGTAAGGCGCTGCACGGAAAAAGTATTCCTCGGTGTCGCAGTAGGAAAGGATGGAGATGTCGGTCACTTTCTGGTTTTCTACCGTTACCTGCACTTCGACATCCCCGCGGAAGGCATCGGCGGTACCCGTGCAGATGCCGTCTTTCAGGTCGTGGAAACGGCCGGCGTCCAGGAATGCCTGTTTTTCTTCCGTTGTATCCGTCGATTCAGATGCTGTATTTTCCTGTACAGTATTCTCATCTCCGGCGGCTTCTTTTAACGCATTTTGAGTGGCCTCAATCAACCCTTTACTGCTGTAGGTGGCGCCGGAAACGGTATCTATCTCCTCGGCACTCTGTTTTTTCATGATTTCCGAAAAGATTCCTGACTTTGCTCTGTCCAGATATGTCTGATCATCCTCGGCGTTCTCTATCGTCAGTCCGGTTATCGTTCCCTGTTCCACTTTTACGGAAACGGTCACGGTTCCGCGGTAGCCTTCTCCACTTCCGGAATAAGTGCCGTCCTGGAATCTGCTGTCCAGATTTTGTTCTGCCGTATCAATGGCCGCATCACCTGCTGTCTTACCAACGGAACCGCTCTCGCTCCGGATCAGGAACTGTGACGCTGCAATCGTAAGGCAGGTCACCCCGACACCGATCCACACGCTGTATCGGTACTTCCAGTGTGCATTGTTCTTCAGACATCCGTTTATACATCCCCCGCATCCAATACACTCGCCGCCTGCCGTCTGCTCTTTTTCTGTCAGATCAATTCCCATGGTACATTTTGCAGTACAGAGACGGCAGTTTCCGCATTTGCTCCGCGGTTTTACAATTTTTAACAGAGTACATCTGGAAATCAGGCTGTAGATGGCTCCCATGGGACAGAGATACCGGCAGAAAAAGCGCTGGATTAAGACGGATCCGACGAAAATCACCAGAATCAGCGCACCGCCAATCGAAAACATCGGCTTCACACCCGGCCAGTGTCCGATGGAACTGTACTGTCCAAATACCTGCCACGGCCCTGCGATGTTCCATTTTATCATACCGCTCCATACGAAGACTGCCCAGAACAGGAGCACACCATATTTGATCCAGCCTGTTGGAACATTTCTTCCACTCTTCTTTGAATTTGAATGCAGGTTTTTCGCACCTGCTTTTCGAAACCGCTTTTTCAGCTTATTTCCTGCAAACCACAGAAAATCCTGCACAGCCCCGAAGCTGCAGAAATATCCGCAGAAAAACCGTCCCACAATAATCACCGCCGGAACCGTCGCCAGCACCATCCATACCGAATACCTGATCCGTTCCCACGAAACCGTCCCCTGATAAACTGCGGAAATAATCGTCCCAACCGCAGAAAACTGCGCCTCAAACAAGCCCGGGATCAGCAGGAAAGAAAGGATCTGAATCACTGCTTTCGGCCAGTTTCTTTTGTCTTGTTTTTTCAAATTTGTTCCTCTTTTCTTATGTTTAACGTTTCATCTCCATTACCGGACCATTCGATTTATGTTCCTGGATTAATTCACAAATCTCCGAAAGATTCATTGCCGGGAAATCTCCGGGGACGGTATCCTTCAGGGCACTTACTGCATTTCCGATGGATACTGCCTGTGACAGTAAAAAACCCTCATAAATCGTGTATTTTCTGCACATTTATGAGGGTTTTATATTTTTGCGTTATTTTTACAAATTCACAGTTGAATTATGCGTTCATCTGTTTAGCAACTTCCTCAGCAAAGTTCTCTTCTTTCTTCTCGATTCCTTCACCGGTCTCGAAACGAACGAAACCTTTTACTGCTACGGTTGCGTTGTTTGCTTTAGCAACCTGTGCTACGTACTGAGCTACGGACTGTTTTCCGTCTTCTGCTTTTACGTATACCTGGTCAAGCAGGCAGATCTCTTTGAGCTCTTTGTTGATACGGCCCTGGATCATTCCCTGGATAACTTTTTCCGGTTTCTGAGACTCTTTCGGGTCGTTCTGAATCTGAGCCATGAGGATTTCTTTCTCATGTGCGATGTAATCAGCGCTTACTTCGTCGCGGTTTGTGTACTGCGGACGAAGAGCTGCAATCTGCATTGCAACGTTTTTAGCCATCTCTTTGAGGTCATCGTTTACAACATCTGTCTCAACGTCAACCAGAACACCGATTTTACCGCCCATATGAGTATAAGAAGCAACGAAACCGTTCTCCTCTTTTACCTGCTGGAAACGACGGATGTTCATGTTCTCGCCGATGGTAGCGATCTGATGAGCCAGCTCTTCGCCAACGGTCTCGTTGGTATCGAATTTCCAAGGCTCTGCCAGGAATCCTTCTACGTCTGCTGCAGTTGTATCCATAGCCTGCTCTGCAACCTGTGCTACATAGCCACGGAATTTCTCGTTCTTTGCAACGAAGTCTGTCTCAGCGTTTACTTCTACAGCGACAGCTTTCTTTCCATCCTCGGATACGTTCAGCATAACGATACCCTCAGCTGCGATTCTGCCAGCTTTTTTCTGAGCAGTAGCAAGTCCTTTTTCTCTCAGGAACTCCATTGCTTTGTCCATATCACCTTCGGTAGCTGTAAGAGCTTTCTTGCAGTCCATCATACCAGCACCGCTTACTTCTCTTAACTCTTTTACCATTGCTGCTGTAATAGCCATTGTTTTATTCCTCCGTATACGTGATTCAGCAGACTGCATCTTCATGCCGGTCTGCTATTGTGAGATTCGCCGAAGGGAACCTGAATTTCAAGTTCCCCCCAGTTCATTACTTCGCGTAAATTATTCAGCGTCTGTCTCTGCTGCTTCTTCGTATGCAGCTTCCTCAGCCTCGCCCTGTTTTGCCTCGATAACTGCGTCTGCCATTTTGGAAACGATCAGTTTTACGGCACGGATAGCGTCGTCATTACCCGGAATTACATAGTCAAGCTCTTCCGGATCGCAGTTGGTATCGCAGATACCGATCAGCGGAATTCCCAGTGTATGAGCTTCCTGTACGCAGATTCTCTCTTTTTTCGGATCTACTACGAAGATAGCGTCCGGCAGTCTCTTCATTTCTTTGATACCGCCAAGGTTTTTCTGCAGTTTTGCAAGCTCTTTCTTTAACTCAATGACTTCTTTTTTCGGAAGAACTTCGAAGGTGCCATCCTGCTCCATGGTCTCGATTGCTTTCAGTCTTGCAATACGGCTCTGGATGGTTTTGAAGTTGGTCAGCATACCGCCGAGCCATCTCTCGTTTACATAGTACATTCCGCAGCGCTCTGCCTCAACAGCGATAGCGTCCTGAGCCTGTTTTTTGGTTCCTACGAAAAGGATTGTGCCGCCGTCTGCTGCGATGTCTGCAACAGCTTTGTATGCGTCATCTACCATTCCTACAGATTTCTGCAGGTCGATGATGTAGATACCATTACGCTCTGTGTAGATGTACGGAGCCATTTTAGGATTCCATCTTCTTGTCTGATGTCCGAAATGAACACCGGCTTCCAGTAACTGTTTCATTGAAATTACGCTCATTGTTTTATCTCCTTATGGTTTTATTCTTCCCCATGTTTTTTCACCTTGGAACCTGTTTTTCAAAAAACAGGCACCATCCTTGGTACCGCATGGGTGCTTATTGTGCAACAGTAAGATTGTATCACAGAGTTTTTTTCATGACAAGCATTTTTTTCGCGGATTCTGCGGTTTTTTTCTGTTATTTTTGTGTTTTTCCCTGTTTATCCTTTAAAAACAGATACCAGAATGTTCCGGCGCAGATTACCGCTTCCAAAAAGATGAACATCCATGCACCTGCCGGTGCTTTTTGGGTCATCCAGGATACGAACTGGCTCCGGTAAAGTCCCCAGATATTTTCTGCCATGTGCGCAAGAACCGGGGCAAGGAGTGTTCCGCACCGCTCATAAATAAGGATCAGAAGCACACTTACCACGGCTGCATAGACAAACTGCGTCACATTGCCGTGATATGCACCGAACAGCAGACATGATGCTGCGATGCCCCAGCCGGTTCCCCAGAAATCTTTTGCCCTGCGGTAAATCATGCCGCGGAAAACAATTTCCTCTGCGGCCGCGCTCAGCACACCGACGGACAGGATCAGAAGCAGCGGGTTCTGTCCTTCATAAATCTTTGATGCCATGTCCTGATAGCCGGAAAAGATTCTGGTAAAGCCGGTCACGTTCATTACAGTATTCAGGAGATGGCCGAAGGTCATAACCAGCAGAATACAGGCGGCTGCCTCTGCCGCACTCCACCGTTTTTCCGGTTTCGGGAACATGCCTTCATCTTTTTTGTACTGTTTCCAGAGAACCGGGATCGCCGCCAGACTGCCGATTGCTGATGCAAGAACGGATGTCGCGTGCATACGCTCTTCCAGATAACCGCCGGTCGTAAACGTCATCAGGATCAGCGCCAGAAGTACGGTTGCTCCGATCAGAAACAGTTCGTACGTCAGAAGCGGTTTTAAAAGACGCCATAGCTTCCGCTGGATAGGAATTACGATTTCCTCCGTTTTTGGCTCTGTTTTCGCTGTCCTTTTTTCTTTTATATTCTCTGCTTTTTTCTCTTTCTGCGCAAAGATTCCTGTTCCACTTTCTCCTCTTGTCAGCCACGGGATACGCTCCGGCTTCATTTTTTTGATGCGGTCGCGTCTTTTCTTCTCTTCTTTCGGATCCTCCGCCAGCAGTTTCAGTTCTTCCGGTGTATCACATACCTTTGCGGCACCTGCTGCCTCGAGTTCTTCTCTTCCGCCGTACCCATACGATACGCCGACACAGAGCAGTCCGTTTTCTCTTGCCCCGATTACGTCATAGCTTCTGTCACCAACCATCACCACGTCGGAACGGCTGTCTTCTGCTCCGAGTCGGCGCAGCGTCTCTGCGATGACTTCTCCTTTGTCGGTTCTGGTTTCGTTCATTTCTGAACCGGTTACTACGGTAAAATACTTTCTGATTTCGAAATGCTCCAGGATCTGCTCCACGTATTTTTCCGGTTTGGACGATGCTACCGCCAGAATTTTTCCCTTCTCTTTCAGATACGCCAGAACCTCCGGGATTCCCTCGTATACTTCATTTTCAAAAATGCCCTCTGCCTCGTACCGCTCCCGGTATTTTGTGATGGCCTGCTGTGCTTCTTCGCAGCCAAGGCCTGCAAAATTCATGAAAGATTCCAGAAGCGGCGGTCCCACGTAACAGTTCAGTTTTTCCAGATCCGGCTCTTCGATGCCAAAGGATGCCAGCGCATACTGTACGCATCTTGTAATTCCAGGACCGGAATCGGTCAGGGTTCCGTCCAGATCAAATAATATCATATCTGACATACTCTTATTTCCTCTTTTACTTTTTTATCGTATGACATGTCTTTTATTCTAGCATATCGAAATTAGAAATACAAACAAAACCGGATCAGGCTATTTTCTGCAGAGTGCACGCAGATAGCGGGTGGTCTGATTCTGAATTTCGGCAATGGCACGAATCAGGTTCCAGAGGCGCCTTAAGGACTGCAAGAGGCGGGTTCCTTTTGGTTTCTGGCTGGTTCTTTGGCTGACAAGTGTGGAAGTTTTTGGTTTCACGTTGACTTCCCACGGTTTCATGGTTCGTACAATGCCGTCTGCGCCACGCACTTTTACAGTGATGCGGTTGTAGCCTTCGGAAAGGCTCTCGGCTTTCAGACAGATTTTGTTTTCTTTCCATTCGTATTCGGCTTCGGAGCCATTTACCATGCAGGAAAGAATTTCAGCCGTGTCGGCGGCTCCCTCGAGCAGAATTTCCGGGGTATAACCGGGATCTATTTCGACGCTGGTGTCGGCCGGGCGGATAATCAGGGGGTTCGGCGCTTCGAAATCTTCGTCTGCTATCTGTGATAATACGAAATCGGCGATGATCTGCGGCCGTATTTGAGATGGCTCCTCCCCGGCACTCTTAGATGGAGTTTCGGCAGGCGGAGGACTGCTTTCTTCTGTTTGTAGCGGAATATCATCTGGATCTTGGGTCACCTCCTCGGGCGTGGCTGCAGCAACGGGCAGCTGTTCGTCTGTTTTGAGTTCTTCTTTCTCCGGAGACGATTGCCCGGGCCCCGTTTGTTCCTGCTTTTCTGTGTTTGACTTTCCGGCATCTGGCATTACGGTAGGCTCCTCTTTTTCTGGTGCTTTTGTTTCCGAGGTTTGATTTTCTGACTCTTTTTCGGTTGACGGAGATTCCTGCTTCGTTTCTTCCATATCAGGCTTTTCCGGTTCCGGATCTTCTGGCATCAAATTTTCCGTTCCGGATTTTTCTGAACCTGTATCTTCATAATCTGGTTTTTCTGTGTCCATTTCTCCAAAATCCGTTCTCTCCGAATCTGACTCTTCTGTCTCTGATTCTTTTGTATCTGTTTCTTCACATCCTTCCTCTGATTCCGATTCCCCGGAACCCATATCTCCTGCCTCCGGCAATTCTCCTGGCTTCCCCGATTCTGAATCTTCCGAAATTTCTTTCTCCTCTTCTTCCCACCTTTCCGCTGGTTCTTTCTCCGGATCCGGAATTACCGTCGGGGGAAGCATTTTTTCTTCTCCTTCTTTCTCTTTCTTTCCGGTCTCTGCCGGATCTGTTTTCTCTTCCGGCGGCTCTGGTTCCTGCTCTGGTTTCTCTTCTATAGGCGGTTCTTCTTCTGACTTTTCGTCCGGCAGCAGTTCCTCCGGTCCGGCTTTCCCGTCTGCATCTGTCACATCACTGTTCTCGATGATTTCAGCTTCTAATTCCACGCTTTCCACCGCACTTGCGGCCTCGCCTGTCGTCTGCTGTGTCTCCGCGTGGACTTCGATTCCCTGGACTGCCAGGAATCCTGTCATCATTGCGCATATGGTCTTTTTTCTCATCCTGCTTCCTCCCATCTTTTTCTGATCTGCTGATAAAAAATATCCTCCTCCATTCCCGGAATTTCTGCGGCCTCGTTGAGGTACTGTTCTGCTTTTTCCTGCATGTCGAACTGAAGTGCCAGCTCTGCGGCCCTGAGCAGATTTTTCCGCCGGTTTCCATCCTGTCTGCTGCACAGAAGCCGTTCGTAATAGAGAAAACTCTCCTGGCACCAGTCCTGTTCTCTTTCCCCATCCCCGGATTTTCCGCCAAGATAGCACGCATCCGCCAGTCTCTGCCAGATAACCGCCTCCCACTGCCCCTCCATATTCTCGCCTGCGGCCTTTTCCAGCACTTCGATTCCTTTCCGCATGGCGTCTGTGTCATTTTCACGCGCCAGTTCTTCGGAAAAACTGAAATACATTCCTGCAACAGCAAGATATCTGCGGCAGCGTTTTTCCTTTTCCGGCTCCTGCTGCGTGTCATCATAAAATTCAGCCAGCAATGGCTCCATCTGCATTTTTTCCCTTGCCGCATCATCCGCCAGACAGTATTCCACAAGTTCCTGCTCCACACGCCCCGCCTGACTGAGATGGTCTGCCTTTAAGAACGCTTCCCGCGCTTTCTGGTAGTTCGGCAGACTGCCTTCTTCCACCGGATTTCCGCAGAACCAGAGATCTCCCTGCTCCTCCCATTCGTCTGCCGCCGGAAACTGCCCCCATGGCATCCTGCTGGCAACCGCAGCCGCTCCTCCTGTCAGAAAAGCAAAAACTGCAAAGATCCGCAGAGTCTTCCTGCCTTTTTGCTTTCTTTCCAGCCGCCGCAGTGCCTTTTTGACTTCTCCGGCAGACGCATACCGCTCCTCCGGCTTTTTCTGCATACACTTTTCCATCACCCGCCAGAGTCCTCTTTTCTGCCGCTTTTTCGCATGCTTCGCCATTGCCGCAAGCAGTGCGCCGAGTGCATAAAGATCGGAACGGGCGTCACACTTCCCGTCATACTGCTCCGGCGCTGCATAACCGCGGGTTCCATAACGGACTTCCACACCCGTTTCTTCTGTTCCGGCTGCACCGAAATCCACAAGGTATATTTCACCACGCTCTGTTATCATCACGTTGTCCGGCTTCAGATCCCGGTAGAAAACCGGCGGGTTCTGTGCATGGAGATAACAGAGAATCCCGCTCAGGGCAATTCCCGTTTTCAGAATTTCCCGGCTGGAAAACCGTTCTCCCTTACGCATACGCTGTCCGATAGATTTTCCGTTTACAGCTTCCATCACCAGAAAGCTTTTTGTCCCACTTTCCAGAAGTTCCACCGCACAGGGAATCCCGGGATATGAAAACTTCTGTAAAAGAAACGCTTCCCGGCGCAGTTTTTCCCTGTCACATATACTTACCTTGACTGCATACCGCTTTCCGGATCCAGTTTTCTCTGCAAGATAAACGACAGACGTTGCCCCTCTTCCGAGCACTGACAGCAGGCGATACTTCCCTCCCGGAAGTTCTACTTTTCCAATGATCCCGCCTCCTCTTTTTACGTCAAAGTGTTTGTCAGTCCGATATTCTGTTTTTGTACATGGATATAAATTGAGCCGAATGGCTCTTCGATAGAGTAATATAGAATCGATTTTTCAGGACGAATGTCCAAGCGGATGAAAAATCGTGATGTAAGTATAACACAACAGCCGCCGTTTCCGCAAGAACTACAGAAGCCGACGGCTGCCAAAAAAATCGCCTGTTTTTTATCTATTTTTTCCCTCTTGACGAATCTTACATCCGTTCCGGTGCCGAGAATCCCAGCAGGTCGATGCAGGTCTCAAGTACCTCGCGGACAAGATCCAGCAGTGCCAGGTAAGATGCTTTTCTTGCCTCATCCTGCTCACTTAAGATCTTGGTCTCGTGGTAGAAATGGTTGAACTCGTTTGCAAGCTCGTAGATATAAGCACAGATCTTATGCGGTGCTTTCTCCTCGAATGCGTTCTCCACAACGCCGTTGAAACGGGATACGGAAAGCATCAGAGCTTTCTCGCTGTCGCTCTTCGGTGCCAGAAGTGCGCCTTTCTTCAGTTCATTTCCCTCTTCTTTATATTTTCCGAGGATGGATTTTGTACGAACGATCGTGTACAGGATGTACGGACCGGTGTTTCCCTCGAAGGAAGTAAATCTCTCAACATCGAATACATAATCTTTCGATGCCTGGTTGGACAGGTCACCGTATTTAATAGCAGACAGTCCGACAATCTGTGCCGTTCCTCTTGCATCCGTATCTTTTACGCTGCGGTTCTCCACGATCTTCTGATACATCTCATCGTTGATCTCGCCGATCAGACGCTCCAGACGCATAACGCCGCCCTCACGGGTCTTGAACGGTTTTCCGTCTTTTCCGTTCATGGTACCAAAGCCGATAAAGGAAAGAACGGTATCATCATTCACCAGTTTTGCTTTTCTTGCACAGCGGAAACACTGTACGAAGTGAAGCTCCTGACGTTTGTCTGCCAGATAGCAGATCTCGTCCGGCTTGTACAGTTTCATACGCTGGATGATGGTTGCCAGGTCTGTCGTATCATACAGAGCTGCTCCATCGGATTTTAAGATCATGCACGGCGGGATCTCTTTTGTGTCTGTCTCTTCTTTGACATCAACAACGAGTGCGCCCTGGTCATAATGTGCATAACCATTGTCTTTCAGGTAATCTACCATGTCCGGAATGTACTCCTGTGCATCGGACTCACCCATCCACAGATCGAAATGAACGTCGAGGTTTCCATAGTTCTTTTTCAGATCGGCAACAGAAACGTTCATAATGTGTTTCCAGATCGCACGATATCCTCTTCTGCCCTGCTGCAGCTCTCTCGTTGCCTCGAGTGCACGTTTCTTATAGTCCTCGTCCTCTTTCGATTTGCCGCTTGCGCAAGGATAAATCTCCTCGAGCTCGCTGATCGTAAACGGTGCTTCCTCCGGGTACTCTCCCGTAAAAGACTCATCAAAATAAACAAGCTCCGGATGGCGCTCCTGCAGCTCGGTGATGATCAGTCCCATCTGCAGACCCCAGTCTCCAAGATGAACGTCACCGATCATGTTGTGGCCCATGAAGCGTCCCATACGCTTGATGCTCTCGCCGATGATCGCGGAACGGAGATGGCCGACGTGAAGCGGTTTTGCCACGTTTGCTCCGCCGTAATCTACGATGATGGTTTTCGGATTTTTTGCTTTCTCTACAGAAAGCTCTTCATCGTTCTGCATTTTGGAAAGATAATCTGCCAGAAATTCCGGGTTGATTTTCAGGTTGATGAATCCCGGTTTTACGGCTTCAATTTCACCGATCACGCTGTGATCGGTCACTTTTTCTACAACTGCTTCAGCCAGCTGGATCGGTGCTTTGTGGTATGCTTTTGCAGCTGCCATTGCGCCGTTGCACTGGTATTCGCACAGATCCGGGCGGTTGGAAACGGAAACCCTTGCATAGGACGGGTCCATCTCCGCAGCGGTAAAGGCTTTTACCAGCTCTTCCTGGATAAGATCGATCAGTTTTTTCATAATGTTTCCCTCATTTTCTTCTTTACTGCAGAATCATCTGTTCTGCGTTTTGTTTCCGCGCGCTGCGCCGGGCTTCTTCCTCTTCTTTGATGCCGCTTTTCTGATAACAGTACTGGATGATATCTCTTCTTCGGATGATGCCGATGAAGATTCCCTCGTCATCCACAACTGGAACGAAATTCTGCCGCATGGACATCTCGATCAGGTCCTCGATGTTGCTGTTGATGTTGACGGACTCATAATTCCACCGTTTCGGAACCTGCCAGAGCGGGATATCCTCTGCTTCATGGTAATTCAGCAGATACCGTTCTTTTATGATGCGGAGCAGATCTCCTTCCGTCAGTGTTCCCACATAGCAGCCCTTTTTGTTCAGTACCGGAACCGCCGTGTATTTATGATATTCGATCTTCTCGATGGCCTGCCGAAGTGAGCAGTCGTCATACAGATAAGCCGTTTCACTTTTCGGTGTGATAAAAAACAAAATATTCATTCGCGTATACTCCTTTTCGTTGGTCATACTCTTGTTTGATTATACCATAAACGAATGTGAAATGTCTTTGAATCTTTCTTATATTTTCATAAACATACCGAATCCGAAACTCGAATGCCTCTTTGCTGCGCCGCAAATTGCGCTTATTTTCCAGTATAACCGACTTTCCGCAAAAAGTAAAGATCTTAAGTTTCATCCGCACACGCCGCACAAAAAATCCGCACGGATCCAGCACCTACGCTGTACCCGCACGGATTTTTCAACTCTTTTTTGTTCTATTCTCTTCGCAGCGCATCGATCGGATTCAGGTTCGCTGCTTTTACCGACGGCAGCAGTCCGAATACGATACCGATCACCATGGAGAAGACCACGGAGAAAATGATTGCCGGAATACTGATCGCCACAGGCGTCTGCGATACCCTCGAAATCACCTGTGCCATGATAATGCCGCCCAGCACGCCGAGCAGTCCGCCGATGCTGGTGAGCACCGCCGCCTCGGTCAGGAACTGGAACAGAATTCTGCGTTTTCTTGCTCCGATCGCCTTTTTCAGGCCGATCTCGCTTGTACGTTCCGTTACAGATACCAGCATAATATTCATAACACCGATACCGCCGACCAGAAGCGAAATGCTCGCGATCCAGATCAGCTGCTGGTTCGTGCTCTGGCCTAACTCCTGCAGACTCTTTGCTTTCTCCAGCAGATCCTCTGCCTGATAGGAAAGAGAATCAGTTGTATTGGTCACGGATTCGTTCATGATATCCGCTGTTGTCTTTCCCACCGTGCTCATATCCTCGGTCGTTTTTGCCATCACAACGGCATTTTCCGGTTCATCATACTGGAATACGATCGGCCAGCAGACATCCGGCATCAGCACCAGCGGATAAGATTCCTGATTGTACGTATAGTAGTCATCTCTGGAATTGATGACCGGCTGGAACGAATCGGCTTTTTTGATCACGCCGATCACCGTGAACGGCTCTCCCATGATCTCGATCGTTTTGCCGACCGGCGACTCATCCGGGAAGAGTGTCAGCACTGCGGTATCGTCGAGGAGGACAACTTTGTGGGTCTTCGAGAAATCGCTCTCCACAAAGCCGCGTCCCTGATAAATCTGATATCCGCACGTCGACAGATAATTTTCATCCACGCCAAGCGCCTTCGCACTGTCCAGTGTTGTGTTTCCTTTTGCGATGCCGCTCACATACGTTCTTTCGGTGTAAAACGATGCATTTTCCACCTGATCCTGCTCGCGGATCCGCTTTTTCTGATCATCGGACAGTTTCGACACGCCGCTTGGCAGTCCGTTGTCCATCCAGTAATCGCCGTCGCCCTGCTTTAAGCTGACGGTCACGTTGTTGTTTCCAGCTCCGATCAGGTTCTGTTTGATCTGCTCATTCGTTCCCTTGATCGTGGAGACAATTGAGATGATCGACGCAATTCCGATGATAATACCCAGCATCGTCAGGAAGGAACGCATTTTGTGTGACCAGATTCCCTGAAAGGAAAGTCTTACATTTTCTAACATAATGCGCCTCCTTAACTGTTGTAATAATCCGATGAACTGGATTCCTTCGTGTCTGCGCCTTCCACCACGGTTTTGCCGTACGGAAATGCAATGTAATCCTCTTCGGAAAGACCGCTCTTCACTTCGTAATAACTGCCCCACAGAAGTTTTCCGGTTACCACATTCTGTTTCTTTAATTTATCATTTTCATCCCGGATATAAACGAATTTCTGTCCGTTTTCCTCGCGGATGAATTCTTTGCTGACGTACAGGCCGTTGCCGTTTTCTACATCGTTTCCGACAGTGATTGCAATCTCGATCCAGTCACCGTTTTCAAAACCTTCTCCGCCTTCCGGGATAACGGCTGTGAACGGATAGAAGGAGGCTGGTGTCTCGCTGTACGACATGTAGCTTGTTGTCGGGTACGGAGAAATCTCGGTTACGGTTGCCGCTGCAAAAGCACCCGAAGACCAGGAAGTCACGTTAAGTTCATCGCCGACTTTTACCTGATCGAGATACGTCTCGCTTAAGTAGCCGCGCACGTACAGACCTTCGTTTCCACTGACCTGGATAAAGGCGCTTCCGTCGTTGGACGGGTTTTCTGCATTTCCAACCTTCTTTACCACACCGCTGATCGTCGCTTTTACGGTCTGGGAATCCAGGGATTTCTGCGTATTTTTGACTTTGAGTTCCTCTTCCTTCTGATCAAGCTTCAGATTACGGATCTGGCTTTCTTTTTCGCTGATGGCTTTTTTCAACTCATCTTTTGTGTAGGTCATCTGGGTATCATCACCGGAAGAAGTATTGTTATTTGCGCTGCTTCCTGTGGATGATGTAAAGAGGGACTGTACCGATGCTTTTTCACCGTAGAATACGGTTTTTGCTGTCGTCTGCACTGCTTCCGGCGCATCTTCGCTCTGCGGTTCCGCTTCCGGTTCTGCCGGGGCTTCAGTCGGCGTCGGCGTTTCCGTCGGAACTGGGGTCTCGCTCGGCACCGGAGTTTCTGTTGGAACCGGCTCTGTGGTCGGAATCGGTGTTGTACTTGGTTCCGGGCTGACAGTCGGCTCTGGAGTTACACTCGGTCCCGGCGTAACGCTCGGGGTCGGAGTTACACTTGGTGTCGGGGTAATCGTTCCTTCTTTTACCGCCACATTTGCAGTGCTGACTGCCATGGAAGTACCCTTGTCATTTTTCGCTGTCACTTCTACTGTATAGATTCCGGCATCCTCTTTTGTGATGTTTTCTTTTGTGTAAGTATCCTTAAAATCTCCGTCGATTGTCTTTCCGTTGTGTTTCCAGACGTATGTGTAAGTGCCATCCGTTTCGGTGTTTTCTGTGGAATCGTCTGCCTCACCGCTTCCATTTCCGGCTTCACCCGGCTGTGTCACATCGTCCTCGGACGGACTCTCGGTTCTATCATCCGTTTTATCGTCTGCTTTCTCATCCGGCTTCTCTTCGGTATCTTTCTTCTCATTGATTCCGATTTTCAGCTTCAGCTCGCCGCCCTCTGCCACCTCTGTGTTGGCAAGCGGCGTGGTGATTTTTATTTCCGGTGCATCCGCCGATTCGGATTCTTTCAGACTCAGGACTGCTTCATACGAAGTCTCGTATACTTTCGCAATCTTCGTTCCATCCTGCTCCCACACGGTTTCCAGCGCCTCTGCGGCTTTGTTTTCCTCATGAATCTCCAGGCGAAACCAGTATCCTTCGCTGTCCTCTTCTTTTTTCGTTCCCTTTTCATCCGCGTATCCTGCCATCTGATTCAGGAATCCGCCTGTTAGGACTGTTCCCGGTGCGCAGAGATAGGTGTATGGGTCTTCCTGCGTTCCTTCTCCTTTGTATGGTTTGGAACCAAATACAAGCTTATTCGTACTGCTGTACAGAACAGCATCCTCGTACGTCGGCTCCGGTTCTGGGGTCGGAATCGGTTCGTCCGGGAAATCCGGATCGATGGGTTCATCTGGAAAATCCGGGAAATCCGGGAAATCCGGCTCCACCGGATTCAGCGGCGTATCCGATACCGGTTTTGTCTTTTTCAGCTTTTCCAGTTCTTTTTCACTCTGCTGGATTTTCAGCTTTGTCTGTGCAAGCTGTAACTGCTGCGTTTCCAGATCCAGCTCGATCATGCTGGTATCGTATGTCATCAGCGTGTCTCCGGCATTTACCACATCGCCCTCTTTGACGAGAACCTGGGAAATGGTCTGGCTGTCGGAAAGATAGATGTTCTGGGAAGCCGTCGAGGTGATCTGGCCTTCCATGTTCATGCTGTCTCCCCAGTATCCACTCGTAAAGTCACTGACCGGATACACTTTTACGGTTGTCTTCTGCGCCTGGCGAATCCCATAATAGCCGCCGACACTTACGCCACCCACGGCAACCGCTGTCACGACTGCAATCGCTGCTTTCTTTGCGGCTTTTCCTTTTTTCATGCTTCGGCCACCTCCTTCGATTTCATCATTCCGTCGCGGATCTCCACGGTGCGCTGTGCCATCGATGCGATCTCCGCGTCATGCGTAATCATCAAGATGCTGACGCCCTCATCGTTCAGGCTCTGGAACAGCTCCATGACCTGCTCGCCGGAATGGGAGTCGAGCGCTCCGGTCGGCTCATCAGCCAGCAGAATTTTCGGATGGTTGACGATCGCTCTTGCAATCGCCACACGCTGTTTCTGTCCGCCGGAGAGCTGGGTCGGTTTGAAACTCATACGGTCGCCGAGCCCCACCCGCTCGAGGGCAATCGCTGCCCGCTCTCTTCTCTCTTTTTTCGGCACGCCCGCGTACGTCAACGGCAGGCATACATTTTCCATTGCGCTCTGTCTTGCAAGGAGTTGGAAGTTCTGGAAGACAAAGCCGATTTTCTGCAGGCGGATGTCCGACATCTGATTGTCACTGCATTTGCTGATGTCCTGTCCGTCGAGGATCAGCCGTCCGCTCGTCGCCTGGTCGAGGCAGCCGACAATATTCATCAGTGTTGTTTTTCCGGAACCGGAAGGACCCATGATCGCAACGTACTCGCCTTCTTCCATGGAGAAGTTGATGTTTTTCAGAACCGGAACCGGGATTTTGCCCTGCATATATTCTTTACAGATATTCTCTAATTCCAGAATCACGGCTGCACCTCCCCGTCATCTGCTGATCCGGCTTCCTGTGTGTCTGCCGGTTCTGCCTTACCATTGTCGGCGCCGCCGATCACGTTCGTTGTATCTTCCTCACCGCTGTACTCTGCGCCGTCCATGGTATTGTCAACCATGCCGTTTTCATCCTGCGTCATACCGTCGTCGACCATTCCATCGTCGTTGTCAAGCATACCGTCATCCACCATTCCGTCATCCTCGCCGCCGGCCGGATTGCTCTGTCCCAGTGATCCGTCGGTGCTGACTACGGTCTTCATCCCTTCTTCCAGACCGTCCTCCGGGAAGGTGATTGCATCATCTTCTGCAAGGCCGTCGGTGATCTGATATTCCATCATATTTTCATCGTGTGTTCCAAGGGTTACGCTTCGTTTTTCCAGTTTGCCTTTTCCATTATCGGCCCAGACGTAAGGATTGCTGTCGACATCGTTGATAAAGGAGTCAGACAGCCAGATTCCTGTTTTGACTTCCTGCTGGCCGACATCCGGCTCTACGTAAACGTGCTGACCGAGCATCAGGCCATTTGTTCCATCGAGCTGTACATAAAACGGATAGTTGCTTGACTGCGTCATACCGTCTCCCGAACTGCTGTAAACGTTATTGCTTCCTGTCCGTGCATTTTCCCGATCAATCTTTGTCACGGTTCCGGTCCAGGTCTGATTCTCATCTACACGAGAATGCACGATCACCTGGCTTCCTTCGGTAATCGAACCGTCGCTCATATTCTGTTCATTGATCTGGCCTTTTACACGGAAATCTCCCGTTGCAAGAACGGTCAGGAAGGAATTGTCGGAGTTGTCACCGGAGTAAGCGCCGGCGCTGCTGTCATCGTTGTTGATTGATTTTACAACACCGGCGATTTCGCTGATCACGGTCGCATTGGTGATGTTATCGTTTAATTTATCAATCTCCGCCTGTTTTGATTTTCCTTCATATTCTTTTTTCTTTAAATCCAGCTCCGCTTCCTGAATTTCCAGTGTGATGCTTGCCTGCTGGTCTTTTGATGCCTGCTTTTTGTCTTTGTAAAGCTGGTCGATATTGGTATTCATACTTGAAAGTTCATTGTTTATACGTTCCAGATCCAGCTGCGCCTGCTCGAGGTCACTCTGGAATTTCTCGGTATCGTAGGAGAACAGCGGTGTTCCGACCTGAACCTCCTGACCGACTTCCACATAAACTTCCTTTACCTTTTTCTCGCTGTTTTTCTCTACCTTCCAGGTATTTTCCGACTCCACAACACCGGCATAGCGGTTTTCCATTCCATTTCCGGTTCCCAGATTGGTCAGGGCTTTTACAGTATTGACATAGACGACGTTATCGTCCTCTTTTGTACTGTTTCCAAGGAAATGCCATGTCACTCCCCCTCCGGCTGCCGCCAGCACTGCGACTGCACACACAATCGCGATTACTTTTTTCTTCATACGCTTCCTCCCACTTTTCTATTTTACAAATTAATTTTCTGCTTTCCCAAGTTAGTTCTATCGTATCACATTTTGTTTTTTGTTTTCTTACTTTTTCCTTACTCTTTTTTTAGCAAATACTGGCTTTTTCTGAAAATAGATTTTTGTTTTTGTCATTAAAAACCTGCCTCCGTGTTTATGACGGAAAGCAGGTTTTCTTTCGAATCTGTTAGATTTTATTTTTTATGCTACAAGTTTCATCTCCCGCAGAATGCGGTATACGAGATAACAGATCAGCGCTGCACAGACCAGTTTGAACAGAAGCGGAACGACGGCGAACACGATTTTAAATCCAAGCCAGATCACGCCGATCGGGAGAAGAATAGTGGCGCATGCGCCGAGGACTTTTCCTCCAAATTTCAGCAGCAGTCCGACGATCCCAAATAAAATTCCAATTCCGCAGAGCAGACCAAAACAGGTTGCCAGCATGACTAATGTAACTAACATCGTGATCCCTCCTTGTCTTTTTCTCTATGTGTTCCACTTGCTGTGGATGTTTCCGTATCTTTCTTACAAACCATATTGTAGCACTTTTTTCCAGCAAAACAACGGGGAAGACGTGGAAGAATTTCTTAAGTTTTTCTTTACACCGATCGAGTGAAACCTAAAAAAGGACAGACAACGCTGCACTTCTGCAAAATTGTCTGTCCTGTAAATTACAAAATTTTCTTTACTCTTCTGTTGTCTCTTCCTCAGCCTGCGGCTCAACCTCAAGACCAAGCTCTTCCAGCTGTGCTGCGTCAACCGGTGACGGAGCCTCGGTCATCAGACAGGAAGCATCTTTTACCTTCGGGAATGCGATGACGTCGCGGATGCTGTCCTCTTTTGCCATCAGCATAACGAGACGGTCCAGTCCGTAAGCCAGTCCGGCGTGAGGCGGAACTCCGTATTTGAAAGCATCCAGAAGGAAACCAAATCGCTCATGTGCCTGTTCCTTTGTGAAACCAAGCATCTCAAACATCTTCTCCTGCACATCGTTCTGGTGAATACGAACGCTTCCTCCTCCGATCTCAGTGCCGTTCAGGACGATATCGTAAGCTTTTGCACGAACTGCGCCCGGATCGGTATCCAGAAGCGGCAGATCCTCGTCCATCGGCATGGTGAACGGGTGATGCATTGCGGTGAAACGGTTCTCCTCATCGGACCACTCCAGAAGCGGGAACTCGGTAATCCATACGAAACGGTATTCGTTCTTGTCGAGAAGTCCCATCTGCTCTGCCAGTTCCAGACGAAGTGCGCCAAGAACGTTCCAAACAATCTTGTTGCGGTCTGCTGCGAAGAGAAGAAGGTCTCCAGCCTGTCCGTCCATGGCTTTGATGAGGGCTTCCATCTGCTCCTCTGTCATAAATTTGGAGAAGGAAGATTTCCAGCTTCCATCCTCATGGATTGCAATGTATGCAAGACCTTTTGCACCGTAACCTTTCGCAAACTCAACGAGCTTGTCGATTTTCTTTCTCGGCATTGCGCCCTGTCCCTTTGCGTTAATACCGCGGACAGAACCGCCGTTTTCAAGTGCGCCCTTAAATACAACGAACTCGGTATCTTTTACGGTCTCGGAAACATCAACCAGCTCCATACCGAAACGCAGGTCCGGTTTGTCGGAACCGAAACGGTTCATAGCCTCTTTCCAGGTCATTCTCTGGATCGGGAGCTGTACCTCAACGCCGAGCACCTCTTTGAACAGGTGTGCCAGCAGTCTCTCATTGACATCGATAACATCATCTACATCAACGAAAGCAAGCTCCATATCGATCTGGGTGAACTCCGGCTGACGGTCAGCACGCAGGTCCTCGTCACGGAAACATTTTACAATCTGGATATAGCGGTCATAGCCGGAGCACATCAGAAGCTGTTTGAACAGCTGCGGAGACTGCGGCAGTGCATAGAAGCTGCCCGGATGAACACGGCTCGGTACCAGATAGTCTCTGGCGCCTTCCGGTGTGGATTTGGTCAGCATCGGGGTTTCGATCTCAAGAAAACCTTCTTTTGACATGAACTCACGGGTGAGCATTGCCACCTTGCTTCTCATAATCAGGTTTCTCTGGATATCCGGTCGGCGCAGATCCAGGTAACGGTATTTCAGACGGAGCTCTTCTCTCGTCTTGGAATCCTCCTCGATCGGGAACGGCGGGGTTTCTGCCTCGGAAAGAATGCGTAAGGACTCAGCCTTTACTTCGAGCTCTCCTGTTGCCAGATTTTCATTGATAGCACCGGAGCGGGCCATAACTTCACCTTCTACGGCAATGACGAACTCGCTGCGCAGTTTTGCTGCTTTCTCAAAACCTTCCTCACTGATCGGGCCGTTCTCAAAGATAATCTGCATAATACCGCTTCTGTCACGCAGATCGACGAAAATAATTCCGCCTTTATTACGGCTCTTCTGTACCCAGCCCATCAGGGTTACTTTTTTTCCGATATCTGCTTTTGTGACTTCCGCACAGCGGCAGGTTCTCTTCAGGCCTTTCATGGATTCAGCCATTTTCTTGTTCCTCCTATTTGGAACTGCGGACACAAAGAATCTGCATCCGCAGCACATCGTTTTTTCATGCGATTACTATTATTGGATATTCCTTACATTTTGTCAACAAAAAATTCTTCGATCTCAGTGTAGCCCTCGCTGGCAAGCTGCTCTTTCTGGAATTTCTTGTTCTTTTTCATCACGGCGATGTTGATGGCCGTGCCTTCACTTCTCTCTTTTGTCGCCTGCTGAATGATCTTCTGCATTCCCTCTGCCGGCATGTTTTTCTCGATCAGGTACGCTTTTTTCTTCTGCGCGCCCGGGATCTGGTAATCTCTCTCAAGCAGAAGCATAGCGATACGCTCAAATCCGATGGAGAATCCGCATGCGCAGGTCTGGTTTCCGGTGAATTTTCCGATCATTTCATCGTAGCGTCCGCCGCCTCCGACAGATCCGCCGTACTCATCCATAGCGATCTCGAAGATCGGTCCGGTATAGTAGGACATTCCGCGCACCAGAGTCGGATCGAAAGCGATCTTGAATTCTGCGGTCTTCACGGCATTAACACTGTCGATGATGGTCTTCAGGCCGTCTGCGTACTCTTTGTCAAGGAATCCCTCGAGTTTCTCACGGCAGTACTCTACGCCTGCGGTATCCGGGGTGATCTCCTCGAACATTTTCAGGTATTTCTCTACGGACTCTTTTGCAAAGCCGGCTTCCTCGAGCTCTTTGGCAACGCCCTCAAAACCGATTTTATCCATCTTATCGAGGATAATAAATACGGTGTCATAGGACTCCTCCGGGAATCCGCTGTAGGCTGCCATTGCTTTTAAGATGCGGCGGTCATTGATACGGATCGTAAAGTTCTTGAAGTCCAGTTTTCCAAGCAGTGTGGTGGTAGCAAGGATCAGCTCAATCTCTGCGAGGTTGGTCGGCTCGCCGAGGATATCGATATCGCACTGCATGAACTGGCGGTATCTTCCTCTCTGCGGACGGTCTGCACGCCATACATTTCCCATCTGAAGTGCTTTGAACGGGGACGGAAGCTCGTTTGCGTTGTTGGAATAGTAACGGCAGAGCGGAACGGTCAGGTCATAACGCAGGCCGCTGTCTACGAGATCGTTTTCTTTCTCAGCGGTCTCGAGTTTCAGCTTCTCTCCTCTTTTTAAGATCTTGAAAATCAGTTTCTCATTCTCGCCGCCCTGTTTGCTGTTCAGGTTTTCGATGTGCTCCACGCATGGGGTCTCCATGGAGGTAAAGCCGAAGGTTCCGTAAGTTTCCTTGATCAGACGGATCACATAGTCACGGATTGCCATTTCTTTCGGTAAAATATCTTTCATTCCGGTAACCGGTTTCTTTTTTAATGCCATTTTCTGTTTTCTCCTTTATGATTTCCCGGATCAATTCATCGACATCAGAAAGCTCGATCGCTTTCCGGCTGCCGCTGTGGATCACTCTCTGAAATGCCAGGAACATTTTCAGATCGAAATTTTTGACTTCTTCTGTCATAAGCTCCATCGCCTGTTTCCGCGTAAACGCACTCCGGTACGGGCGGTCGGAGGTCAGCGCGCAGTACACATCACAGATGCGTAAGATACGCGCCCCAAACGGAATCTTTTCTCCCGCCAGATTGGCCGGATACCCGGTTCCGTCATAATTTTCATGGTGATACAGAATACTCTCCAGCACAAAATCGGAGTAGCCGCGTCCCTGCAGGAGTTCATAGCCCAGTGTGGAATGGGTCCGCACAAAGCGCATCTCCTCGACGACGAGTGTATCCTGTTCTTCTACGTAATTCTCCAGTACAATCTTTCCGATATCGTGGAGAACGCCCGCTTTTGCAAGCTCATAGCAGATTTCTTTCTCATACCCAAGTTCCCGCGCAAGATCGTAAGCTAAATTGCTCACTTCCATGCCATGGATGAGCTGCTCGGTCAGGGTATAGCGCAGCATGTGAAGCTGCTGACTGGAATTTTCTTTCATTTTGGCAGATACTTCTCCATTCCGATACGTTTTCTCTCGATCATTTCATCGATACGCTCCACGTAGTTTTTCAGATCCTTCACGTTCTCCACCCGCTCAATGCGCTCTCCGTGTTCAAACACGAATTTCGTGGACGCTCCGGCTCCCGCGGCCAGAATGGACTGTTTTTCCTCCATAATGAGGATGTTGTAGATACCTGCTTTTCCTTCGCGGGAGTAGCCGACATTCTCAAAGTTACCCGCCATATTTTTCTGGCGGTACATGTAATACGGTCCCATCTCCATGCGGTGTGCGCTGTCCATCGTCATTTTCATGATCTCGGCAGAGTTTTCAAACGAGATTTCCTGATATTTGTCTTTGAACAGGTTGAGTCTCGTTGCACGCTTTAACGCAAGGGAATGGACGGTCAGGGAATCCGGATTCAGCGCTTCCACTTTTTCCAACGTATGCGCCACTTTTTCCTTGTCCTCGCCCGGCAGACCGACGATCAGATCCATGTTGATGTTGTCAAATCCAAGGGAACGCGCCATACGGAACTTCTCCTCGATCTCCTCCACGGTATGGTGGCGTCCGATCAGATCCAGCGTTTCCTGGTTCATGGTCTGTGGATTGATCGAAATACGGGTGACCGGGAATTTGCGGATGGCTTTTAAGACCTCCTCATTGATCGTATCCGGCCGTCCTGCCTCCACGGTGAACTCCTGCACCTGCTCCATCGGGAAGAGCTCTGTCACTTTCGTGAGCAGGCGCTCCATCTGTGCCGCATTCAGCGTGGTCGGCGTACCGCCTCCGATGTAGATCGTATCAAGGGTGTAATCCTTCATGTTCTCACTGATAAAGATCAGTTCTTTGATCAGTGCATCGAGATACGGATCTACCATATGCTCCCAGCGGCTTAACACATGGGAGCCGAAGGAACAGTACAGGCAGATGCTCGGACAGAACGGGATGCCGATGTACAGGCTGTAACCGTGTTCGTAGTCGATCGTCTTTAAAATGTCCTTTTCCCGGTTGGCAATCGTGATTGCAAGTGCCGTCTTTTCCGGGCTGGTGTAGTAGGTCTCGCGCATGTATTTCGCAATCTCTACATTTGTTTTGCCCTCTTCCAGCATCTTCATCGGAATTTTCGTCGGACGGATGCCGGTAAGGTCGCCCCACGGAAGTTCTTTTCCGCTCACTTTCGAGAGCGTGCGATAGACCATCCGTTTCAGGACATTTTTCGTTTCGTGGCGGTCTTTTTCATATTCCACCGCCTCACACGCGGCAGAAAGCTCTTCGTGCTTCTCATTTTCTATGGAAAAGCAGATCTGGTCTGCCGCGTACAGGATCTTATCATAATATGCAAATTCCCCGTCCGGCGCCCCATCCTCTTCGTACCATGAGGTAATCTCACAGCCCGGATAGAATGCCTTGATCAGGGAATACACATCGTATTCAAAATCTTTTCTGTTAAAACAAAGGCTGATATTAAGCAAGGGGATTGTACCTCTTTTCATGTTCAATCGTAGTTTCATCGTTGTGGCCCGGATACACGGTCACATCCCCGGGAAGCTCTTTTAACAGGCGCTTGGCCGACGCGATCAGCTCTCTGCCGGAGGATGTCGGGAAGTCGTATCTTCCGTAGGACTCGCAGAACAGCGTATCACCGGAAAAAAGTGCTTTCTCTGCCGGAATATAGTAGCAGACACCGCCTGCCGTGTGCCCCGGTGTCGCAAGAACGTGGATTTCAAAGTCTGCGAGATGCAGCACATCGCCCTCTTTTACGGTTTTGTCCGCCTGCATCGTGTACGGTTTGCTCCAGAGCCCGGAAAGATTTTTCTTTGGATCCCCCAGCAGGTGCTGCTCTTTTTCATGGACATAGACCGGGATATGGTACTTTTTCCGCAGTGCATCCGCTGCCAGCATATGGTCGAAATGGCCATGGGTCAGCAGAATGGCCTCCGGGTCGCCGTCGATCTCGTCGATCTGGCGTTCAATCTCCAGCGGCGAATCGCCCGGGTCCACGATCAGCACCTTCTGGCTGTCCGGATTTTCCACAACGTAGCAGTTTGTCGAGAGCATTCCAAGTGCCCGGTAATTTACCTTTATCATACGCTTTTCTCCTTTTTATCCTCTCGATCTCTGAATATTGATCACGCTCTCCACCTGGCGTACCTTCTCGATGATGCTGTTCAGCTCTTCGTTGTTGTGCACGTCGAACGTCACATCGATGGAAGCCGTTCCCTGCTTGCTCGTTCTCACGTTCATCGCCGCAAGGTCGATCTTCCGCTCGGTAAAGATCTTGGAGATATCCACCAGAAGACCGGTACGGTTGTTTGCGTAAACGCTGATCTCCACGGTATAGAGAGAGCCGCCGTTGTCCTCTGCCTGCCATTCAGCATCAATGAGGCGCGCCCGCTCAGATTCCGGCAGATTCAGGACATTGACACAGTCGGTGCGGTGAATGGTCACGCCGCGTCCTCTTGTGACAAAGCCCACGATCTCATCGCCCGGGATCGGATTGCAGCATTTTGAGAAGCGAACTGCCACATCGTGGATACCGCGCACGACGATGCCGCCCTTGCTCTTTCCAACCGGCAGAACTTTCTCTCCAGATGCCGCCTCGAGCACCTGCTCGTCGGTGATCTCTTTTTTATGTTGCTTTTCGTACGTCTCAATCAGCTTGTTGAGGACCTGGCCCTCTTTTAAGCCGCCGTGGCCGATGGCCGCAAGAACGGAATCCCAGTCGCGGAAGCCGTACTTTCTCATGACAGCCTCTTCGTACATCGGTTTCGTATAGATTCCAAGGTTTTTGCCCTTCAGCTTTGCATAGCTGGTGAGCATTTCCTTGCCTTTGACGATGTTGTCCGTCTTGTTCTGCTGGCGGAACCACTGGTTGATGCGGCTCTTTGCCTGGGAACTCTTCGCAATTTTCAGCCAGTCGCGGCTCGGTCCCTTGGAGTTCTGCGAGGTGATGATCTCGACGCGGTCTCCGTTGTGAAGTTCCGTCTCGATCGGCACGAGTTTTCCGTTGACCCTCGCTCCGACCATCTTGTTGCCGACCGCACTGTGGACGGAATAAGCAAAGTCGATGGCACAGGAGCCGACCGGAAGCGTTTTGACATCGCCCGCCGGGCTGAAACAGTAAACATTGTCGGCAAACAGGTCGAGATCGCTCTTTAAGAGGTTCATGAACTCATGGTTGTCCGCCATGTCCTGCTGCCACTCCAGAATCTGGCGCAGCCAGGTCAGTTTTTCCTCTTCCTGCTCCGGTCCCGGTTTCTTGCCGTCGGAGGCCTCTTTGTATTTCCAGTGTGCAGCGATACCGTATTCTGCAATCCGGTGCATCTCATAAGTACGGATCTGAATCTCAAACGGCTGTCCGTTCGGTCCGATCAGGGTTGTATGCAGGGACTGGTAACGGTTTGGCTTCGGCATCGCAATGTAATCTTTGAAACGGCCCGGGATCGGCGTGTACATTTCATGGATGACACCGAGCGCTGCATAGCAGTCTTTGACGGATTCCACGATGATGCGGACCGCAAAGAGGTCATAGATCTGATCCAGCGTCTTATGCTGGTTGACCATCTTTTTGTAGATGCTGAAAAAGTGCTTGATTCGTCCGTTGACATCTGCCTCAATGCCGGCCTGGTGGATATGACGGGTCACCTCTTTTACGATCGCATCGACAAACTCCTGCCGCTGCTCCCGCTTCATGCTGACCTTCTGCACCAGTTCATAGTACGCATCCGGCTCCAGATATTTCAGAGAAAGGTCATCGAGTTCGACCTTGATCTTGGAAATACCGAGGCGCTGTGCGATCGGGGCATAAATATCCATCGTCTCACGCGCTTTTTTCTTCTGCGTCTCCGGCGACCAGTACTGTGCGGTCCGCATGTTGTGCAGACGGTCCGCCAGTTTTACCAGAATAACACGGATATCCTTTGCCATCGCAAGGAACATCTTTCTCAGGTTTTCTGCCTGCTCCTCGACCTTATCCGCAGAATATTTCAGCTGTGCCAGCTTCGTGACACCGCTTACAATCAGGGACACCTCCGGGCCGAACTCCTCGGTCAGCTCTTCTTCGGTCATGACGGTATCTTCGACAACGTCGTGCAGAAGGCCTGCCGCGATCGACTCCTTGTCGAGCTCCAGATCTGCCAGGATAATTGCCACACAGAGCGGATGGATGATGTACGGTTCCCCGCTCTTTCTTTTCTGGTCCTTATGTGCATCCGCTGCCACGCGGTATGCTTTTTCGATCAGGGAAATATCGTCCGATGGATGATATTTTTTCACAGAAGCGATCAATTCCCCGTATAATTCCTCCGGACTTGTAAAATCGTCCGTCTTGCGGATTCTGGCTTCTGCCGCCGCCACATCCTTCTTTAATTCTTCTTCACTGATTCTTTTCTCTTCTTCCATATGTATCCTCCGCTCTCATGATTAACCCCTGCGTTTCGTTGGATACGTTATTTGCCATCGTAACGGATGACAGATTTTACATCATATTTTGCCAGTTTTTCGCGTCCTTTTAAGCCGGCAAGCTCCATCAGGAACACGATTCTGGTTACTTCGCCGCCGAGGCGCTCGATCATTTTTGCACAAGCCTCCACGGTACCGCCGGTTGCAATCAGGTCGTCGATGATGACTACCTTCTGGCCCGGTTTGATGGAGTCTTTGTGCATCTCGATCGTTGCGCTGCCGTACTCCAGGTCATAGCTCTCCTCGATGGTCTCCAGAGGAAGTTTTCCTTTTTTACGGATCGGCACGAACGGTTTGTGCAGATTGTAAGCAATCGGCATACCGAAAATGAAGCCGCGGGACTCGGTTCCGCAGATTACGTCACAGTCTACTTCTTCTACAAAATGCTGCATCTCATCTATGGCAAGCTGCAGTCCGTCTGCGTCCTGCAGGATACTCGTTACATCTCTGAAAATAATACCCGGTTCCGGGAAATCCGGAATACTTCTTACGTAATCCTCTACTTTTTTCATAAAATATTCCTCCGTTTCGTCAAGGTTTGACAATTCACCTTACAGTATAGCATCAATATTCTTCTGCGTCAATTTTGTTTCCGATAGAAAACAGGGCAGAAAAATCAGGTATTTGCGGCTTTTCTGCATCTTTAAAAATAACTCTGGATATTGATCTGTAATTTGTCGCGTCCGTTCCACGTATCGATCGACGGATAGTACGCTACCGAGAGGGTCGGATGTGCATCCACGTATGCGGCGAACGCTTCTCCCTCGCCGAAATAGACACCATCCATCTGGTATCCGCCCGCATCGGCAAGCTGTACTTTCACCACGTTTCTATTCTTTCCAAAAATGCGGTAATTTAATACAGTCAGTCCTTTCTGTGCGAACAGCGGTTTCGTGTTGCCTTTTCCGAACGGCTCCAAGAGACTTAACTGGCGGATCAGATTTTTGGTGATGTAGGTGATCGGCATCGGCACATCGATCACAACTTTTTCGACGAAATCCTCTTCCGTCAGCGTGGAATTATCGTTCAGTGCCCGGCGGAACGGTTCGATCATCTCCTCTCCTGCGAGGGAAAGGCCCGCAGCCATCGGGTGGCCGCCGAATTTCGTCATCAGTTCTTTGCATTTGCAGAGCTCCTCATACATCGAATACGCTTCGATCGAGCGGCCGGAGCCCTTGACGCCCTCCTCACTTCTGGTGAGTACGAAGGATGGTTTGTGGAAGTGCTCCCGCAGGCGACCTGCGATGATTCCGGCAAGGCTCTCGTGGCAGTCCGGCAGATAGACGACGAGGACTTTGTCGTTCTGCAGCGGGGAGGTTTCCACGAGCTCGATTGCTTTCGCCTCACCCTGGCGCGTCAGCTCTTTGCGGCTTTCATTCAGGTCTTTCAAGTCCCCGGCAAGCTTTGCGGCCTCCTCACGTGTCTTTGCGCAGAGCAGTTTTAACGAATGCTCCGCCGTGTCAAGCCGTCCCGATGCGTTGATGCACGGGCCGAGAACGAAGCCGATGTGATACGGTGTCACGTTTTCCGCCTCGATGCCCTGCACACGGATCAGCTCCTGCAGGCCGAGGTTCTGCGTTTTATGGAGCGCCCGAAGGCCGGCTTTTACAAAAATCCGGTTTTCTCCCTGCAGATCCATCACATCACCGATCGTCGCAATGGCGACAAATTCCAGAAAGCGGAAGCTGTGCTCCTTTGGAATACCTGCTTTTGCCTCCATCGTCTGGATCAGTTTCCATGCGACGGCCGCACCGCAGAGGCCCGGAAACGGATAGGAACAGTCTTTCTGTTTCGGATTGACAACCGCGTCCGCCGGCGGCAGGATGTAGCGGCGTTCTCCGTTTTCATCCTCCTCAAACGGAACCTCGTGGTGGTCCGTCACAACAACCGTCATGCCAAGCTCTTTTGCCAGACGGATCTGACTGCCCGCCGCGATGCCGTTGTCACAGGTGACGATCGTGTCCCGCCCCTCATCCGCGGCAAACTGCACAAGATGCTCATTTAAGCCGTATCCGTCTGCAATCCGGTCCGGGATACGCACATCCGCATCGGCACCGAGATCTTTTAATCCGGTCAGCAGAATATACGTTGCCGTAACACCGTCGATGTCGTAGTCCCCGATGATGCGGATCGGCTTTTTCTCCCGGATTTTTTCTGCGATCAGATCTGCCGCGCGCTCCATATCCTTCATCAGCAGCGGATCGTGGAGCTGCTCCAGATCACCGAAGAGATACTCTTCGATCTCTTTCTCCCCGGTCACATCCCGGTTCCGGATCAGGCGGGCGATGACGGGATCGATGCCGAACCGATCCGCAATTGCCTGGAAATCGGCGCGTTTTGCCGAAACTACCCAGCGTTCTTTCTTCATATGTTCTCCTCTTTCCTGTTAGCAGGAAACGCCGGACTTTTCCGGTCCGGCGTTTCTCTTTTTATGGTTTTTGCTGCTTTTATTTATTTTTTGTCTTATTCTGTACTGCTTTGGACGGCACATATTTGTTTTTTCCAACGTGCTTCATCACATACCACAGGGCACCTGTGATGCAGACAGAAGTGTAAGCTCCGCATACGATACCAACCATCAGAGGTGCTGCAAAGTCGCGGATGGAAGAAACTCCCATCACGAACAGAACAAAGATGGTGATAAAGGTGGTGAGGGAACTGTAAATGCTTCGGGTCAGGGTGTCCGTGATGCAGCGGTCAACCAGGGACTCGATCGGCTCTCTCTTTAACTCCGGCAGATTCTCACGGATACGGTCGAAGATGACGATCGTACTGTTGATGGAATAGCCGAGGATCGTCAGCATACACGCGATAAAGGTGCTGCCGACCGAAATACGGGATACCACATAGAATCCGAATACAATGGCGATATCGTGCATCAGTGCAAGGATGGCACTCGATGCGAAACGGATGTCGCGGAAACGGATCCAGATGTACAGCAGCATGCAGACTACAGCGATGATAACTGCTTTCATCGCATTCTGGCTCATTTCTTTACTTACAGTAGAAGAAATGTTGTCGAAAGTGATTTCAGAAGTATCGACACCGAAATTGTCTGCCATTGCCTGGTAAACCTGCTCACGCTCTTCCAGAGTCAGAGAACGTGTTTTGATGATGACATTGTTGCCTCCGACAACCTTTGTCATCTGAATATTGGAATCTTTTGTCACGCCTTCCACAACCGGCTCTACCTCTTTGTCCAGCTCTTCGATGGAGTAATCCTCGTTGAACGGAACGTTGATGGAAGTACCGCCCTTGAAGTCAAGGCCGAAGTTCAGTGCGCTTCCCTTTGTCTGATGCATGAAAATCATGCTGGCCGGAACGGCAAGCAGCAGAATGCAGGAGATCGTGAAGAAGATCTTTCTCTTTTCCACAAATGGAAATCCCTTGCGCTCTTTCTTGGTTCCGTAGTATTTCGCATCCTTCAGTCCCATACCGTACAGGCTGTTGACCAGCAGTCTGGAAACAACCATGGCGCTGAACATGGAAAGAACAATACCAAGAGCAAGTGTCATGGCGAATCCGCGGACACTTCCGCTCGCAAGCGCATACAGAACAGCTGCTGCAATCAGGGTCGTCACGTTTCCGTCCAGGATGGCAGAAGCTGCCTTCTTGAATCCGTCGCGGATTGCCGCATGAACCGTCTTTCCGGCACCGATCTCCTCCTCGATACGGGCATAAATGATAACGTTCGCATCGACCGCCATACCGATCGACAGGATAACACCTGCGATACCAGGCAGGGTCAATGTCAGGTCAAATGCATTTAAAGCAATCAGATTCAGCTCAACATAGATGAGCAGTGCCCATCCGGCAGCAATACCAGGCAGGCGATATACGATTGCAAGGAAAAGGATAATCAGTACAATGCCGATCGCTCCCGCTTTTACGCTGGTGGAAACAGCTGCAGATCCAAGCTGTGCTCCAACGACGCTGGAGTTGATCTCCTCAAGTTTCAGGGAAAGGGAACCGATACGGAGGGTGGATGCCAGGCTGGTTGCTTCATCCCAGTCCATGTTTCCGCCGGAGATGACTGCAGTACCATCGGAAATCACAGCGTTTACACTCGGTACACTGACGAATTTTTCATCATAGTAGATACCGATGCTCTTTCCTGCGCTGTAGGCTTCCTGGGTTGCGTCTGCAAATTTCTGTTTTCCTTCGTCGGTCATTTTCAGCTGAACGACGCTCTCGGTTGCTTTTGTGGTGGAGTTCTGCTGATGCATGGCTTCTGCGCTCTCCACATCTTTACCGGTCAGAACGACGGAGCCGTCCTCCTCGAGCTCTTCGATAGTTTTTCCGTTCAGAACGTACTCGCCGGTCGAGCTGTCGTAGGTGTAGTTTTCTGTTCCGTCATCGTTGGTCTGTTTGATGAAATACAGGCTTCCCGGTTTACCCATCTCTTCCAGAATGGTGGTTGCATCGGTTGCACCCGGGATTTCAATGGTGATACGGTTGTCGCCCTGCAGATATACCTGTGCCTCTTCGCTGTACTGCTGCGCACGCTGTTCCAGCTTGTAGCGGGTATCTGACATTTCTTCGTCTGTCGGGTTGTCCTTTACGGCCTGATAGGTAATGCTGACACCGCCGGACAGATCCAGACCCAGGTTGATGTTCTTCATCGAACCGGTTCCGGTAGGACCCCATCCTTTGATCATCGTCCATCCAAGAAGCACTGTTACAATGGCTGCCAGGACGAGTGCGATGATACTCTGTTTCTTCTTCATCATGTCGCGATTTTCCTCTTTTCTTTAATCTTCGGCCAGAGCTGCCTTTATCATCAATGCACACTCGATCCGTTTCTGCTGCATCTTGCATCCGATCTCGTAAACATCGTTGATCTTACCTGTGAAATTGTAGGAGTTTGCCGCGCATCCGCCGCTGCAGTAGAACCGTGCAAAGCACTGGCTGCACTCCTTCTTGGAATAAACGTTGCATTTTTTGAATTCGTTGACAGTTTCTGTCTTTTTCACGCCTTCGTAAACATTTCCGAGGCAGAAATCTTCCTGTCCTACGAACTGGTGGCACGGATAGAAATCGCCCCACGGTGTTACCGCAAGGTACTCGGTTCCGGAACCGCAGCCGGAAAGACGTTTATAAACACATGGTCCGCCGGTCAGATCGATCATAAAGTGGAAGAAATTGAAGCCTCTTCCCTCTTTTTCTCTCTTGATCATCTCTCTTGCCAGAATGTCGTACTGTTCGAAGATCACCGGAAGGTCTTCCTCACGGATCGCATAGTCCTCGGTCGGAGGCGCTACAACAGGCTCAACCGAGATCTGCTTGAAGCCGAGGTCTGCCAGATGGAGAACATCAGCTGCAAAGTCTGTGTTGTAATGCGTGAAGGTTCCGCGCACATAGTATTTATCCTGATGACGAAGCTCAGCGAATTTCTGGAATTTCGGCACGATCAGATCGTAGCTTCCGGCACCTTTGCGGAACGGACGCATGTGATCGTGAACTTCTTTTCTTCCGTCGATACTTAATACGACGTTGCCCATCTCTTTATTGCAGAACTCCATGACCTCGTCGTTTAAGAGAACACCGTTGGTGGTCAGGGTGAAACGGAAGTTCTTGTTATGTAACTTCTCCTGTTCTCTTCCGTAGGCTACGAGCTGTTTTACAACATCCCAGTTCATCAGCGGTTCACCGCCGAAGAAATCTACCTCGAGGTTTCTTCTGCTGCCGGAGTTTGCGATCAGGAAATCAAGCGCTTTTTTGCCGACTTCCAGGGACATCAGTGCACGTCTTCCGTGATACTCGCCCTCTTCTGCGAAGCAGTAACGACAGGCAAGGTTACAGTCGTGTGCAATGTGGAGGCAGAGTGCTTTTACGACGGTCGGACGGTTGGAAAACTGATCAATTGCGTTTTCGTAAATGTCTTTTGTAAAGAGCATGCCGTTATCTGTAAGTTCCTGAATTTCTTCTCTGGCTTCGGTGATGTCCTGCTCGGCATATTTACTGCTAAGCGCCTCTGCTGCCTCTTCTGCATTTTTTCCTTCGTTCATGCAGGAAAGGACATCGTATACGCAGTCATCCACAACATGGACGGAGCCGCTGTTGACGTCCAGCACCATGTTGAAGCCATTGCTTTTATATAAATGTATCACTGTGGTATTCCTTTCTATAACTCTCTCTTTTTTTGATGTGCCTGGCAAAAAGAATGTTCCCAAATCCGGCGAAACCGGTTCTGGGAACACCTTTTACTCGTCCTTATGGATTACTTTTACTTATGCTCGCAGCTCTGGTTGCCTACGGTGCAAGAAGTCTTACATGCGGACTGGCAGGATGTCTGGCACTCACCGCATCCACCTTTTTTTACAGTGTTCTGTAAGCTTTTTGTATTTAAAGTTTTGATGTGTTTCATGGCACATTCCTCCTTCATTGTAGTTGACGCGCGACTTTTTTATAGTCTTCGGCCATTAGCTCTTCCCATTATAGCATAGGTTTTTCAAATTTAAAAGTCTGTTTTTTGAAAAAATGTTCTGTTTTGTCCGCTTTTATCTGCCGTGTGCCGTCATTCCGCCTGCCATTCCGCCGACGGCACAGACTGCTGCCGCCCACAGAAGTCTTCCGGCTCCGGCAAATCCGCCCGGCAGGAAGACTGCGGAGACGATGATCAGAATGGCAAAATACACGATTCCAAAGCAGATGCCCCAGAGAAACCGCCGTTTTCCCGCCATGTTTCCTGCCATTCTTCCGCCGGAAAAGCTTGATGCCAGATAGATCACCACAATGCCCGCCTGCACCCAGCTTTCCTTCCAGGAAAATTTCCAGAGCAGGAAAGACAGCAGCAAAAGAAGAAGCACCGAGATCAGATAGGAAACGAGAAGAGCCTTCAGCCAGCTGATCCCGCTGCCCGCACCCACCGCCCATGTTTTCTTTTCTTCCATAAGAAAAAGCCCTCCCATACTGTAAATGTATGGAATGGCTTTTCCGGATATGCCTGTTTCTTTATTTTTCGTCAAACGGATGATTCTTTTTGAATTCCAGCCATGCGGCCATGCTCTTTGCGCGTTTCGCCTGCATCTGAAGGAATGCCATGCAGAACATAACGGCTGCAGAAAGTGCGGAGCTGATCGCCAGCGGAAGCACCATCGTCTCATCGCCGGTGTTGACCGGGATGCTGCGGATGCTTACAGTGGTCTGTGTCTTCTTCTGCGGAATCTTTGTGCTTCCGGTATTGGAATTGGAAGAGCTGTTGTTACTGCTGCTCTTCGACGGTGTGGCTGTCGGAGTCGGAGTGGATGTCTTATTCGTTCCGTAGTTGTCCGGTCCTACAAGGATCGTTCCTGCGGCACGCAGCGTACTTACGTCATCGGCTGCACTTGCTGTCATTTCACCTGCACTCAGGTTGGATTTCTGCTCTGCAGCTGCAAGCAGTTCATGCTCGCCTTCGTCCGCCGTCTCAGCTTCTGCTGTTTCCGTCTGCTCCTCTGATACAAGGCTTCTGGACAGACTTACTGCCACCGGCTGGATCAAAAGAGAGACATTGGAGATCAGATAGCCGTCTTCTGTGCTGTCCGTACCGGATGGATTGGAAATTTCATCGAAATTTTTTACGGTTTCGTTTTCTTTCTGAATTTCATCTTTTACAAGGTCATCCAGATTTTCATCCTGTTTCCACTGGTCCGATGATGCATCATTTCCCGTTCCGTTCTGGTTATCCTGGTTTGTATCGTCCTGGTTTGTATCATCTGCTGCAGGATCGTCTTTTGCTGTATCATCCGGGGCAGGTGTCACGGTTGGATCTTCTGCCGGAGTTTCCGGATTCTCCGGATTTTCACTGTCATCGGTATTCTCGCCCGGTGCTGTCGTCGGAGTTACTTCCGGCGTTACGGTCGGTTCCGCATCCGGTGTCGGCGCTGCCGTTGGTGTATCCCCTGTATCTTCTCCGTTGTCCGCATCCGGTGTCGGAGTTGCCGTTGGTTCCTCCGCCGGCGTTACGGTCGGCTCTGCGTCCGGCGTTTCCGTCGGTTCTGCGTCCGGGGTCACCGTTGGTTCTGCGGTCGGCTCTGCATCCGGCGTTTCCGTCGGACCCGGAGTTGGTGTTACGGTATCTTCTGCCGCATCCGGTGCCGGAGACTCGCCTGGCGCAAGCGTTGGTGTTTCCGAAACCGTTTCTTTTGCTTTTTCTGCTGCCAGAACAGCCTCATATCCGGCTTCTGTCACCACGATTTCATCTGCCGCAAAAACGGTATCTGTTACTCTTCCCCTGAAGTCTGTTTTCTGCTGTTTCTTTCGATACGTTTCCAGCTCTTTTTCATCCATTCCGACGAATACCAGATATTTTTCTGCTGCTTCCTCCGCTGCCGTTTTGCTGGTATCTGCAGCAGTGTTTTTTTCGGTTGTTTTCCCGTCCGCCTGCAGTTCTGCCGCTGCAACTGCAAGAAGCTCCTGTGCTTTTTCCACGGTTTTTACTGCTGTCTCTGCCGTTGTACCGTCTGCCGTATCATCGCCGGTTTTCAGATTCACATAAACGGCTGCCCGTTTTGTCTCTGTACCGTTCTCCGTTCCGGAGACAGTTTCGTTCTGTACTGCGCTTTTTTCCGTTCCTGCCGATGCGCTGGCACGGAGCGGAACTGCATCGGAAAATACCAGTGTGCCCGCAAGGACAGCACCCATCACTTTCCATGCCTGTTTTTTCTTCATTGCGTTTCTCCTTATGTTCTCTTGGTCTATCTTAAAAAAATCTGTCTTTTTGTGTCATAATTTCGCATTACAGCATTATAGCACAAGAAAGAATCCCGCGCAAGGCTGAAGTCGCCTTGAAACGCGGGATTCGTGAATCACTTTCTTACGCAGTGAAACAGCAAGTGTTTCACTGCTGGGTGAACAGTAACGCGGGATTCTCATCTGCTTTTATCGCTTTTTAGTTTGTTTCCATTCTCGTTGTCGTGAGCTGATCCGGGGATAAATTCAGGATTTCCATAAACTCATCACCTGTGATTGTCTCTTTCTCATACAGATATTTTGCCAGCTCGTGGAGTTTCGGCATGTTATCTTTTAAGAGCTGCTCTGCTTTGTCGTACTGTTTTCTGACTGCTGCAACAACCTTCTCATCAATCTGTGCTGCTGTCGATTCGGAGCATGCCAGGGAAGTGTCACCGCCGAGGTACTGGTTCGTTACCGTCTCAAATGCAACCATACCAAATTCCTCGTTCATACCGAAGCGGGTGATCATGGATCTTGCCACCTTCGTTGCCTGCTCGATATCGTTCGAAGCACCTGTCGTGATGGAATGGAACACCAGATCCTCTGCCACACGGCCGCCGGTCAGGGTTGCAATCTTGTTTTCCAGCTCTTCGCGGCTCATCAGGTTGTGCTCATCTTCATCCACCTGCATCGTATAGCCGAGGGCGCCGGACGTACGCGGGATAATGGTGATCTTCGTAACCGGAGCGGAATGGCTCTGCAGTGCTGCGACGAGTGCATGGCCGACCTCGTGGTAGGAAACGATCAGTTTCTCTTTGTCGGTCATGATCTTATTCTTCTTCTGGTATCCGGCGATGACAACCTCAACGCTCTCCTCCAGATCCGCCTGGGTGACGAATTTTCTTCCATCACGGACGGCACGGAGTGCTGCCTCGTTGATCATATTGGCAAGTTCTGCACCAGAAGCACCGGATGCCATACGTGCGATCGCATTGTAATCGACATTGTCGCCCACGCGGATGTTTTTCGCATGGACTTTCAGGATTTCCTCACGGCCTTTTAAGTCAGGCAGTTCAACCGGCACACGGCGGTCGAAACGGCCCGGACGAAGAAGTGCCGGGTCCAGGGAATCCGGACGGTTCGTCGCTGCCAGAATGACAACGCCTTTCTTTCCATCGAATCCATCCATCTCGGCAAGCAGCTGGTTCAGGGTCTGCTCACGCTCGTCGTTTCCGGAGAATCCGCCGCCGTCACGTTTTTTGCCGACGGTATCGATCTCATCGATAAAGACGATACACGGTGCTTTCTCATTTGCCTGCTGGAACAGGTCACGCACCTTCGCAGCTCCCATGCCGACGAACATCTCGACAAACTCAGAACCGGAAATGGAGAAGAACGGAACATTTGCCTCTCCGGCTACTGCCTTTGCAAGCAGCGTTTTACCGGTTCCTGGAGGGCCGACAAGCAGTGCTCCTTTCGGCATTTTTGCACCAATTTCTTCATATTTTTTGGGATTATGCAGGAAGTCAACAATCTCCTGTAAAATTTCTTTTGCCTCATCCTCTCCGGCAACATCTGCAAATTTAATGCCGGTTTCGGACTGTACATAAACCTTGGCGTTGCTCTTTCCAAAGCTCATCGCATTTCCCATGCCGCCCATCATCTTGCTCGTCATGCGTTTCATCAGCCACTGTCCGAGCGCAACCATCACAACGATCGGTATTACCCATGTTAAAAGAAATTCCATGAGTGGCGACATCTGCTCTATGATCGGCGTTCCGAATTCGGTAATACCTGCCTCATATAAACGATCTACCAGCTTGTAATCATTCATCACACCCGTCTTATAATAATTCGCCGGGCTTGATTTGTCGCTGAAAATAATCTCATTTGACTGGATCTGGACTTCGCTGATTTCGTTGTTATCTACCATCTGCAAAAATTTTCCGTAATCAACTTCTGTTACTTTTGGCTCGAGAAGTCTCGGGAAAAGCAGAAGATTTAACAGCAGAATGACGATCAGCGCAATCACATAATAAAAAATTATGGGTTTTTTCGGTTTTTGCACCTGTTTCATCTGTATCCCCTCCTGTTTCTTGATTTTCTTTCTTTTTTAGTAGCATAAACTTTTCTTTCGCTAAAATCAATCAAATTCTGACATTTCATGAAACTTTTATACTTTTTTATATTTTCGCTATAGAAAGGTAAGTTTCTTGCTTTTCCATCTGTTTTCGGCTATACTTGCGAAAGACTGGGAAAGTCTCTTTTTGAAATTTTGCCCCGAAATGACGGGGTTCATTCGATAAAAAAGCTATAGAAACGGAGGTTTTGTGTATGGGACACAGGTTTACATATGTGGTTTCGCCGGAGGAGGAACGGGAAAATCTGACTGTGGAATGGTTTCTCCGCCGGCATGGATATTCGCGCCATATTATTACGGGCTTAAAACGCACAGAGGACGGCATTTTCCGAAACGGCGTCCGCGCCTGGACGAGCCAGGCCGTGCACGCCGGGGATGTGATCGAAACGCACCTTGTCGAAACAGAACCCTCCGACGGAATTCTGCCGCGGCCGGTTCCGTTTTCGGTTGTGTATGAGGATGACGACATCCTCGTTGTGGATAAACCCGCTGATACGCCGATTCATCCGTCGATTGGAAATTATGAAAATACGCTGGCAAACGGCATTGCATGGTATTTTGAACAGAAAGGTGAACCCTTCGTCTACCGCTGCATCAACCGCCTCGACCGCGACACCACCGGCCTTATCGTGCTCGCCAAGCACGCCTTAAGCGCCGCCGTCCTCTCCCAGGCCATGCGCTCCCGCGAAATCCACCGCACGTATCAGGCCTTCGCCCTCGGCGAAACCGCTGCATCCGGCACCATCGACGCACCGATCGCCCGCCTCAACGGCTCCCTCATCCAGCGCACCGTCGACTTTGCCTCCGGCGAGCGCTCCGTAACCCATTACCGCACCCTCGCGCACTGCTCCGTTTTCTCCCACCTCGAACTCAATCTCGAAACCGGCCGCACCCACCAGATCCGCGTCCACATGGCTTACATCGGCCATCCGCTGCTCGGCGATACCCTCTACAACAAAACTCCCGGCACTTTCCCCCGCCAGGCACTTCACTCTGCATCGCTCTCCTTCGTCCATCCGATCACCGGAGAACCCTTAAACTTCCACGCACCACTGCCGGAAGATATGCAAAACCTGCTGACATAAACCAACCCCCGTGAGTTGCCGCTCACGGGGGTTTTGTTGTCCCTGATGGAACTGTCATGTCTTTTTGCCGGTGACATTGTATCATACACAAAATTTAGTTTCAATCATCATTTTCATACAGTTCTGATTCTCGGTACTTCATCGATATGCAAATATTTGCTGATGCATTTCACAATCACATCATGATCCGAAACCTGTCCCATGCCGGACACTGCTACGGTTGCCACAACGCCGACTTCTTCCACGCAGATCGGAAAACCTCCGCCCAGCATTGCGTATTCCTTCGGGTCCAGTACCATCTGTTTTACGCTCTCCGGCGCATTCGTCGCTGCCATGTAGAGTTGCAGCGAACTCCGCTCCGTCAGAAGCACCGAATTGCTCTTCCGTCTCATCAGCTCCACATTGTGCGGCGTAATGCCGTTATCACAATACTGGAATACAACTTCCCCGTTGCTTCTGCGGATCATGATGCCAACCTGTGCTCCGCGCCGTCTTGCCTCCATCAGGATCATCGTTCCCAGTTCCCATGCGTCTGCATTTGTAAAATGCGTAAACTGCAGAATATCCTCCTGCATATCGAGCACTTTCATCAGTTCATCCATTGTCATTGTCATACTTTTGCCCCGTCCTTTCTGCCATTTTATATTTTTTTAGCTTTTTGCCCCTCGTTTTCTGACTTTCAGTTTATCATTTTCCCAAATTCAAGTCAAGCCAGCCACCACCGGCATTGGCTAACACGATATCACCGAAAAGCAAAAATTCCACGCCGCAGAAGTTCCCTCCCACAGCATGGAATTTCTCATTTTTATTTTTCTACCATAATACACTTCCGCGGGCAGTTCTCCGCGCAGAGGCCGCAGCCTGTACATTTTGCCGGGTCGATCTCCGCGCGCTGGTCCACAACGTGAATTGCATCCGACGGGCAGTTCTTCTCGCACTTCTTACATCCGATACAGCCGATCTCACACGCTGCCATCACCGCCTTGCCCTTCTCGGTTGAGCGGCATTTCACCGTGATCCTCTGCTCATACGGAATCAGGTCGATCAGATTTCTCGGACAGGCCTTCACGCAGGCACCGCATGCCTTGCACGCTTCGCCGTCCACAACGGCAATGCCGTTTTCAATATGGATCGCATCAAACTTACATGCCTTCACGCAGTTTCCAAAACCAAGACATCCGTTTCCGCAGCTCTTCGGACCGCCGCCCGGTACAAAACCAGCGTAGGAGCAGTCCCTTGCACCCGTGTATTCATACTTGTTCTTTGCCACGTCACACGTACCGGCGCACCGTACCACTGCTTTTCTGCGCTCCTGTGCTCCGGCTTCCTGTCCCATAATGGCACCGATCGCTGCCGCAACCGGCGCTCCGCCGACCGGACAGACCGAAATCGGGGCTTCACCCTTTACCACTGCAGCCGCCGCTCCGTCACAGCCCGGGTAACCACAGCCGCCGCAGTTGTTGCCCGGCAGCGCTTCACGGACCTTCGTCTCGCGCTCGTCCACTTCCACATAAAACTTCTTTCCGGCAATTCCAAGGAGAATACCAATCAAAAGGCCGGTTCCACCCACCATCAGGGTGGCTGCTAAAATACCATTCATCTCTTCATCCCTCCTAGATCATTCCGGAAAATCCCATAAATGCCATTGACATCAGCATAGCCGTAAGAAGAACGATCGGCATTCCTTTGAATGACTCCGGGATATCGTTGTACTCCATCTTTTCCCGCAGGCCGGCCATCAGCACCATGGCAATTGTAAAGCCGATTGCGGTTGCCAGACCGTAAACCGTACCCTGCAGAATCGTGTAATCCTTCTGTACGTTGATGAGTGCCACACCGAGTACCGCGCAGTTTGTTGTAATCAGCGGAAGGTAAACGCCGAGCGCTCGGTACAGAGACGGAATCGTCTTTTTCAGGAACATCTCAACGAGCTGTACCAGCGCCGCGATGACAAGAATGAAAACGATCGTTTTCAGATAATCAAGTTCTGCCGGTGCCAGGATAAATTTGTAAATCAGACTTGTCACAAATGAAGAAATCGTGAGGACAAAAATAACCGCTCCGCCCATGCCGGCCGCCGTATCCATCTTTTTGGAAACACCGAGGAAAGCACAGATGCCAAGGAACTGGCTGAGTACGACGTTGTTGACCAGCGCCGCACCGATCGCAATTAAAATCAGTTCTTTCATTTCGCTTCCTCCTTTCCTTTCACAGCCTGGCAGTATGCCTTATTGGCGCATGCCATACAGCCGGTCTCTTCTGCCGGGACTGCCGGTTTTCCGGTTTTCTCTGACTTCTGGCGTTTGATGCGGTTCTGCACCGCAACGAGCATTGCCAGCACAAGGAATGCACCCGGCGCCATGATGAAGATGTTGACCGGCTCGTAAGCACTCGGCATTACCTGGATACCGAACAGGGTTCCGGCTCCGATCAGCTCACGAAACATACCGATCAGGGTCAGGCCGACGGTAAATCCAAGGCCCATGCCGATACCATCAAATAAAGACGGGATCGGACCATGTTTTCCAGCATATGCCTCGGCGCGTCCCAGGATGATACAGTTTACAACGATCAGCGGGATGTAGATGCCAAGGGCGGAATAGAGTGCCGGAATAAAACCTTCCATCAAAAATTCCACGATGGTTACAAACGATGCCACAACAACGATGTATGCTGGCATACGCACGCCGTCCGGGATGATTTTCCGAAGCAGGGAAATCATCAGGTTGGAGGCGGTCAGGATGACCATCGTCGCAAGGCCCATGCCGATACCGTTCTTTGCAGAAGTGGTAACCGCAAGCGTCGGACACATACCCAGCATCATGACGAAGGTCGGGTTTTCTTTTATGATACCATTATAAAGCCGTTCCAGCGGCGTATCTTTTCTCATGAGTTCCCTCCCTCTCCGGAAAGCAGACCGGATTCGTTGCAGTAGTTAAAACAGCAGATTCCTGCATTGACACCGTTTGTTACAGCGTTCGTTGTCAGAGTTGCTCCGCTCAGCGCATCGATTTCATCATCCGCGGATGCGCCGGATTTTGTGTAGGAGAATGCTTCTACGTTTTTATCCTTGAACTGATTCTTGAAATCGTCTGTGTCGGCACGCATACCAAGGCCGGCCGTCTCGGAAAGTGACAGGAAAGAGATTCCTTTTGTCGTTCCGTCCGATGCAATTCCCATCGAGAACTGCATGCCGCCGCCATAGCCTTCGGTTGTGGAGATGATCTCAACCAGGCCGATCGTCGCGCCGGATGCGTCTTTTGCAAGCAGCAGTTCGTCAATCGTCTGTGCTTCAAAACCGTGGCCGATCAGTGCTGCCGTAAGCTCTGCCTGTTGTGCATCGCTCATTGTTACTTCTTCAAAGGAAGCTGCCTCCGGGAATACGTTCTGACAGGATTCCTGTTTTTCTTTTTCCTGCTGTTTCTGGATCGGCTCTAAGGTTACCTGGTGGGCCGCACCGAGAAGCAGGCCGGCAATCAGCGTAATCGCCGCAAGAATCAGTGCGTTTTTTATAATTTTGTTCATGCTTTTTTCTTGCCTCCTCTTCCGAATCCAACCGGCACGGTCACGCGCTCAATGAGCGGAACCAGAAGGTTGGTAAAGATGATGGCATAGGAAACGCCCTCTGCCGAATTTCCAAAGATACGGAATACGCCAGTCAGAAGTCCTAAAATGACCGCGTAGATATACTGTCCCTTCTTTGTGATCGGGCGGGTAACGTAATCGGTTGCCATGAACCATGCGCCGAGCATCAGACCACCGCCAAAAAGATGCGCGCCAAGGAAGTTGATATCAAAACCGTGGCCGCCGAAAATCAGGGCAAATAAAAGCTCTGTTCCGATGTAGATGAGCGGAATATTGAGGTCAATCACATGAATGCAGACAAGGAAAATGCCGCCAATCAGAAGGGCCAGTGCGGAAGTCTCACCGATCGTTCCGGCCGTATTCCCAAGGAACATGGACAGCAGATTCACCTGCTCTCCTGCTTTTGCTGCGGCGAGCGGTGTCGCACCGGATACAGTATCCACGAGGTGTGCGGCTGCCGGGGCAGCGAAGTTTGTCATATGACCCGGGAAGGAAATCAAAAGGAAACATCTTCCTGCAAGCGCCGGGTTCATGATGTTCTGGCCAAGACCGCCGAAAAGCTGTTTTACAACGAGAATTGCAAACACACCACCGATCACCGGCATCCAAAGAGGTGCCTGCACCGGCATGTTCATGGCCAGCAGAAGACCAGTTACCAGTGCACTGCCGTCGGCAATCGTCACCGGTTTCTTCATTCCTTTTTCATACAGATATTCCGTCAGGGGACAGACTGCCATCGAAATCACAATCAAAAGCAGTGCCCGAAGGCCGAAATTCCAGATTCCCACGCAGACTGCCGGGGCAAGGGCAAGCAGGACGGCAAACATGATTTTATCCGTCGTTACCTTGGACCGTGCGTGCGGGGAAGATGATACGTGTAATAATCCATTCATATGTAAGGTCCCCCTATTTCTTCTTTCTCTTTGCCAGAAGCACTTTACGCATTGAGCTGATCTCCTGCGTCAGCGGACGTCTTGCCGGGCAGATAAAGGAACAACAGCCACATTCACAGCACTCCATTCCGCCGTATTTCAGGAACTTCTCTTCCTCTCCGTGCTCCGCAAAAACGGAAAGGCGGGCCGGAAGAATCTGACCCGGACAGACGGAAACGCAGCGTCCGCAGTTGATGCAGGCAGATGGTGCCAGCGCAGATACTTCATCCTCCGTAAGGCAGGTCAGTGCAGATGTTGTCTTGGTAACAGGAACATCCATTGTAAACAGGGCTCTTCCCATCATCGGGCCGCCGCAGATGATCTTGACCGCCTCGTTTTTCAGACCGCCTGCCTGCTCTAAAAGTTCGGACAAGAGCATGCCGACCGGTACTTCAAAGTTGCACGGATTCTGTACAGCATCTCCCGTCACGGTAACGATACGGCTCATCAGCGGTTCGCCGAAGCGGACTGCCTGGTAAATAGCAGTCACGGTATCAATGTTATCCACGATACAGCCCGCGTCCGCCGGCAGCATGGAGGAATTTACCTTTCGTCCCGTTGCTGCATAGATCAGCATACGCTCGGCACCCTGCGGGTATTTCGTTTTAAGCTCCAGAACCTCAATGTTATCCTCCGGAAGCACCAGCTCACGGAACTTCGCGATACAGTCCGGTTTGTTGTCTTCAATGCAGATGACTCCCTTTGCCCTCGGAAACATATGCAGCATGATTTTTAAGCCTCCGATCACCTTTTCCGGCTCTTCGAGCATTCTGCGGTAGTCGCTCGTCAGATACGGCTCACACTCTGCTCCATTGACGAGAATGTGGTCAATCGCTGACGGATCTTTCGGGGATACCTTGACGTGTGTCGGAAAGCCTGCACCTCCCATTCCCACGATTCCGGCCTCTTTGATCTTGTTCCGGATCGTATCTGCGTCGAGTTTTTCCCAGTGCGGGCACTCCTCAAATGTTTCTTTTTCATACAGCCCGTCGTTCTCCACAACGATACAGTCTACCGGGGAACCGGCTGCGGAAACTTTTTTCTCAATTCCTTTTACCGTGCCGGAAACCGATGCGTAAACAGGAGCCGAAACAAATCCTCCCGCTTCTGCGATTTTCTGTCCCTCTTTTACATGGTCGCCTTTTTGTACGGTCGGCACAGCAGGCGCTCCGATGTGCTGTGACACTGCGTAATACAATAAGTTGCCCGGCTGCGCTTTGACAATCGGTTTGTCCTTGGAGAGCTCTTTTCCCTCGTACGGGTGAACGCCGCCATGAAAAGTATTTCTTTTCTTCTGAAACATGCTTTTCACCTCATCCTTTCTCTTTTCTATGCTGCATTTATCAATTCACAGCCTTTTTTCGGTTTTTTATGCAAAAAAGGCTGGTGCATTGCCCTGATTATTTCGGTTATTCATATCGGACTTCTTTTAACAGGAGTCCGCATGCCGGTGCAAGAAAACCCGCACTTTCGCGGTTTTTTGCTTTGAGAAGCTCCATCATTGATGCGATATCCCGTTTTCCCATCCCGGCCTCCACAAGTGTTCCGGTCAGGATCCGCACCATGTGGTACAGAAAACCGGTTCCGGTATAGGAAATGATAAGAATCCCGTCTTTCTCGCAGAAATCAATTCCGGTAATCGTCCGTACTGTCGATTTTTTCATACGTTTGTTGGCACAGAAGCTCCTGAAATCATACGTTCCGATAAACGCTTTCGATGCTTCTTTCATTTTTTCCACATCGAGCGGTGCTTCCGGAAAATACACGTATTTCCGCTCGAAAACATGCTTTCTGCCATCGATCACGATACGGTATTCGTATGTTTTGTCCACCGCATTCAGACGGCTGTGGAAGCGCTCCGGCATCCGCGCGAGGCTGGTAACTTCGATGTCTTCCGGCAGATAATGGTTGATTGTCTGCAGAAGTTCTTCATCGGATAGATCCGTATGGAACTTTGCATTTGCGACCTGTCCCGCCGCATGGACGCCGGCATCGGTTCTGCCCGCGCCGTGGATCTCCACCGGCTCTCCTGCGATCCTGGACAGCAGCGTTTCGAGCTTGCCCTGAATCGTGTTGTCCGTATTTCCCTGCTTCTGCCAGCCGTTATAGCGCGTGCCATCGTACTGCAGGATCATTTTATAATTCATCTTTTTCTTCCTTTCAAATCATTTTTCTCCAGAAATGGGCTTTTCAGAACCATTTTCTTCTTTACAAAGTGGCAGCTTATCCTTCGGCATCCATGCTTTTCTCAATCAAAAAGCTCCGTAACGCTGGACTTCGCGCCAGATTTGCTTCAAACAGCACCACTTCTGCTCCGCCCGGAAAGCTGTTCTGTAAAAATTCAGCGGCACGGCGGATCTGCAGTTTCACATCCTTTACTTCCTTCTCCACTTTTTCCTGTTCCAGTTCACATACCGTTTCAAAAAGCTCTTTCATCTGATCTGAATCGGTTTTGCGACATTTTTTAGCGGTCTCCTCGAGTTTTTTTAACTTTTTCAAGACCCGCGCATTCGTTTCTTTCTCGCCCTTTTTCAGCAGTCCCTGCTGTTTGCACACTGCAAATCCCTGCTCTTTCTGTTGTAGCCAGGATGCGTATGTCTCATCTTTTTTCTGCCTGCAAAGCCCGGTAAACTGGCGAAAGCACTCGGAGAGCTCCTTTGCCGTGTGCTCCTGCTTCTGGCAGGCGGATGCCTCTTTCCGAAGTGCCGCATGAAACAGAGACAGCAGTACAGATCGCTCTTCTGCGGAACCATTTGCCGCCATCTGCTGTTTTTGTGCCATGATTTTTCCGGAAAATGCACCGGTCAGAATCTCCTCCACACCGTAATCCTGTCCATATTTTTCGTAAATCCTGTAGTACGAGCTGAATTCCTCCGCCGTCTTTTCTTCCTGCAAATATTGTCCGATCAGTGCTTCGTCGACCGGAAAATGCAGGATTTCATAACTTTTCAGCACGGCCGACAAATCCTCCCAGCCGCGTGCTGTCACAAAACGCTTCTCATCCACTTCCTGCGAAACAGAATAAAAATGGTCACTGTGTGCCATAAGGTACGTTGTCACGGCGCTGTGGATCTGATTTTTCTCTGCGTAGGAGAGCCAGACGGAAAGCTCGGGAAGCACCTCGATCTTCCGCACACGGTCAAGCGTTGCCACATCAAATTCCCGCACAGATTTATTGTATTCCGGCGGATTTCCGGCGGCCACGATCAGCCAGTCATCCGGGATGTGCTGATTGCCGAATTTTTTCTCCTGCAAAAGCTGCAGCATTACCGGAGCGAGGGTCTCGGAGACGCAGTTAATTTCATCGAGAAAGAGGATACCCCGCTTCTTTCCGGTCTGCTCCATGCAGTCATAGATCGAGGCGATGATCTCGCTCATCGTGTATTCCGTTGTATGTACCATTTTCCCTTCGATTCCACGTGTGCAGATCTCCGGAAGGCCCATGGCACTCTGACGCGTATGGTGTGTCATCGTGTAGGCGACAAGCCCCACACCGCACTCTTCTGCGATCTGCTCCATAATTGCCGTTTTTCCGATGCCCGGCGGGCCGATCAGGAGAATGGGACGCTGCTGCCGGAGGGGAACCAGCGGAAAACCAATTTCATCTCTTGCAAAGTATGCGCGCAGGGCTTTTTCAATTGTCTCTTTTGCTTCTTGTATGTTCATATGTTCTCTCTTATCTTGTGCACTCTTTATGTACTCTCGAAATCTTTCTGTGTTTGATTTTGCGAGATGCTTTTTTGTCAGTTGTGTTCAAAGAGTACATTCTTCTGTCAGCAGTTTTTTTGCCCATTTTGGGACAAGATTCATTTTTTCGGTCTGTCTGACAAAGACAAATGCCGTCTCGTAATCTGGCTTTTGTTCGGGATAAATTCCGTCTCCGTCGGTAAAATAGATCAACGCTTTTAAGTTTCGGAATACATGCTGTTTCCGCAACTCTTCCACTTTCTGAAAGACAGGACGGAAATCGGTTCCGCCTCGGCCCTTGATGGTAATTGTTTCACGGTAAGCTTCCCATTCTTTCGGTGAATGGATCATCGTGACATCCTGCACGAAGCTGTCGCACTGGATCAGGCAGACGTTCCAGCTGGAAAAGAAGTTTTCTTTTTCTTCAAGAATGCTGCGCGTCTCACCAAGGAACTTTGCTACAATTTCTTTTTTGCACGAACCGGATGTGTCGATCGCGATAACCAGCTCTTCGAGACGGTTTCCCTCGCGCGTCTCCGGCGGCTCGATGAAAGGGAAATTTCCGTAATACATAAGCCCATAATGGTAAGCGACTGGATCGAAGCTGTCGAGATCCAGCTCCATTTCCTCGCGGGTAACGGTAAAGCGTTTCAGGAAGCGGCGGTAATCGTACGCTCTTTTTTCGATCCCGGACAGGGTTTCTTTTTTTCCACCACGGTTCTGGCCTCGCAGCAGGCCGCCGGTGCCGTAGTTTTCCGCCAACTTGCGGGAAGCACGTTTCCAGACTGATTGAAAAGACTCGATAAGTTCCGGTTCTTTTCCCGGCACCAGCCATGAAACCGGAGACTGTTTTTCTTTTTCCGGCATCAGCCATGAAACCGGGGGCTGTTCTTTTTTTTCCGGCTCCGGTGTTTCTTTCCCAAACCGGCGGATGCATTCCAGCAGCAGGTGCTGATAGCCTTCCTTGAGGAACGATGAATTTTCGGCACACATGCAGAGTACAAAATCGGAGTTAAAATATATCGTATGACCGTCGGATGTGATGGCTTTTGTCCTGTCGGATGGCTGATGCTGAAAGAAAAGAATCGCTTCACCAAGTTCCGGGTACAACCAGCAGAGGTTTTTGCGGGCTTCTTCGAAAAGCCGGAGCGCCAGCGCTTCTTTTTCTTTTGTGGGCTTTTCTTTTTGAAACGCAGCTTCTGTTTTTCTGCTTTCCGTATTCTCCTGCATCGGATCCTGTGAGCTCCGGTTCAGGAGAATACGGAAAGCCTGCCATTTCTGCTGGTCGGCAGCAAGGTTGAGAAAACGTTTTCGGTCTGCATCGGACAGCCATCCGGTCTGCAGAATACGTTCCAGCTTTGAAAAATCATCCTCACGAATCAGCATTTCGACAGCGGGACGAATGCGTTTCCGCAGGTATGCAGTATATGCGGCTCGCTGTTCTTCCGGAAGATCCTGCGATTCACAAAAGCTGGAAAGTGCAGCCCGGAGGCGCTGCTGTTCGGATGTCGTCGTTCTGAAACTACTCCAGTCATCCATTTTATTCACTCCCTTACTCGCCGCGTTTTCTCACTTGCACTCAATCTTACGCTGCCGCGTAAGCGACATTCGTCGTTCGCCAACTGAAAATAAATTTTCGTTTGACTCACTTGCACTCAATCTTACGCTATCGCGTAAGCGACATTCGTCGTTCGCCAACTGAAAATAAATTTTCATTTGGCTCACTTGCACTCAATCTTACGCTGCCGCGTAAGCGACATTCGTCGTTCGTCAAATGAAAATAAATTTTCATTTGACTCACTTGCACTCATTATATCGTCATTTTTGAGCATTGACAATGTTGGATCGTGTTATTTTTTTCACACTTTTACCATATTTTTATGATATACTTGATATTATAAAATACGATTGCAGTCGTAAAAGCGCAAAGGAGATCCTTTTTATGAACAAAGAAAACAGAAAAGCTGCCAGGGAACGGCGTGCCAAAGAGCGGGAGCACGAAGCGAAAGTAGCGCATTACAAAAAGATCTGGAGCTGGGCCGGACCGGCTCTGATTATCGTTGTGATCGTCGGCCTTATTATTGCCAGCGTACTCGATTCCAAACGACTCTCTGTCAAAAGTGCCTCGGAGGATACCTCCACAGCCTCATCGGCCGCATCCGCCTCATCAGCCTCCACTTCGGCTTCTGCCTCTTTGCAGACCGACACTTCCCTCACCATTGAGGACGGTGATACCGTCAATATCGACTATGTCGGCTCCATTGACGGCGTGGAATTTGAAGGTGGAAACACAAAAGGAAACGGCGCTGATCTTGTGATCGGCTCCCACACTTACATCGATGACTTTGAAGAACAGCTCATCGGCCATCACCCGGGCGACAGCGTAGATGTAACCGTCACTTTCCCGGAAGACTATGGAAAAGACGAACTCAATGGAAAGGAAGCTCTTTTCAAAGTTACCATCAACGGCATTTATAAATAGAACAACCAAAAAGACATCCCCCGCAGATTTTCCGTCTGCGCCGGATGTCTTTTTCTTATTATTTTTTTGTTAAGTTTTTTTCAAAGGCGCTTCGATGTATTAAAAAAAGTACATCTTCTTATTCCACAATTTTGTAATACGCCCGCGCCGTCAGCACATAGACAATCAGGTAAACCACGGCAAACGCCGCAATCGTAATCGCTGTTGCAGCCAGGAACAGATTGCTGTCCGGGAAATTCAGCATTGCCATGATACGCCTGGTCAATGGAAACGCTACCATTGTATGCACCACGGCCACCGCGAGCGGCAGGAAAAAGACCGTTACCACCTGTGACTGAATCGTCTGACGGATTTCTTTGCGGCTCATACCGACCTTCTGCATAATCTGGAACCGTTTTCGGTCATCGAAGCCTTCTGAAACCTGCTTGTAATAGATAATCATAACGGCACCCATCAAAAACAGCGCACCGACGAAAACACCTAAAAACAGAAGTGAACCATACAGACTGTAAACCGTATTGCGCTCTTTTTCGCGCACTTCCACCCATCCGTTAAAAGATGACTCCGTCAGTATCGTCTCAATCTCATCTCCAACTGTGATCTGTTCGCCGGCATCCCCGATAAGATCCAGAGCATATTCCCAACTGTATCCTTCTGGCTCCTTTCCCTGCACAGCCGCATACGCTTCCTTTGCTTCATGGTTCCGCGTCACCACCGTCATTGTCTCATACACCTGCGTCTTCTCATCCAGAATGTACGATTTTTTATCGGTATTCCATTTTTTTACTTCATACGTCTGATTTCCCAGTTCAATCGTATCATACTCATAATTTTTCTGTTTTGCCTGAAAAACCAGAGCCTGCCCTGGTTCCAGCTCTACCTGTTCGCCGGTTACCTGATTGTACTCCGACTCTTCCATGATTTTTATCAGTGTGCTCGCCGCAGCATCATCTGACTGTGTTTTTTCTACTTTGTTTCTATCTACAACAGCAAGCATAACATAGTATCTCTGATCACTTTCATACTTTTTCTGAGCTGCTTTTCTTCCAGATGCTGATCAATCCCAGTTTTCACTTCCTCTATCATCTTCTGACTGACCGGTTCCACCGTCTTCATAATGCCGCTCACGCCAGTATTTGCTTCAATCGAAATCTGATGTGGAAACCGCGTATAGGTAACCTCCTCAATTCCCGTCCACAGACATGTGCTGATGGAGATAACCAGAAGCACACCCGTTGACAGAATACAGATATTCGCAAGACCGACCGCATTTTGCTTCATGCGGTACAGCATGCCCGAAATGCTTGTAAAATGGCGTGTCTGGTAATAGTAATTCTTGTTTTTCTTCAGAATTTTCAAAAATGCAATACTTCCAGCAGAAAACAGGCAGTACGTTCCCACCATAACCAAAGCGATTGCATTAAAAAACTTATCAAGTGCGTCCATCGAGGATTGGCAGGTCAGAGCCAGATAATAACCAACACCAAGCAGCATGAATCCAAGAACCGCCGTCAAAAGCTTCGTTTTCGGTTCCCGCTCACCCTGCGCGCCGCCGTGCAGCAGTTCGACCGGCTGTGAGACGTGGATCTGGCGAAGGCTTAAGAGAAAATTGATCACAAAAGTCAGGCCGAACAGCAGCATCGTACTTCCCACGGCTTTTGCGCTGAACGCAAAACCAATTGTTCCGTTCAGTCCGGTCAGCTTCATCAGCACCAGAAACAGCAGGCGGTACAGCAACACACCGAGCAGAATACCGATTCCAAGCGATGCCGCCCACAGATACAGACTCTCAAAAAAGAGGATCTTCGCCAGATGCTTTTTCTCCATGCCGAGAATCTGGAACAGACCGAACTCTTTTTTTCTTCTTTTTGCCAGAAAACTGTTGCTGTAAATCAGAAAAATCACCGCGAACAGGCCAATGATATAGGTTCCCATCCCCATCACTGTCAGGATCGTATCTTTTCCGATCATGGAATCAAAGCCACTTCCCTGCGCCAGTGTATCCATGATAAAAAACATCACCACCGTGCCGATGCATGACAGCAGATACGGAAGAATATTCTGACGGTTTTTGCTCAAATTTGTTTTTGCCAGTCTGGCATACAGCAGATTATTCATCCCGTTCACCACCCGTCGCAAGAATTGTCAGCGTATCGGAGATCTTCTGATACATCTCATCGCGCCCTAAAGAACCGCGATACAGCTGGTGGAAGACCTCGCCATCCTTGATGAACAGCACACGCTTCGCCGAGCAGGCCGCCTTCACACTGTGCGTTACCATAACAATCGTCTGGCCCTCCTCGTTGATCTCCCCGAACAGTTTCATGAGGCCATCCGCTGCATGGGAATCGAGCGCGCCGGAAGGCTCATCCGCAAGAACCAGCTCCGGATTGGTAATCAGCGCACGCGCAACGGCTGCACGCTGCTTCTGTCCGCCGGACACCTCATATGGGTATTTATTGAGGATCTGGGTGATGCCGAGTTTTTTCGCAATCGGCTCTGCCCGAAGACTCATCTCCTCGTATTTTTTTCCTTCCAGCACGAGCGGCAAATAAATGTTGTCACGCAGGGAAAAGGTATCGAGCAGGTTGAAGTCCTGGAACACGAAACCTAAATTTTCGCGGCGGAATCCGGCAATCTCCTTCTCCTTTAATTCGCCGAGATTCTTTCCATTTAACCGCACCTGTCCGCCGGTTGGCTTGTCGAGTGCTGCGAGCAGGTTCAGAAGCGTCGTTTTTCCGCTTCCCGATTCGCCCATGATTGCAACAAATTCGCCCCGTTCCACTGTAAAATTAACGTCTTTCAACGCTTCCACCCGGTTGCTGCCAAGGCGCGTGGTATATGTTTTTTTCAGATGTTCTACTTCCAGAATTGCCATGTCACATTTTCCTTTCTGTCTGAACTGTTTTCTTAATTGACAAGGCTTATTATACCCGTCCGCGCCCTCTTCTGCCTTAGGATCATCTTACAAAAAGACCGGCAACCTTACATTTCTGTAAGATTCCCGGCGAAGCTCTCTATGTACTACAGGGATACGGTATCCAGCCCAAGATACACCTTCGTTCCCACTCCCATCTCCGACTCGATGCGGATGGTATGCGAAAGTTTCTCCATGATCTGGCGGCACAGATACAGTCCGATGCCCGTTGACCGCTTGTCTGCGCGGCCGTTGCAGCCCGTGTAGCCTTTTTCGAAAATCCGCGGCAGATCCTCCGGCGCAATGCCGATGCCGGTGTCCTCAATCACCAGCGTTTTTGGTGCATCCGGTGACAGATAGATGTGAATGCTTCCACTTTTCGTGTATTTCAGCGCATTTGACAGAATCTGCTCCAGCACAAAGACGAGCCATTTTTCATCTGTCAGCACCTCGCAGTGCACCGGCTCGTAGGAAAGGATAATCTTCCGGCGGATAAAAAGCGGAGCATATTTCCGCACAGCCTGGCGGATCAGCGCATCCAAATCGTACCTTGCAAAGACAAGATCCGATGTCATTTTTTCCATGCGCAGGTACTGCAGCGCCATCTGCACATACTGCTCCGTCTGGAAAAGTTCGCTCTGCATTTCACGCGAAAACGGCGTATCCTCCTCCTGCAGAAGCAGCCGCATCGCCGCAATCGGCGTTTTGATCTGATGGGTCCACATCGTGTAATACTCCATCATATCGCGGTATTTCTGCTCCATCTTAATCTGTTCTTCCTGAAACTGCCGCTCATAGGATGCGATGATCTGCTGGTAATCCCGCGCCAGAAGCCCGTCCGCCTCCGGAAGCGCTTCTGTTTTGCCCTGCGGTTCGGCGGCAAGGAGTGCTAAGACCAGATGATGTTTCCGGTACTTCCCATAATGAAAGCAAAAACCTGTGGCTCCGACAGCAGCCATCAGCACGATCATATAAACGGTGACATCCTGCGGCACATTGCGCAGAAAACAGAGGAGTGAAAATACTCCTATAAAAGCGGCAATCCGCACGGCCGATGCAAGATGCTCTTTCAAATACCAGTTAAGAAGCATAAACTCCTGCCGGATTCCCTCTTTCTGTTGTTCCATCCTCTTTCTCCTGTTCTGCTTCCGTCATGCGATCAGGTAGCCGACACCCTTTTTCGTCTGGATAAAGTCTGTAAGTCCTGCCTCCTCCAGTTTTTTCCGCAAGCGCGTGACGTTGACGGTCAACGTGTTGTCATCTATAAAGCTGTCCGACTCCCACAGATGCATCATCAGCATATCGCGGCTGACGGCTTTTCCTTTATTTTCGAGAAGGGACTGCAGAATGCGCCACTCATTTTTTGTCAGCTCAATTCGCTTTCCCCGGTAATTCAGCACACCACTTCCCGTATCGAGCATGGCACCGCGGTGCTCGAGGAAATTCGTTTCTCCGGCAAATTCGTAGGTGCGACGGAGCATCGCCTGGACTTTGGCGGTCAGGACACTTAAATCAAACGGCTTCGCGATAAAGTCATCGCCGCCCATATTAACGGCCATAATAATGTTCATGTTGTCCGATGCAGAAGAAAGAAAAATTACCGGCACTTTCGAGACCTTTCGAATCTCCTGGCACCAGTGAAATCCGTTAAAAAAGGGAAGATGAATGTCCATCAGCACTAATTGCGGATTTTTCACGGCAAATTCAGCGAGAACACTGGAAAAATCCTGTACGCAGAACGCATCCATGCCCCAGGAAACCAGGCTCTGCTGCACGGCGCAGGCGATGACTTCATCATCTTCTACAATCATAATTCGATACATGGCTGTTCCTCTGTTGTCTCTAGCAAAGCGGATATTCGCAATCCGCTTCGCTACTTGCTTGATTCGGTTAAAAATATAGACTCCGGGCGGGTGTTTTCAACGCACAGCCGCTCCCGGAGCCGTTTTCGCAGATGATTATACTCTTACAATATAATCTGCTTTTCTTTCTTTTGCCTCCGGGTACTCACAGTCGCGATAGCCGAGGATGCAGTGGCCGATGCCAACATAATTTTCGGAAAGTCCCCACTCTTTTAAGAGGGCTTTTCCCTCCGGGCTCGCGAACTCTTCTTTTGCACGATGGATCCAGCAGGAATCCACACCAACGGCATGTGCTGCCAGCATCAGATTTCCCATGACAAGAGAGCCGTCCTCCACATAAGTTCCGCGCTCCGGGTCAGCAAGCACAATCAGAACGGTCGGAGCGCCGTAGAACGGATCGGATGTTGTACCCATAACAGCCGCATTCATTTTCGAAAGCTTTGCAATCAGCTCCGGTTTCTGTACCACAACAATCACCGGCGACTGTTTTCCCATGCCGGTTGCCGCATACGTTCCAGCCTCCAGAATTGCATCGAGCTGCTCATCGGTAATCTGCTCCGCTTTGTATTTGCGGATGCTTCTTCTTGTTTTGATTGCATTTAATACTTCGTTGTTCATGGTAAAAATCCTCCTGTTCTTTTTTTGTTTTTATCGCAAACGCCGCAGCTTTGTATACCGGACGCATTGCCTGCCTACATCTGTTTCCGCACAATCCGATACTCGTCGCCGAGCTGGTAGTACGGACAGTTGTAAAATTTATCCTGCAGAAAACGTGCCATCTCATCCTCATCGAGATCCACCTCGCAGGTGTAGCACTCATAATCATCATCATACACAAAATTGCCGCACGACTCACAGCTTGTGGCCATCTGGCGGGAGTGCTTTTTCTTTTGTGCATGGGGTGTTGGTTCTGTCATATGGCAATTCCTCCCATTTCTTACACTTCGCTTTTCCGTTTCTGCGCTTCCGACAGAGGAAGAATTTCTATTTTTCATCCACAACCTGGAAAATATAAAATTTCAGGTAATAGGACTCATCCGCCGCCCACAGAATTGGGTGATCCGGAGCCTGGGTGCGGTATTCTACCTGACGGAGACGTTTATGGACGTTGTGAGCCGCCTGGTTGATGGTTTTCGTGAAGAGTTCGTAGTCCATAAAGTGGGAACACGAACAGGTGCACAGATAGCCGCCGTCTTTGACCAGTTTCATGCCGCGCAGATTGATTTCACGATATCCCTTGATTGCGTTTTTGATGGAGTTTCTTGATTTTGTGAAGGCCGGCGGGTCAAGGATAACGACGTCGAATTTTTCTCCCTCTTTTTCAAGACGCGGCAACAGTTCAAAGACATCCTCGCACACGAAAGATGCTACGTTTTCCAGACCATTTAAGGCTGCGTTTTTCCGTGCCTGCTCTACACCGAGCTCTGATGCATCAACGCCGATAACTTCCTTTGCTCCTGCATATGCCGCATTCAGTGCAAACGACCCGGTATGGGTAAAGCAGTCGAGCACTCTCGCGTCCTTGCAGAGCTTCTGCACAGCCAGACGGTTGTATTTCTGATCCAGGAAGAAACCAGTTTTCTGGCCGTCCTTGACATCGACGAGATAGTGGACACCATTCTCGATGATTTCCACGCTGGTGTCAAACGGCTCGGAGAGAAATCCTTTCACACGCTCCATGCCCTCCTGCTCACGCACTTTTGCATCGCTTCGCTCAAACACGCCGCGGATCTTAACCCCGTCAGCTGCCAGAACCTCCTCCAACAGGCGGATAATCGTCATTTTCATTTTGTCGATACCAAGTGCCAGCGACTGAACGACCAGCACATCGGAGAATTTATCCACTACGAGTCCCGGCAGGAAGTCTGCCTCGCCAAAGATCAGGCGACAACTCGATGTGTCCGTCACTTTTTTGCGGTACTCCCAGGCATCCTGCACTCTTTTTTTCAAGAATGTTTCATCGATTTCCTGGTCGATGTTTCTTGTCATCATACGGATACGGATTTTGGAATGCTCGTTGATGAAACCGCGCCCCATCGGGTATCCGTCGAAGTCGCGCACCAGCACGATATCTCCGTTTTCATATGCTCCTAAAATCGAAGCGATCTCATTATCAAAAATCCAGGCTCCGCCCTGCTTTAAGGCGCGGCCCTCTCCTTTTTTCAATGTTACAACTGCGTTGCTCAAAAGTTTTTCCTCCTTAAAACAATATAGTTAGCCATATCTAATCATAGACAACTGTGTTTTGCTTGCATTCTCAAAACCGCGCTTCCAGCGCTTTTTGCTGCTGCGCAGCTCCTTTTTGCACGAGTGAACTATAACGTCAGATTCCTCTTCCGTCAAACTCCGGAATGAAGCTCTCCTCGGCCACCGGGCCTTCCTGTAAAAAGGCGTTGGTGACGCCGAGGGAAAACGTATAGTCCAGCAGACGCTCATACTCCCGCTTTGTCGTTTTCCGGTTCAGCGGACTTATGTTTTCCACCTGCGGAAGCGGCGTGTACTGGCTCATGAGGCTCAGCCAGACGGTATCGCCGTACGTCTCATAGACGTATTTTACCACAGCTTTTGCATTTTTTACAGCACCGGGCAGCAATAAATGGCGCACAATCACACCTTTTTTCATCAGACCATTCTCATCGAATACAGCCTCTCCTGTCTGACGCACCATTTCCGCCAGCGCCCGTTTTGCTGTTTCCGGGTAATCTTCTGCCCGCGAGTACACTTTTGCAAGGGAGGAGTCCATATACTTAAAATCTGTCAGATAAATATCGATCAGCCCATCCAGGGCCTGCAGGGCTTCCACGCTCTCATACCCGCCGCAGTTATACACAACCGGCACGGTAAGTCCCTTTTTCTTTGCCTGAAAAAGTGCCTCCCGGATCTGCAGCACGTAGTGGCTTGGTGTCACAAGATTGATATTGTTTGCATTCTGTGCCTGCAGCTCCAGAAAAATGTCCGAAAGCCGCCCGATCGAAATCACTTTTCCGCTCTCCATCTCCGCAATATGATGGTTCTGACAGTAAACACACCGCAGATTACATCCGGAAAAGAAAACCGTCCCCGACCCCGTCGTCCCGGAAATACACGGCTCCTCCCAGAAATGCAGTGCAGCCCGCGCCGCCGCAACCCCGGAGGGCGCCTTACAATATCCCGTCTTTCCATGCTCCCGGTCCGCTCCGCACTTCCGCGGACAAACCCGGCACCGGCTCATCTCCTGTTCCAAATCCAGCATAATATTTCTCCCTTTTCTCTTTAGAAAAAAGCCGTGTCTCCGGAAAATAGTTTCTTCCACAGACACAGCTTTTGTATTTCTATGCGTCAATTAATATGCCAGAATTTCATATCCATCTTCTGTTACCGCAACCGTAACCTCCCACTGGGCTGACGGTGCGCCGTCTTCGGTGTAGACAGTCCAGTCGTTGTCGGAGTCGATGAAGATTTCATCGGTTCCGAGATTGATCATAGGCTCAATGGTGAATACCATGCCCGGTACGAGCAGCATTCCGGTATCTCGTCTTGTGACATAGCTGACGAACGGATCCTCGTGAAACTCCAGACCGACGCCATGGCCACCGATGTCACGGACAACTTTATAGCCCTGGCTCTGGGCAAATTCATTGATTACCGCGCCGACATTGCCAAGCCGGTTAAACGGACGTACTTCGGAGAGTCCGAGCTGTACGGCTTTTAACGTATCTTCCACCAGCTTCTTTGAAACATCGTCTACCTCACCGATACAGAACATACGGGAAGAGTCGGAAAAATATCCCTTATAAATAGTAGAAACATCGACGTTGATGATGTCTCCGTCCTGCAGAATTTCCTCCTCATTCGGAATTCCATGGCATACTGCATCGTTGATGGAGGTACACACGCTCTTCGGAAATCCTTCATAATTCAGCGGTGCTGCAATTCCGCCGAGTTCTTTTGTCTTTTCTGCGACCAGACGGTCGATATCTTCCGTACTCATGCCTGCATGAATGTTTTCGGCCACATAATCCAGAACTGCAATATTGACAAGACCGCTTTCACGAATTCCATCGATCTGATCCGGTCTTTTGATAATTTTCTTCGGCGGAATTTTCCATCCCTTTAATTTATAAGAATTGATTTTCTCATCCAGCGCCAGATGGCAGTCTTTGTACTTCTTCCCGCTGCCGCACCAGCAGGGATCATTTCTTCCAATTTTTTTCAGCATAATGTTCTATCCTCTTTCTGAACGCGGAACGACAGATCCGATTTTCTGTCTCCCGCTGAAATTCATATAACTCCTCTACTACTTTACCACACTCCGGCAAAACTGCAAGCAAAAGTTACCAAATGAATAACTCTCTCAAAAGAGACCATCTGCCCAGATGACAGATCCCGTTCCTCCCAGAATCCCAATCGCCGTCTCCGGCCCGTAATGCACCATATCTTTTGTGGTCAGCAGATGCCAGCCGTCTTTCCTGTCGCTGCCGAAATATGGATTTCAGGTAAAATTACAATTAAAATCAGGTATATTTACCCCGATTTCCGGCAATACTTTTTCATGAAACCACCAAAGAAAGTAAGAAAGGAAGATGCACGATGAGTGGAGATGCAGAGCTTTTAAACTTTATTTACCAGAACTCCCAGATGGGTGTCGACACGATCCGGCAGCTCATTGGAGTCGTTGAGGACAAAGACTTAAAAGAACATCTGAAAACCCAGTTTCAGGGCTATGAGGAATTTCATCAGGCGGCAAAGGAGCTGCTGAATGAACACGGCTACGATGAAAAAGGCCTTGGCATAATGGAAAAAGCACGCACGTATTTTATGATAAACCTGCAGACTATAACGGATCCGTCCGTCTCACACATTGCCAGCATGCTGATTACCGGAAGCAGCATGGGCATCGTCGAGGCAATCCAGAAGTACCGCCAGTATGAGGACGCGGATCCCAAAATCCGGGATCTGATGGATAAGCTGCGAAAATTTGAAGAATACAACATGGAAAAGTTAAAAGATTTCTTATGAAAATCATATTCAGCCAAACTACCCGCATCTGCAGATCCTGCGAGTGGCAGCTTCTTTCGGATGCAAAGGAATCGAGAAACGATCCGGTACCGGCACAAAACAGTGCCGCACCGGATTTTGAGTTGTTTTGACCGTTTTACAAACTTTACATACATTTAACACAAAACTGTTTTTAGATGTGTTATCTTCTAAATGTAGGTTTTTTCTCGAGTAAGACCTGCAAAACGTGTATCTATTGTTAAAACCACGAAAAGAAAAAGAAAATTACGTAAAGGGAGAAATTATGGACATTTTTGGAGTGTTATCCTTTGTCGGTGGCCTTGCCATGTTCTTATACGGCATGAGCGCCATGGGCGATGGCCTGACCAAACTTTCCGGCGGTAAACTGGAATACCTGCTGGAAAAGCTGACATCAAAGCGGATTATGGCAGTTCTTTTAGGTGCCGGTGTTACCGCAGTTATCCAGTCCTCTTCTGCAACTACTGTTATGGTTGTCGGATTCGTAAACTCCGGCATCATGAAGCTGAACCAGGCAGTCGGCATCATCATGGGCGCCAATATCGGTACCACCATCACTTCCTGGATCTTAAGTCTTACCGGCATTCAGGGCGACAATGTATTCATTAAAATGCTGAACCCGTCGTCCTTTTCCCCCATTCTTGCAATCATCGGCGTTTTTATGCTGATGCTGGCAAAGAGCGATAAAAAGAAAAATGTCGGTACCCTGTTAACCGGTTTTTCCATTCTGATGTTTGGTATGCACACCATGAGCAGCGCTGTATCACCGCTCGCAGATGTACCGGAATTCACGGGACTTCTCGTAAAATTCTCCATGCCGGTTCTAGGTGTTCTTGCCGGAACCATTTTGACCGCCGTGATCCAGAGTTCCTCTGCTTCTGTCGGTATTCTTCAGGCACTCTGCGCAACCGGTTCCGTCAGCTACGCCGTAGCCATTCCGATCATTATGGGACAGAATATCGGTACATGTATTACCGCACTGCTCTCCTCCATCGGTACAAGCCGCAATGCACGCCGTACCGCAATGGTTCACCTTTATTTTAACATCATCGGTACTGTTCTTTTCCTGGTTCTCTTCTATGGAATCAATGCCTTTGTGCATTTTCCATTCCTGGAAACCTCCGCAAATGCAGCCGGCATCGCAATCGTTCACTCCGGCTTCAATATTTTTGCAACACTAATCCTGTTCCCGTTTGCAGACGGACTGGTCAAACTTGCGAAACTGACCATTCCGGACGGACCGGAAGAAAAAGCAGACGAAGCTGTTCAGATGCTCGATACCCGTTTCCTCGACAGCCCGGCTTTTGCTCTGCAGCAGTGTAAAGTCGCAGCCGCAAAAATGGCAGAGCTGACCGAAACCGGTCTTGTTACTTCTGTTGACCTGATGGCCTCCTACAACGAGGCGGATGCGGAAAATGTAGATATTCTTGAGAAAAAGGTGGATCATTTTGAAGATGCCCTCGGCACATATCTGGTGAAGCTTTCCAGTGAAAAGCTTTCCCCAAAGGACAGCCAGACACTTTCCATGATCCTGCACTGCATCGGCGATTTCGAACGAATTTCCGATCACACCGTCAACATCATGAAAGCTGCAAGAGAGATGCATGACAAGAACCTGCAGTTCTCCGCTGACGGAGCCGCAGAGCTTGCTGTTTATGGAAAAGCAGTCAAAGATATTGTCAGCCTGACCTTCTCCGTTTTCAACAATGAGGATGTAAAAAAAGCAAATGAAGTGGAACCACTCGAGCAGGTGATTGACAGCCTGAATTCCAGCCTGAAGAACCACCACATCGAACGGCTCCAGAGTGGAAAATGCACGATCGAGCTTGGTTTTATCCTTTCCGATGTGATGACCGACTTCGAACGGATTTCCGACCACTGCTCCAACATTGCCGTCTGCGTCAGCCAGATCCACAGCGGATCCTTCGATACACATGAGTATCTGCATGCATTAAAGAAAGAAGAAGAATTTGAGACAGAATATAAAGAGCTGAAAAAACAGTATCAGCTGCCAACGCTGAAAGCCTAAAAACAGACTGTACTGTAACCATCAGCTGTACAACCGGGAATTTTTATGGTAAGAATCTTCCCTTCTTTAGGCTGTCACTGTTTTGTTTTATTACCATATCACATATGCATTACTCAATCTACTATTTTTCTCTGAATTTTTCCAAAAAATACCGACTGCCCATCAATATTGATATATTCTACATTGGCAGTCGGTATTTCTATTTCATTCTATTCTTTTCTTTATACCACCTGATCCTTCGCAATAAATACCGGGAAGGAATCGGTTCCTTTGAGCTGTTTTCCCTCAGATACCGTAACGTATTTATCAGAAACAACGTACTCAATCTCAGCGCCTGCTTCAATCACAGTATCCTGCATCAGAATGCAGTTCTTTACTTTTGCTCCCTTGGCTACCTTGACACCACGGAACAAAATGCTGTTTTCGATTTCGCCTTCGATCACACAGCCGTCTGCTACCATCACGTTTTTCGCTTTTGATCCGTTGATATAACGGGTCGGATTGTCATCGCGGACTTTAGTATAGATCGGGTTTCCCAAGAAGAGGCTATCCAGATTTTCATCTTTTAAAAGCTTCATGTTCTCATCGAAATAGCTCTTCATATCATCGATTCTTGCCTGATAACCGGTAAACTCATATCCCTGAATGTTCAGTTTCTCCGTTTGCGGTGCCAGGACATCACGCTCAAAGAATTTATTTCCAAGGACAAAACCTTTTTTGATTTCGTCGATCAGAAGCTGACGCTCCATCACGTAGATATTCATCGATACATTCTGTACTCCGTTTTCCTCCGAGTTTACAAAGATCTTGCTGATCTTCTGTCCTGCCATGGAGAAGGTGTAGTGCAGATAATTGGTTTTCTCGTAAGAGCTTCTGACGCCTTCCGGAATCGGCTGCTTGGTATAAGCTGCAGTAACATCTGCGCCGCTTTCGATATGCTGATTCAGCATCTCTTTGAAATCAAAATTGCAGGCAATGTTGGTGTCTGCCATAACAACATATTTTTCTTTCTGCCATTTCAGGAAATCGAGAACATTTGCCAGTGCTTCCACTCTTCCGGAATACACCTGAATTTTCTTCTCGGAATAAGGCGGAACAATGTTTAAGCCGCCTTTTTTTCTGGCGAGATCCCACTCACGTCCGGAGCCGAGATGATCCATCAGCGAATGGTAATTTTTGCGGACGATAATGGATACATTTCCGATTCCGCAGTTTACCATGCTGGATAAAATAAAGTCCACCATGCGGTAACGGCTGGCAAAAGGAATGGAGGCCATCAGACGCTCGTTTACCAGATCCGGTACCTGCTCATCATAGCTGTTTGGGAAAATGATGCCCAGTGCATCTGCATTTGCGTTTACCATTCTTCTTCACCATCCTTTACATTTGCATTTACCATTGCATTTGGTCCTACTTTGGCACGCTCACCGATATGGATTCCGGATCCGATGGTGGCAACACCTTTTTCACCGTCATGCGGCATTTCTCCTACCACGGCATTCTGGCCAATCACAACGTTTTCCGCAACGATACAGTGTTTCACGACTGCTCCGGATTCGATCACGGTTCCTCCCATGATAACGGCATCTTCTACTTCTGCGCCCTCTGCAACCTTTACACCGGAGAACAAAATCGAACGTTTGACATGACCTGCAATACGGCAGCCATCGGTGATCATACAGTTTTCCACAACGGCGGTTTCTGTGATCTTATGGCCTGTTTTTCCGCTGTTTCGGCTGTAAATCTTCCAGTCATTGTCAAAGAGGTTGATTCCGCTGTGTTCCGGATCGAGGATTTCCATGTTTGCCTCCCACAAGGAGGAGATGGTTCCTACATCTTTCCAGTATCCGCTGAAGTGATAAGCGTACATATTGCGTCCGTCTTTTAAAAGATTCGGGATGATGTTGTTTCCGAAATCGTTCGAAGAATTCGGGTCTGCCTCGTCCTCAATCAGATATTTTTTCAGGATATCCCAGTTGAAAATGTAGATGCCCATGGATGCCAGATTGGATTTCGGCTGTTTTGGTTTTTCCTGGAACTCGGTGATTTTGTCATTTTCATCTGCTACCATAAGTCCGAAACGGGATGCCTCCTCCCACGGCACTTCCATAACCGCAACGCTGAATTCTGCGCCCTTTTCCTTATGGAAGCGGAGGAAATCGCTGTAGTCCTGTTTGCAGATCTGGTCTCCGGAAAGGATGATGACGTACTCCGGATCGTAGCTCTCGATGAATGGAATGTTCTGGTAGATGGCATTTGCAGTTCCTTTATACCAGTCAGAACCTGAGGCTTTCTGATAAGGAGGCAGCACGTGAACACCTCCATGGAGGCGGTCCAGATCCCACGGCTGGCCGTTTCCTATGTACTCATTTAACACCATTGGCTGATACTGTGTCAGAATACCTACGGTATCAATTCCGGAATTTACGCAGTTAGAAAGTGGGAAATCGATGATTCTATATTTTCCGCCAAATGGAACTGCCGGTTTTGCAAGCTTCTCGGTCAGCGCATAAAGGCGAGATCCCTGACCTCCGGCAAGAAGCATTGCTATCATTTCTTTTGCCATAATCTATCCCCCTGTTTTAATAGATGCATTCATTATAACACACTATTTGCTCTATGGACAATCTTTTTGTGCATTTTTCACTATTTTTTATTTTTTTACCGATTTTATTCTGTATTTTTCTCCAGTTTTACAGTTCTTTCGTGAGCTTTTTACATTTTATGCCACCAAGCTGGGCTTGCAGATTGCGGAAATCGCTTATCTCTTGCAGTCACAGCCTTGCTCCTTTGACCGTACAAAAAGCAGCCCCGCAAAGCCTTATGGTAAAGGTCTGCGGGGCTGCTTCTATGTTTTTTTGATTTTTTATGCTTTTGTAACGGTAACTGCCTCTTCGAGATCGAACTGATCACCATATGGTTTGCAGTCATCATAGGCGAGGGACTGCAGAACAACATTCAGAATACGGTACGCACAGGTCTGAAGCTGTCCAAGCGGCAGAGTTCCGTCTGCAACAGATGCTACAATTTCCTGACGGTTTCCTTGCTGGCCAGGCATCTGCAGATCGTTTCCTGCAAGAACACACTCTCTTGAAGTGGAATGTCCGTATTTCAGGTTATATTTGTAAGCGAACAATCCGCTCATGTCCTCTGAGGTTCCCCAGTCGGTCATGACATAACCTGCGAAGCCCCACTCATCTCTTGCTGCTGCGGTCAGAAGGTCGTGGCTGTTGGCAGTATGCACACCGTTTACCAGGTTGTAGGAAGACATGATCGTCATCGGCTGTGCTGTCTTGACTGCGATTTCAAAGCCCTTCAGATAGATTTCACGCATTGCGCGCTCGCTGATGTGCTCATTGACGTACATACGGTTGTCTTCCTGGTTGTTGGCTGCAAAGTGCTTGATACTGGTTCCGATTCCGGCATGGGACTGGATTCCTCTGGTATCGGCTGCGGCGCACATACCTGCCACCAGCGGATCTTCCGAGTAGTACTCGAAATTTCTTCCGCAAAGCGGATTTCTGTGAATGTTCATGCCAGGTGCCAGCCATACAGAAATGTGGAATTCTTCCATCTCTTTTCCGACGATATCACCACATTTCCGGATCAGATCCATGTTCCACGATTGCGCAAGAAGCGCTGCTACCGGGATTGCGGTGCAGTACTGGAAATACTCCGTGCCGCCTTCCGGAACTTCGATTTCATTTTTGTTAAACGCATCTTCCAGAGGATTTCCGGAGGATACCATCTTTCCGTCTGCATCAACGACAAAGTGCGGAATCAGACGAAGACCGGCCGGACCGTCTGCAAGAATCGTATTGTAAATACCTCTGTCCTCCAGAAGAATGGAAGTTGTATCTCCCGCTGCTCCAGGCGCCATATCGGAAGAAGATCCGATAAAGCCTTCCTGTCCGAGGCCGTCTGCCGTACCATTGCAAACGGCAGCCATCTCTTCTACGGTCAGCTGCGATACGAGATCTTTTAACGTCGCTTTTCCGCTCTTTACATCTGCCGCGGTCAGCTTCTCTCCCTCATAAGCCGGGAATGCTTCCGGTGTCTCACTGTAGACAACAGTCTCCGTCTTGATGCATTTGCTGCAGATATCGATCTGTTTTGCAGCTGCTTTTTCTTCTGCCTCACCTTCATAGCTGTACGGTGTTACGCCTGCTTTGGAGAGTTCCTGTGGAGCATCATCTGCCGGGAAGAGATTCTTTCCCTGAACCGTAACAACGGTCTCTTTGAGATTCAGGGCTGCTGCTACTTTCGTTGTTCTGGAGCTGTTGCCGACACGGATGTAATACGTTCCTGCCTCGAGTACCCATGCTGCTTTTTTCTCATCGTAGGAAGCCATAGATTTTGTCGGGAAGGAAATGGTAATCGTCTGGGACTCACCCGGCGAGAGCAGATCGGATTTTCCGAAGCCGCCAAGCTCCTGATACGGTTTCTCAATCGTGCCATCCGGTGCGGAATAGTAAACCTGTACGACTTCTTTTCCGGCGAATGTATCACCAATATTCTTTACGGATGCGGTAACGGTAACGTTCTTGGCATCTGCCTCCACGTCCCTTACTTCCGTCTCAAAATCAGTATAACCTTTGCCATAGCCGAAGCAGTAGTTCGGGGTTACGTTGAAGGTGTCAAAATAACGGTAGCCGACATAAATGCCGTCGCTGTAATACTCATCGTTGGTGTCACCGTTGTTGTGGCTGAAATTTTTTGAGGACGGATAGTCTTCATAGGAAGCAGCCCATGTATCAGTCAGCTTTCCGGATGGGATGCTCTTTCCGAGAACAACGTCTGCAACGATGTTTCCGGTTGCATTTCCGGCCTGTCCTGCAAGAAGAATTGCATTCAGTCCTTTGATTTTCTTTAACTCTGTGGTGTCTACAAGGTTCGCAATATTCAAAATTAAAACTGTTTTCTCATAATGCTCTGCCAGATAGGCAATGTCAGCGAGCTCGTTTTCGCCGAGCAGATAATCGCATGCTCTGTTATAGCGGTCTGCACCTTCACCGGAGTTTCTTGACAGAACATAGATAGCGGTATCGGTGTCCTCTTTTTCGGTAATTACCGGCACGTCAGGCTGTGCAAATACTTCCGAGAACATAACAGCAAAAATCGGAACGTGAAGCTCCTCTGCTTTTTTTGCCAGCTCTGCCTGATATGCAGCCTGCGCATCTGCAAGCACTTTGTCATATTCATCGAGCCATTTACCAGTCAGAATTTCAAAGCCGGCCTCTTTTAAGCCCTGTTCGATCGTAACAACCGTTCTTGTGTTAACGTCTCCGGAACCGGTACCCCCTTTTACCGTGTGGCGGACGCCGTTACCATAAACTGCGACTTTTCCTGCACCTGCAAGCGGCAGGGTTCCGTCGTTTTCAAGAAGTGTCATACACTCACCGGCCAGTTCACGTACCAGCGCGGAATGTTCTTTTTCTCTTGCAGATACTTCTCCTGTTTTTGATGCATAAAATGTTGCCATAATTCTAATACCTCCCAATAATAAATTCACATATAGCGCTTTTATTGTAACGCATTTTTCGTCATTATGCAAAAGTTTTTTCACTCGTTTTCTCATATTTTATTTGTATTTTGTGCATTTTCTCTTATTATCCGACTTTTCTGTCTTTTTTTCGCTCATTAATTTCTTTTTTTATTTTTTTATATTGATGCTTTTATTCTATTGATTTTCTGTAAACGATACGCTTTTTTACCTTTTTTTCGTCTTCTTTTACAAAATTCGTTGACGCGTTTGATTTTGGCAGTATAATGGAATCAGAGATCAATTTTAGGAGGCTCCATTATGTTAAAACAACTTTCTATTTTCGCAGAAAATAAAAAAGGCACGATGCAGCAGATCACACAGATTCTGTTTGAAAACGACGTCAATATTTTAGGTTCCGTCAACAACGACAGCGCAGAATACGGCATTGTCCGCATGGTCGTTTCCGATCCAGATAAAGCAGAGCAGGCGCTTCAGGCTGCCGGTTACATGACACGCCAGACAGATGTACTCGGTGTCGAGGTAGTTGATCAGCCGGGCAACTTAAATTCCCTTCTGAAAACACTGCTTGAGACAAATATCAGCATCGACTATATCTATCTCTCCTTCAACCGCGAGTCCGGCTGCCCGATCATGGTGTTCCATGTACCGGATGTATACGAGACAGAAGCAAGCTTAAAGAGCAAAGGATATACCGTTCTTTAAAACTTTTGCACTATCCTTTTACGGTCTGATCATACCAGTTTCCGATCCGTTATGCTATAACCATTCTGACTTTCCGCTGTTGTTTCTTTGACTCTTGCAGCACAGTTAGAGCGTGTTTGAAAAAGACATCTGGCGAAGTGATTTTTCACCCCTGCAGATGTCTTTTTTCTATATCATCTATTCTTTTTCTTCATCCTCAAACAGATGATCCCGCGTAATGTTTTTTGCCCACAGTCCGCTCTTATACCGTTTCAGAACCCACGGCCATTTTACAAACTCGTCTGTACACAGCAGGAAATAAACCACAAGGACAGGAAGCTTGAAGACAAACGCTGCAATAAATCCAAGCGGCACCGCGTAGCACCACATATCAATCGTATCGCAGACCAGTCCGAACTTTGTGTCACCTCCGGCACGGAATACTCCGGCAATCAGCGTTGTATTGACGGCAGTCCCCATAATATAATAGGTGTTAATCAGCAGCATATATTTCAGATAATGCATCGCGGTCTCATTTAAAGAAGCAAACTTCAGTACAAACGGCGTGATACCCAGTACAACCAGTCCGCCCACAGCTCCGGTAACAACCGTCAGCTTCAGCAGTTTAGACGCATATTCCTTCGCCTTTTCCAGATTTCCTTCTCCCATAACATTTCCAAGCAGAATACCGCCCGCACTTGCCACACCAAAGCACAGCACAGTTCCGATATTTCTTACAACGACAACGAGCGAGTTTGCCGCTACCGCATCGCTTCCCAAATGCCCCAGGATCACAGAATACATCGAAAATGCAACGCCCCAGGAAAGATCATTTCCAAGCGCCGGAAGTGACAGCTTCACAAAATCGGAAAACAGCAGCTTGTTGCGGATGAACATGTACCGCAGATCGAGCTTGATATCCTTACTCATAATCGATACAATCACGCAGCCGATCAGTTCAATGACACGCGACATCGCCGTTGCGATTGCAACACCGGTTGCTCCAAGCTTCGGAAATCCGAAGAGACCAAAAATGAAGCATGCGTTGAAAAATACGTTCAGTGCGAATGCCATCATATTCATCGCCATGCTGATCGTCACACGGCCGAGGCTTCGAAGCACCGCAAGATAGATCTCCGTAATGCCCCAGCACAGGTAGGTCACACCCATGACGCGCAGATACGAAGCACCGATCCGGATCAGTTCCACATTATCTGTAAACAGACGCATCATCATCTGTGGCATGGTAAAAGCAATTCCTGCCACAACGACGGAGATGATGACGGAGAATCGAAGTGCGATTCCCTCGACAGTCTGAATTGCTCGCATATTGCCTTTTCCAAAGTACTGGGCACACAGAAGTGTTGCTCCTGTTCCCAGTCCATAATAAACCATAAATAATACATTTGCATAGTTGGATGCCAGGGATACCGCGGAAATAGCGGACTGTCCCACGTAGTTCAGCATCACGACATCGGCAGAGTTGACTGCCGCGCTTAAAAGATTCTGAATCACAATCGGCAGAACCAGCTTAAAAATCTGGCTGTAAAAGCCCTGCTCTTTTGTTGTTGCCCTCATGTTTCTTCTCCATTTCTCTTCTTTATTTGTCTTCTTTCTTTTCCTGTTTTGCCTTCACATACGGGTATCGGACCTGCGTGTAAACAAACATCACCAGAATATAGATGCCGCATGCGATCGCCGCTGGAACGGTAAGATCCGACAGATTGACATACGAGGTTCCGATCATCAGAATGCCGATGAAAAACAGCAGAATGTGAAGTGTCCGCTTTTTCATACAAAACGCAGATTTCTGATACTCTTCCGGGAAAATATCCGGCAGACGCCAGCAGGCCAGGAGTACCATAAATTCCGTCACCATATCGGTTCCGACACCCATGTTTGAAATCAATGTCAGATCCATTCCCGTAAGGATCGGAATAGCGCCCATCAGGAAAAAGACCATCAGAAGGATCACCGGAACACCGTTTCTATTCTCCTCCGCGGTTTTTTCCGGCAGCCAGCCCTGTTTTGCGGCAGCCTGCAGTCCTCTTGTCACCCAGCTCAAGGTTCCGTTCAGGGTGGTAAGCAGCGCAAATACGGCACCACCGAACACGAAAAACAGGTACAGCCAGGTTGGAAAAATCTCCTGTGCGACAAGCGTCAGATTCTGAAATGCAACCGTTTCGACCGGAAGCACGCCGCCTGCCACGATACCGATCAGCACATAGAATACAGCAACGATACTCGTGGAAAGCACGATAACCTTTGGAATCGTGCGGGACGGCTCCACAATATCGTCTCCGTTCTCCGCAACGAATTTTGCGCCTCCGCACGCAAAACTCAAAAGTGCCACGCCTGTGAAAAAGTTCTTCGGACCGTTCGGCATCAGGTTGGATACCGTCGGTGTCAGGGCATCCCAGCTTACTTTGGGCAACCCGAATACAATAAATAAGAACAGGCTTAAAAGCAGCAGCACAACCATGCCCTTTTGCACCAGTGCGCTCGATTTCAGTCCAATGAGATTGACGGCGGTACAGATTACAAGTGCTGCCATTGCGACAGCCGACTCGCCAAACTGCGGAAAAATCGAGCAGAAATAGCTTGCAAAGCCTTTCGCGTACGTTGCGATCAGAACCTGGCTTAAGACAAACATCGCAATGTACATAAAGCCGGCTTTTTCACCCATCAATCGTCGGATGTAAGTAAAGCCGGCGCCTGATGACGGGATTGCGGACGTCAGGATGATGAACGGTACACAGGTGATAATGGCAAGCACAGCACCTAAAATAAACGCTGCGGCAATGCCGTGTCCTGTCAGACCGATGACGATTCCCGTCAGTACCATGATGCCCGAACCGATGATCTGTCCGATCGCAAGTCCCATACAGTCGGAAATATTCAATTTTTTATGACCTTCCCCCATACATTTTCCTTCCTTTCTCTCCCGTTTCTATTGGCGGATCCCAACAGAAACGCATAGCATCCTATTTTTTTATTCTACCGAAATCTCATCGTTTGTCAATTTACAAAATGCGCAAGGTTTAACGCTTTACCTGTACAGAATAGACAATATTATAATTGAACTTATTTTTCTTCTATTTTGAACTTTTCAATATTTTTTACAAATTTCAGCTTTCCTATTGAACTTTCTTCCCGCTCATGCTACAATAAGCACAGTTTTGAACTTTTTTTTATTTTGTATTCTATCTTAAGGAGATTTTCTATGACAAATGAAACCTTTTCCGACCGTCTGAAACTGGCCATGCAGGCGAAACAGTTCAAGCAGGTCGATTTGATCCGAGCGGCCCAGCGGCGCGGTGTGAAGCTTGGGAAAAGCCATGTCAGTCAGTATGTCAGCGGAAAAACGGTTCCGCGCTCCGACATTCTTCACTTTCTGGCCGATGTGCTCCAGGTCGATCCCGACTGGCTGCTTGCAAAAGATTCCACAGTAAACTATACGGCAGATACGGTTTCCGATCCGGCAGAATCCTTTTCTGATCCATCTGCCGCTTCCCTTTCCCAGACAAAAACAGGAGGTTCCCCTATGCGAGAATTTAAAAAATCATCGAAACTCGACAATGTCTTATATGATGTCCGCGGACCTGTCGTAGAAGAAGCAAACCGCATGGAAGCGTGCGGCACACAGGTTCTGAAACTGAATATTGGAAATCCGGCTCCTTTTGGTTTCCGTACTCCTGATGAGGTCATCTATGATATGAGTCATCAGCTTACCGACTGTGAGGGCTACTCTCCTTCCCAGGGACTTTTCTCCGCAAGAAAAGCAATCATGCAATACGCACAGTTAAAGAAACTGCCAAATGTTTCTATTGATGATATTTATACAGGAAACGGCGTCAGTGAGCTGATCAACCTCTGTATGTCCGCTCTTCTGGATGACGGGGATGAAATCCTCATCCCATCCCCGGATTACCCTCTCTGGACTGCCTGCGCAACGCTGGCCGGCGGAAAAGCCGTCCACTACATCTGCGACGAACAGTCCGAATGGTATCCGGACATCGATGATATGCGAAAAAAAATCACCGACCGCACAAAAGCGATTGTTATCATCAATCCGAATAACCCGACCGGTGCACTCTATCCGAAAGAGGTACTGCAGCAGATTGTCGAGCTTGCCAGAGAACATCAACTGATCATCTTTTCCGATGAAATTTATGACCGGCTCGTCATGGACGGTCTCGAGCATGTTTCTATTGCATCCCTCGCACCGGATCTGTTCTGTGTCACCTTCAGTGGTCTTTCCAAATCGCACATGATCGCAGGCTTCCGTATCGGCTGGATGATCTTAAGTGGAAATAAAGCTATCGCAAAGGACTATATTGAAGGGCTCAAAATGCTCTCCAACATGCGTCTCTGCTCCAATGTTCCGGCACAGTCCGTTGTCCAGACCGCTCTTGGCGGCCACCAGAGTGTCAACGACTACATCGTTCCGGGCGGACGGATTTACGAGCAGCGCGAATACGTTTACAAGGCATTCTGCGATATTCCGGGTATCACCGCAGTCAAACCAAAAGCTGCGTTCTATATGTTCCCGAAAATTGACACGAAAAAGTTCAATATCACAAACGACGAAAAATTTGCTCTCGATCTGCTGCGCGACAAAAAACTTCTGATCGTCCACGGCGGCGGCTTCAACTGGGGACAGCCGGATCACTTCCGCGTTGTTTACCTGCCGCGAATTGAAGTTTTAAAGGATGCGGTTGAAAAGATCACCGACTTCCTCTCTTATTATCATCAGTAAAATTCTGATCACTTTTTTCACAGAGCTCCACCGGAAATACCACCTTTTTTTCCGGCGGAGCTTTTTTCCTTTACCGGATTCTTTCCTGCTGCATTACACTTCACCGGTACCCGGCAAACAACAGGTAACTTTTCGTTACTGTTCACTCAGCAGTGAAACACTTGCTGTTTCGCTGCGTAAGAAAGTGATTCAGGCGTGAGCAGCCCTCCTTTTGCGAAGCAAAACTTTAAATGAGGGCTGCGAATGTTACAGTTCGCTGGGAACCAGTGAACTGTAACAACTTTTCTGTTCCACGGCTTAATTTCGATTGCGGCTCCTGTTCCTTTATGTTATAATTCTTTCAAATCAAGTCACAACCTTTCTTTTGAGTTCTATTCTCGCTGTATCGCTTCTTGGCGGATGCCGCGCCTCCAACAAACCCGTTACGCTGACCGTATGGACGTATTACAACGGAGATCAGTTAGCTTCCTTTGAATGTCTTGTTGAGGAATTCAATACAACGATCGGAAAAAAAGAGCATATTACGGTCGAAGCCTCCAGTCAGGGCAGCATCAATGACCTGGAAAAAATGTTCTCGATGCCGCCAAAGGAAGGGTTGGTGCCCTTGCCATGCCAAATATTTTTTCCGCCTACGCCGATACCGCCTATACGCTTGAGCAGATGGGACAGGTCGTTGATCTTTCCCCTTATCTTACAGAGAAAGAAAAGGCTGCCTATCTTCCCAATTACCTGGAAGAAGGTGACTTTTCCGATGACGGCAGTATCCACATTATTCTGACAACCTCCACAAAATTCCTGCGTATCATGGAAATGGCAAGTATTGAACTGGGTGGCTATGAGATGCGTTTTGATCTCAACACGGTCTATGTCACAAAGAACTTTTTTCCCATGCTCAACCTTCCATCTGAAGATGTCTCCGGGCTTTCCACCCGGTATTTCCAGCAGATGCTGCGTGAATTTGACCAGACACATTCTCATACCGTATGGGTCGGGCATTCTAAGGTGTATGAAATTTCATTTTCTGACGGAACAATCCGCTACATCCGTATGGAGACCTCCCGCGAGGGCTATGCGCAGATCGGACTTGTCGAAGATTTTACCTCCGTTATGCTGGAACGGCAGCGCATAGAGCACGAGCGTGATTACGATGCATTGACCGGTCTCTACAATCGACGCGCGTTTCAGCGGGAAAGTGAAGCTCTTTTTGAGCATTCGGAAGTTCTCGGTCACGCTGCCCTTCTGATGATCGACCTTGACAATCTAAAACGCACCAACGACACCTTCGGCCACGACTGGGGCGATGCCTATATCCGGCAGGCAGGACAGTGTTTTATCTCCTCTGTGCCGGCTAAAACGCTCTGTGCCCGTATTTCCGGCGATGAATTTAATCTTCTGTTCTACGGCTACCAATCGCAGGAAGAAATTCGAGCACTTCTGCAGAATCTTTCCCTTGCGGTTTCAAATACAGCCCTGGAGCTGCCAAGTGGTCGTAAACTGCCCCTTCGCCTTTCCGGCGGAGTTTCCTGGTATCCGGAAAACAGTACAGATCTGTCTACGCTGAAAAAATATGCGGATTTCGCAATGTACCAGGTAAAGAAAGCAGAAAAAGGGTACATTACCGAATTCGATCTGGAGCTTTTTACAAAAAACGCAAAGGAAACCGAGATGCGCCGCCTGTTCCATAAAATGTTGAATGAAGAGCTGTTTACGTATTACTTCCAGCCAATTGTTTCCGCTGCGGACGGCAGTATCTACGCCTACGAGGCGCTGATGCGCGGAAATCTCCCGGCACTTACTCGTCCGGATCAGATCCTGCAGCTGGCTCACGAGGAAGAGTGCCTGCATGAAATAGAACGTCTGACTATGTTTCTCTCTGCAAAATCCTATGCCACATTCCTCTCCACCCATCAGATACGCGGTGATGAGCTTCTCTTTGTCAATTCGATTGCAAGCCAATACATGAATCACGATGAGTCAGTGGCTTACGTCGAACAATACAGCTTTCTTCAGGATCGGATTGTCATCGAGATCACAGAGGAGGATTCACAGGATCTTACAGCTCTGTTGAAAAAACGTGAGATGCCGGGATTTTCCGGTGTATTTGCCCTGGATGACTACGGCAGCGGCTACAGCAATGAAAAAACGCTTCTGGAGCTTGCACCGGCGTATATCAAGCTGGATCTTTCCATCATCCGCGATATCGACTCCGATCCGGACAAGCAGCAGATCGTAGAAAATATTGTTTCCTATGCACATCAAAGAGGCATGAAAATCATTGCCGAGGGTCTGGAAACTCCAGCTGAACTTTTGAAGGTACTGGAACTGGATGTTGATCTCCTGCAGGGCTATTTTCTTGCAAAACCATCCGCTGTTCCGAAACCTGTCAGTGCAGAATCCGTTGCTGTCATAGAACACTTCCGGAAGCATCTTGCGTAATTCCACCTCTTCCTGCAGCATCATTTCAAATCACAGCATCTATGTCTGATCTGCTGCTTCGAAACAGGTACCAGTCAGCGACCCGGAGCGTATCTGAGCAATCATCCCTCAAAAAACATCCATAGCAAACCCTGCAAAAGCACAATGTCATTAACTTTAGCAAAGAGCAGAAATCGTAAGCATTTATAAAACTATGAT
>NZ_QUGO01000060.1:0-1485 GCF_003479105.1 Blautia sp. AF19-13LB
GAGACTGTGAGAAAAAGTCTGTAAATAAGATTCTTCTATGATATGCAAGGGTGGTGAGCTTACAGTTTGAGCTTTTCACCCTTGTTTTATATATAACAGTTGTTGAATGGCATGTCAAGAGCAGGCGGTTTTCCGCCTGTCTTGATCGTCGGTTTACTCGTTATTCTGGAAGACGACCTTCGTACATAATACTCAGTTCGCCATATACCTGCGCCCAGTTTCGAATCGTACTGGTCCATTTTTTCGTAGCCTCAAAAGTGGCCAGGTACAGCGCTTTTAAAAGGGCCGTATCGCTTGGGAATACGCTTCTCTGCCGATTCAGCTTCCGGTAGGTGGAATTCAGGGATTCAATCGCATTGGTGGTATAAATCACCGTTCTGACCGTCGTTGAAAACTTGAAAATTGGAGAGATGGCATCCCAGTTATCCTTCCAGCGTTTCATGGAATTCGGATATTTGGGAGACCATTTTTCAGTTACACGATCTAAGGCTGCCAGCGCTTTCTTTTCATCTGCGGCCTGATAAATGGTCTTCAGATCCGCTGCAAATGCTTTTCTGTCCTTGTCAGGGACATATTTCAGTGTGTTTCTTACCTGGTGTACGATACAGCGCTGATACTCGGTTTTGGGAAAAGCAGCAGCGATTGCTTCTTTGATGCCGGTTAAACCATCTGCACAGATGATTAATACATCTTTGACACCCCGGTTTTTCAGTTCGTTCATAACGGAAAGCCAGTATTTTGCGCTTTCGTTGTCGCCAACGCTGATGGTCAGAACCTCTTTCTTTCCTTCCGTGTTGATTCCAAGAATCACGTAAGCTGCAAGCTTTCGGATTACACCATTATCTCTTACGGAATAGTGAATTGCGTCGATGTAGAGAATGGGATAGACTTCGTCCAATGGCCGGTTCTGCCAGTCTTCGATCTGTGGCAGGATCTTATCGGTTACATCGGAAATAAAACTCTCCGAGGTCTCAAAGCCATAAATATCTTCGATGGTTTCGGAAATCTGTCGGGTAGTCATTCCTTTGGCATACATGGAAATGATCTTCTGATCAATATCAGAAATATCTTTCTGACGTTTTTTCACCACCTGTGGTTCAAATGTTGATTTTCGGTCCTGCGGCACTTCGATTTCCATCGATCCATATCGGCTGTTGAGCTGTTTGCGCTTATACCCATTGCGGTAATCATCATTATCCGAACGTTCTGATTTTTCATAGCCGAGATGATCGTCCATTTCCGCTTCCATCATTTCCTTAATGGTACCGCCTAAAAGATCCTTGAGCGCATCCTGGATGTCTTCAGCAGACTGGATATCATACTCTTCCAGGAGCTGATGGATGATGTTTCGTTTTCCTTCGGTCATTTGTACTCGATGTACCGGTTTCTTTTGTCTTGCCATAATAAAAGGTCCTCCTAATGATATTTATTGTATCATAGAAGAACCTTCCAAACATTATTTTACAGAAAAAGTTTCATACTCTC
>NZ_QUGO01000061.1:0-1271 GCF_003479105.1 Blautia sp. AF19-13LB
TTGCGCGTCTAACTCATCACTACTACAATATATTTATGGGTAATCCCCTTACTTCCAGTAAGGATTTATCCATCTCATTACTTAAACTGTTAGAATGTAGGATGCAATGGTATATCGACTTCATCACTTGGACCTCGCGTCCGTACTTTAGACTGATAACCGGCTCCTCATTCACAGTGTTCGTTTTATGCAGGTTGAATCACATTAGGTGCATTCGTGTCACACACAGTAGTTTGAACAGGTAATGAGTAAAACTGGTATTTATCCATTGTAATATTTTTTAAGGAGTGATAAATTTATGAACGCAGTAGGTATCGATGTTTCAAAAGGTAAAAGTATGGTTACAATTCTGAGACCATTTGGGGAGATTGTATCCTCTCCTTTTGAGATTAAGCACACATCCAGTGATATCCATTCACTTATTAAACTTATTCATTCTATCGAAGGTGAATCCCGGGTTGTAATGGAACATACCGGCCGCTACTACGAAGCACTTGCTCACCAGCTTTCAGCAGCAGATCTCTTTGTCAGTGCTGTTAATCCCAAGTTGGTCAAAGATTTTAATAACGATTCTCTTCGCAAAATCAAGTCCGACAAAGCTGATTCTGTCAAGATTGCCCGCTACGCTCTTGACAAATGGCAAAGTCTTGAACCGTATAGTATTACAGATGAATTACGCGCTCAGCTAAAGGTCATGAATCGTCAGTTCCATTTCTATGTGAAACAAAAAACGGCTATGAAAAATAATCTTATTGGCCTCATTGACCAGACCTATCCAAATGCAAATACTTATTTCAATAGTCCCACCCGCAGTGATGGTTCCCAGAAATGGGTTGATTTTGTCTCTACATACTGGCATGTAGATTGCATTCGTAAAATGTCTCTAAACGCTTTTGTTGAACATTATCAGAACTGGTGCAAGCGCAAAAAATATGCCTTCAATAAATCAAAAGCGGAAGAAATTTACACCAAAACAAAGGAACTTGTTCCAGTATTTCCTAAGAATGAAATAACCAAACATATCATCAGACAAGCTGTCGATCAGCTCAACAGTACTTCCGTTACTGTCGAAACAATACGCACTCTCATGAACGAGACTGCCTCAAAGCTTCCTGAATACTCAATTGTCATGCAGTTTAAAGGGATTGGTCCATCTCTCGGTCCACAGCTTATGGCTGAGATCGGTGATGTAACCAGATTCACGCATAAAGGAGCCCTTACTGCATTCGCCGGAGTTGATCCTGGGGTAAACGAATCTGGTTCCTATGCCC
>NZ_QUGO01000062.1:0-1184 GCF_003479105.1 Blautia sp. AF19-13LB
AGCCGACTGGGGCGTAACTATCTGCAAACCGGGCATTTGATTGAGGACTTTTTCCCAAGGAACGGCGTCCGCTATATCGCCATGAATGACGGTATCGACACCCTGCGTGATAACAACGATATTGCCCCGTTCAAGAATATCCTGAACGAGATGTACAGCAAGGATATTTCCAAGAAAGTCCATTCCTCTTATCTTCTGAAAGCGCAGAAAGGACAGTTTACCGGGTGTCTTGCCCCGTTTGGGTATCGGAAAGACCCGGAGGACAGAAACCATCTGCTCATTGACGAGGAAACAGCCCCGATTGTGCGGCTGATTTTCGGATATGCCCTAAACGGTCATGGTCCGAACTATATCCGCAGACGGCTGGAGGAAGAAAAAATCCCCTGCCCCACATGGTGGAACCGGGAACGGGGGCTTCGCAATACCCGCACCAAATGGGAAAAGAAAGACCCGGAAAACGGGCGGTATATGTGGGACTTCTCCGTTATCAAAGACCTTTTGATGAATCCCGTCTACACCGGGGCGATTGCTTCCCAGAAAAAGGACTACCGTTTCAAAATCGGCACGATTGGGGAAAAGAAGCCGGAGGACTGGATTGTGGTGGAGGGACAGCATGAACCGCTGATTGACCGCATGAGCTTTGATATTGTGCAGAACAAGCTGAAATCCCGCCAGCGTCCGGGGCAGACCAATGAAATCAGCCTGTTTGCCGGACTGTTAAAATGCGGCGAGTGTGGGAAGTCGCTGACGATACGCTACACAAACGCAAAATATCCCCAGCGGATTTATTCCTGCAAGACCTACAACGCCTTTGGAAAGAACCACTGCACCCAGCACCGGATTGATTATGACACCCTTTACAGCCATGTGCTGCGGAAAATCCGGGAATGTGCCAGAGCTGCCCTGATGGACGGGGAAGCGGTTGCCGACCGCCTGACAAATACCTGCGAAGCCGAACAAAAGGAACAGCGGGAAGCAATGGAACGCTCCCTTACAAGGGACGAGGAACGGATTGAGGTTCTGGACAAAATGGTCATGCGGCTTTATGAGGATATGATTGCAGGGCGTATCAGTGAGCAGAATTTCAACACCATGCTGGAAAAGACACAGACCGAGCAGACGGAGCTTAAAACAAAAGTGTCCGAGGGCAGAAAGCGGCTGTCCGATGAAGTCCAGCTTGCCAA
>NZ_QUGO01000063.1:0-1164 GCF_003479105.1 Blautia sp. AF19-13LB
TGTGGCTATCGGAATCCGCTGGTGAAAAATCTGCGCATTCGTATCTGGGAGTGCCCCGGGTGTCATGCAGTTCATGACCGGGATACGAATGCAGGCATCAATATTTTGAAAAAAGGACTGCAGCTGCAGTCGGCATAAAGATAAGAAAACTGTACCGCAGGGCATGCGGGAACAGTATAAATATAGCCTGTGGACACCGTGTAAGACATTGCAGTACCGTAAGGTATTTGCCAATGCAATGGTGGAAGAAACAGGAATCCCCCTGCTTTAGCTGTGGGGAGTGTCAATCAATGATAAATCCCAGCCTGTAAAATTGAAAATAAATTGAAAATCACGAAATCGGAGGAGTTAATGATTATGTGGAATAAATTAGGCATAAGTGGAGGAACTGCAATTGTTATTTTGATCGCACTGTATTTCGTTATCAAATGGGCAGTGAAAAATGGTATCAAAGAAGCCTACAGTGCTATCACTGGAAAGAAAAAGAAAACGGATGAAGATGTCAGAAACGAAAAAGAACTGAAAGAACTTGGATTTGAGTTAGAAGATAAATAAAAGTTTTCAGGGGGGGTTATGAAGAAAAAAGTACTTGCAATTATGTTGGTTACGGTATCAATAATGTTGATTTCGGCGTGCGGGAAAAAAGAAAAACTGTACGAAATTCCTAACCTGTCGCAGTATAAGACAGATTATGTAGGAGATTCTTCGAATGTTATAAACATTGTAAGCGGTCAAGAGTATCCGGAGGGATACTCATATGACAGTATAGAGATACAGTCTGAAACAGAGCCTTATGGATTAACAGTTTTTCTAAAAGATGAGCCGTCTGCATCCAGGATTGCAGATGAATTGCAGGTCAATGCAGATATGACATTTAACTTGATTGGTAATTTGGGAACACTTGAGTATAGAATAGCAGACAGCAAAGAAATCATTGCATCGTATGAACGGTAGAAAGAGTATTCTTCAACTTTCAGTTCTATTGATTGAATAAGAGATGATATGGAAAGCATTTGTCAGGAATGGCAGGTGCTTTTTTTGTGCCCGGAGTGCTCCGGGTATTTTTGAGCCTTTTTTTATGAGATTTATGGGGAAGCTGCATATTCGAGAGTATGAAACTTTTTCTGTAAAATAATGTTTGGAAGGTTCTTCTATGATACAATA
>NZ_QUGO01000064.1:0-1139 GCF_003479105.1 Blautia sp. AF19-13LB
AAGAAGCTGCGGGACATCCGCTACTGGGTACGGAAAGCCACACCCGGCACAGAGGAAAGTAAAGAGCCGCCTAAGAAGCAGCCCATCAAGGAAGTCTTGCAGGATAAGGCAGACGAGAAAAAGGCTCAAAGAACCGCCCCGGCACAGGCGAAACACAGACAACAGGATATGGAACTTTAACAGGCACTTGCCATTTTCAATCAGAGAATGTCAGGTGCTTTTCTTATTTTCAAGGAGGGATAGATTTGAATGTATTTGAAGCTGTGAAGCAGTCCGTCACAACAAGACAGGCTGCGGAGCATTATGGAATCCGTGTAGGCCGGAACGGGATGGCTTGTTGCCCGTTCCATAACGATAAAACCCCAAGCATGAAGCTGGATCGGCGTTACCACTGCTTCGGCTGCGGTGCGGATGGGGATGTGATTGATTTTGCCGCCGCCCTGTATGGGCTGGGAAAGAAAGAAGCCGCCGTACAGCTGGCACAGGACTTCGGGCTTTCCTATGAGGACTGGAAACCGCCGGGAAAGGCAAAAAAGCCCAAGCCCCGGCAGAAATCCCCGGAGGAACAGTTTCAGGAAGCAAAGAACCGCTGCTCCCGTATCCTTGCCGATTATCTCCACCTGCTTCGGGCATGGAGAATGGAATATGCCCCGCACTCCCCAGAGGAAGCCTTTCATCCCCGGTTTGTGGAAGCCTTACAAAAGCAAGCCCATGTGGAATATCTGCTGGATGTGCTGCTGTTCGGGGAGACAGAGGAAAAAGCGGCTTTGATTGCGGACTACGGAAAGGATGTGATACAGCTTGAACAGCGAATGGCAGAGCTTGCAGCCGCAGACGCAGCAAGAACTAAAAAACACCATGAACGCCATGCAGCCGCCCCAGAGCATTGAGGAAATCAAGGCGGGGCTGGAAACTACCGAGAAAGGCGGTGTCCGTCAGAGCATACGGAACTGCCTGACCGTATTCCAGCGTGACCCGCTGCTTTCCGGGGCTATCGCATACAACATCCTGACCGACCGCAAGGACATCATAAAGCCCATCGGTTTTCACAGAGAAAGCACCGCCCTGAACGATACGGACATGAAGTATCTGCTTCTTTATCTGGAAGAAACCTACGGGCTTACCAATGAGAAAAAGAT
>NZ_QUGO01000065.1:0-888 GCF_003479105.1 Blautia sp. AF19-13LB
CAGCCAAAAGCCCTCAAAGCAGAATAAAAAGCTCGTGGATCCTGGCAGAAATCCTGCATAGAAAAACCCGGAAATTCCTTGTAAATCCGGCATTTTTCAGGCGTTGTTTTCCTTTAGTAAAAACCCCATTTCTGGTATAATAAAGGAATCAAATCCGAGGAGAGAAACGATGGTTTCCTGTGCAAAAGATATCCAGCTTCGAGAGCTGAAAGATACCGTATCACAACTGAAAACAATGATAGCGGAGCAGACGGAACTGATCAGATCTGTCCGGTATGTGGTACGCAGATGGTCCTGATCGGCGAGGAATATGTCCGCCGGGAACTGGAATTTATTCCTGCCACCTGTAAAGTGATCGAATACTACAGCCAGAGCTATGGATGCCCCTCCTGCAAGGAAGGACTCGGCGATACAGAAAAGCCTGTGATTGTAAAGTCTCAGGTTCCGCCGGCCCTGCTTGGAAAAGGACCTGCATCAGCATCTGCCGCTGTATGGACTATGTACCAGAAGTATGCCAACGGGCTTCCACTTTACCGGCAGGAAAAGGACTGGAAGCAGTATGGGGCGCAGATCAGCCGGACCACCCTTGCCAACTGGATCATCTACTGTTCAAAGAACTATTTTCAGCCAATGTACGATTACTTTCATCGGGAGCTGCTGAAACGTAGTTTTGCGATGGCAGATGAGACGCGGGTCCAGGTATTGAAAGAGGAAGGACGCAGGGCACAGACCCAGTCATTCATGTGGCTGTTCCGAAGCGGTGAGGGCGGACTTGCGGAGATCATCCTGTATGGCTATTCCCCGACCAGGAGCGGCAGCCATGCAAAGGAGTTTCTGGAAGGCTACAGCGGATATCTGGAAACGGACGGCTATCAGGGTTATAACAGT
>NZ_QUGO01000065.1:898-1132 GCF_003479105.1 Blautia sp. AF19-13LB
CAGGGTTATAACAGTCTGCCTGGGATCAGGCGCTGCTCCTGTTGGGCACATATCCGCCGATACTTTATCGACGCTGTTCCAAAAGGGAAGCAGTATGACTACAGCCAGCCTGCAGTATAGGGAGTCCAGTACTGCAATCGGTTGTTTGCCATGGAAGACTCCATTAACAAAAAGTATCCCGGTAATTATGAAAAGCGGAAACAACTGCGTCTCGAGAAGGAAAAACCTGTTCTG